>NZ_JBHTRI010000041.1:0-73211 GCF_042796085.1 Streptomyces sp. NPDC056452
CCCGCCGACCTAAACGGGGGGCGGGGCGCCGGTTTTGGCCGGGCCCCCCCGCCCCTCGGAACAGGGGGCCGCGGCGGCGGTGACCGGGCCGGCGCCCCGGCTTCTTCAGGTCAGAAGCCGGGCCGTCCGGGCCCTTCGCCACCGCACTGGCGTCGTCCGCCGCCGCGGCCTCGTCCTGCCCGCGCCGCGCATGACCCCTCATCCGGGTGTGCGCGGCACGGGCAGGGCCCATGGGGAGGGAGGGTCAGTCCTCGCGCAGCGCGCGGACCGCCTTCTCCACGCGGGTGCCGTAGTCGGCGTCCGCGGCATGGAAGTGGGCCAGGTTCTTCTCGATCACGTCGTCGCGGGTGACCTGCGAGAGGCCGCCGGCGATGTTGGCGATCAGCCGGTCCTTCTCGTCCGCCGACATCAGCCGGTAGAGCTCTCCGGCCTGGAAGAAGTCGTCGTCCTTCGTGTGGGCCGGAGCCTCGTGCGTACCCGTCCAGCCGTGGACGGCGAGCGGAGCGGCCAGGGCCGCGCCGGTCTCCGCGGGACCGGAGTACGAGTTGGGCTCGTAGTTCTTGTCCTGGCGCGAGCCGTAGCGCGTCGCGTGCAGGCCGTCGCGGCCGTAGTTGTCGACGACGGCAGCCTTCGGCGCGTTGACCGGGAGCTGGGTGTGGTTGATGCCCAGCCGGTAGCGGTGCGCGTCGGCGTACGCGAACAGCCGGCCCTGCAGCATCTTGTCCGGCGACGGGCCGATGCCCGGCACGAAGTTGTTCGGGGAGAAGGCGGCCTGCTCGACCTCGGCGAACACGTTGTCCGGGTTGCGGTCGAGGACCAGGCGGCCCACCCGCTGCAGCGGATAGTCGCTGTGCGGCCACACCTTGGTGACGTCGAACGGGTTGAAGCGGTAGTCGGCGGCCTCCGCGGCCGGCATGACCTGCACGTGCAGCGTCCACGACGGGTTGACCCCGCGCTCGATGGCCTGGAGCAGATCCGTCTGGTGCGAGGAGGCGTCCTTGCCGGCGAGCTCGGCGCCCTGGTCGGCGGAGAGGGAGCGCACGCCCTGGTTCGTCTTGAAGTGGTACTTCACGAAGAAGGCCTCGCCCGCCGCGTTCGTCCACTGGTAGGTGTGCGAGCCGTAGCCGTTCATGTGGCGGTACGAGGCGGGGATGCCGCGGTCACCCATCAGCCAGGTGATCTGGTGCGTCGCCTCGGGGGAGTGCGCCCAGAAGTCCCAGACGTTGTCCGGCTCCTGGCGGCCCGTGAACGGGTCGCGCTTCTGGGAGTGGATGAAGTCGGGGAACTTGATCGGGTCCTTGATGAAGAACACCGGGCTGTTGTTGCCGACGAGGTCGTAATTGCCCTCGTCCGTGTAGAACTTGAGGGCGAAGCCCCGCGGGTCGCGTACGGCGTCCGCGCCGCCGAGGGAGTCGGCGACCGTCGAGAACCGGATGAACGTCTCGGTGCGTCGGCCCACCTCGGAGAGGAAGTCGGCGCGGGTGAAGCCCGTGACGTCGTCCGTCACCTCGAAGTAGCCGTACGCGCCGGAGCCGCGGGCGTGGACGACGCGCTCCGGGATGCGCTCGCGGTTGAAGCGGGCGAGCTTCTCCAGCAGGTGCTGGTCCTGGAGGAGGATCGGCCCACCGGCGCCGGCCGTGGCGGAGTTCTGGTTGTCGGCGACCGGGGCGCCTGACTCGGTCGTGAGCACACGCTTCGACATGGAGACCTTCCGTACTGGGGCTGCTGACGGCCCCAGGAGCGTAGATTCGCCGGGAACGGAACGTCAACAGTTTGTTGAAATTGGAGGAGATGATTCCGGGCCGCGGCAGCGCCTGGGCGCGACAGGACAGGTGTCAGCGCCACCGCGACCCGGAGTTCGGGGGGCCCTGTGACAGGGCCGGGGGTGTCAGACCTGGGAGCCGGAGAGGCGCTCGACGGCACGCAGCAGCGCCGAGTGGTCCAGCCCGCCGTCGCCCTGTGCGCGCAGCGAGGCGACCAGCTGGGCCACGACCGCGCCGACGGGCAGGGCGGCACCGACGTTGCGGGCGGCGTCCGTGACGATGCCCATGTCCTTGTGGTGCAGGTCGATCCGGAAGCCCGGGGCGAAGTCCCGCTTGAGGAAGTTGTCCTTCTTGCGGGTCAGGACCGTCGAGCCGGCCAGTCCGCCGTTCAGGACGTCGAGGGCCGCGGCCAGGTCGACGCCGGACTTCTCCAGGAAGACCACGGCCTCGGCGCATGCCTGGATGTTGACCGCGACGATCAGCTGGTTGGCGGCCTTCACCGTCTGGCCCGAGCCGTGCGGTCCGCACAGCACGATCGTCCTGCCCAGAGCGTTCAGGAGGGGCTGCGCGGCGTCGAAGTCGGTCTGCTCGCCGCCGACCATGATGGACAGCACGGCCTCGATCGCGCCGGCCTCACCACCGGAGACCGGGGCGTCCAGTACGCGGATGTCCTTGGCCTTCGCGTTCTTCGCCAGGTCCACGGAGGTCTGCGGCGTGATCGAGGACATGTCGATCAGCAGTGCGCCGGGCCGCGCGTTCTCCAGGATGCCGTCGGGACCGTACGCGATGGCCTCGACCTGCGGCGACGCGGGCACCATCGTGATGACGACGTCGGCGTCGCGTACCGCGTCCGCGATCGAGGCGGCACCCTTGCCGCCCGCCGCGACCAGCCGGTCGATCTTGTCCTGCTCCAGGGTGTAGCCGGTGACGTCGTAACCGGCCCCGATCAGGTTCTCGGACATGGGCGAGCCCATGATGCCGAGTCCGATCCACGCGACCTTGGGGAGGTTGTTGCTCATGAGGGTGCCTTCCGATAAGCGTGTGTACGAGGGGGCCGGGGCCTCAGGGGCTGTCGGGCCGGGCCGCGGCCGGGAGCCAGCCGAAGGACTCGGCGCTCGGCCGGTCGCCCGGCTTGTACTCCAGGCCGACCCAGCCCTCGTAGCCGGCCTGCGCCAGCTCGTCGAGGAGCTGCTCCAGCGGGAGCGAGCCGGTGCCCGGCGCGCCGCGCCCCGGGTTGTCGGCGATCTGGACGTGCCCGGTCTTCGCGGCGTACGCCTTGATCACCTGGCTGAGATCCTCGCCGTTCATCGACAGGTGGTAGAGGTCCAGCAGGAAAGCGGCGTTCCCCAGCCCCGTCGCCTCGTTGACCCGGTCGACGACCTCGATCGCCGCCGGTGCGCTCACCAGCGGGTAGAGCGGCGACTCCGGCTTGTTGAGGGTCTCGATCAGGAGGGTGGCGCCGATTCCGTCGGCCGCGCGGGCGGCGGCGGTCAGGTTCTCCAGGGCGAGCGCGTCCTGTGCGGCCGGGTCCACGCCTTCGACGCGGTTGCCGTACAGCGCGTTGAGCGCCCGGCAGCCGACCGAGGCGGCGAATTCGGCCGCCACCGCGATATTGGCGCGGAAGCGGTCCGACTCCGCGCCGGGCACGGAGAGCGCGCCGCGGTCGGGGCCGGGCAGCTGCCCCGCGTAGAAGTTCAGCCCCACCAGCTGCGTGCCCGCTGCGTCGAGCGCCCCCTTCAGGGCGTCGAGCTCGGCCTGCGCGGGGGTGGGGGTCTCCGTCCAGGGCCACCAGAGCTCGACCGCGGTGAAGCCCGCGGCGGCGGCCGCCGCGGGGCGCTCCAGGAGCGGGAGTTCGGTGAAGAGGATCGAGAGGTTCACATCGAAGCGCTGGTCCGAGTAACCCATAGTGCGCTCCTTCCGTATTGCGGAAGTTAGTTTCTGCTTAACGGAAGATTGCCCGGAAGGTGGCGGGGCTGTCAAGAGGCGTCCTGACTTCCGGACACGCCGAAGCGGGGTGGAGGCCACCCGCCTCCACCCCGCCGCCGGTCACACCCGCCGGGTCAGCCGGCCGGCACCGTGTCCTGGAAGGTCGTGCCCGCCGCCCGGTACTGGCCCACCAGCGCGGACACCTGGGCCGGGGACAGGACCTGGTCCTTCACATGCAGGACGTAGTCCACCTGCTGGTCGTAGGAGCGGGGCGTGGTGCTGCTCTGGCCCGCCAGATCGATCAGCCACTGGTTGAAGTTGATCGACATCGGCCGCTCCGGCAGGTACGCCGCCCCGTGCGTACCGAAGTGCTGCCCGTCGACGTAGTACGTGATGGCGCTGTTGTCGATGGTCACCACCAGGTCGTGCCAGCCCGCATAGCTCTGCCGTGCCTCGCTGTGCTGGTTGACGGCCTCCCACGGGTCGGGGCGGTAGGTCTCCCACGACGTCGTGTAGAGGATGTTGGCCGGCTCGCCCCAGCCGCCGTTGGGCAGGTACTCGAAGTCGTACTCCGCGTAGTCGTCCGCCATCGGCGCCTTGAGGTCGTTGATGGTGAAGAACGTCTGGACGAGGTGGTCGCCGTCGGGCCCGGACCGGGGGGCGTCGCTGAACTTCACCCGGGCCGCATAGGTGCCGTTGCGGAACTTCGTGGCCTGCGTGAGGATCTCCGTGTGCTCCGTCGAGGCGCCGGTACCCGCCGTCGACGTCTCCAGGTTCATCACCGAATTGCCGCTCTGGCTGCTGAAGGTGACGTTCTCCGGAGCCCACACGGCACCCGGCACACCCGGACCGCCGGAGTTGGAGCGGACGCTCCAGCCGTGCGCCGCGATACCAGGGTCCGTGTGGCCGCTGTAGTTGAAGTCGTCGAACAGCCTGGGCCCGTCCGCCGGCGGATCGGTGGGGGGATCCGTCGGATCCGTCGGGCCGTTGCCGCCGGGAGCCTCGCCCCAGGCCGTGACGCCGCCCAGCTGGGCGGTGATCCTGGGCCAGTCGCCGTACGCGGTCCGCTCGGCGCCGAAGGAGTAGTCGTCGCTCTGCCGCAGCGACTGCCAGTCCGCCCGGTGGAAGCGCAGCTGCATGTCCCCGGTGTCCGCACCGGGGGCCAGCGAGCCCGCGCCCGAGGTGAACGCGATCTCCAGGTAGCGGTCGGCGTCGGCCGTCGGGTTCGCGAGCGTCCCGAACGTACCGGTGATGTTCCCGCAGCCCTTCACCGCCCAGGAGCAGGCGAACCGGTAGGCCGTCGACGCCGAATCGGCCTTGAAGTAGTACCGCACCTTGACGTTGCTGAGCGGCACGCTCGTACTGCCGGTGTTGCGCACCTTCAGCCAGGGTTCGCTCTGGTCGGCCGTCGCCCCGGACGCACTCGTGCGGTACTGGACGACGAGCCCGTCGGCGGCGGCAGCGGCGCCGGCGGTCGAGGGCAGGGCGGCGAGGGCGGTACAGCCCAGCGCCACGGTGACGGCGGCAGCCGCGGCCGAACGGAGCCGGCTCCTGTCGATCTTCCTCATGGGGTGTTCCTCTCCGGAACGGTGGTGGGGGATTGAGCTACCGAGGGGATGGCGCTGTACCTGCGGAAGCGGTCATGAGGGACCGCGGGGTCAGGGGGTGGTAGGGGACACCGAGGGCGTCCAGCCGCGCGGTGTGGTGGCGCAGGCGCTCGACGAACCCCGGCCAGTCACCGCCGCTGCCGGACCAGGCGCGGTCGGCCAGGGCGCACAGGCGGGGGTAGGTGAGGTACTCGATCCGGTCCGGCGTGCGCACGTACTCGGTCCACAACTGCGCCTGGGTGCCCAGGATCAGCTCGGCCTCGCCGGCCTCCCAGTCCTCCGGCACCGGCTCGTTGCCGTACACCGTGTGCAGACCGACGGGTGCACCCGGCTGCGCGGGCGGCTCGCCCGGATCCGTGGACTGGGCGTAGTCCAGGTACGTGGCACGGTGATGCGCGCTCACGACCCGGTGGCCGCGGCGGGCGGCGGCACGGGCGTGGGCCGGGTCGCGCCAGGTCATCACCGTGAAGTCGAGGGGGAGTTCGGTGCCGGTCTCGGCCCAGCCGGTGGGCTTGCGCCCCCGCTCCACGAGGAACGACCCGATCCGTCCCATGAACCAGCCGTGCAGCGCCCCGGGACCGGCGAGCCCCTCGGCCGCCGCCCGGTCACGGGCCGCGGGGCTGTTCTCCCATTCGGTGGTCGGGCACTCCTCGCCGCCGATGTGGATGTACGGGGACGGGAAGACGTCCATGACCTCCTCCAGCACGGTCCGGCAGAAGTCGAAGACCTGCTCGTGGACGCCGAGCACGGTGTCGCAGACGCCCCATTCGGTCCAGACATCGAGACTCCTGTCCGGGTGGTTGCCCAGCTCGGGGTAGGCGGCGAGGGCGGCGCGCACATGACCGGGCATCTCGATCTCGGGTACGACCGTCACCCCGCGGGCCGCGGCATGGCCGACCAGGTCACGCAGCTCCTGCTTGGTGTACGACCCCGAGTGCGGGACGCCGTCGGACAGGGACTGGGCCCGATGGCTCCCCACCGAGGTCAGCCGTGGGAAGGCGTCCACCGGCATGCGCCAGCCCTGGTCGTCCGTGAGGTGCAGATGGAGCGTGTTGAGCTTGTGGAAGGCCAGCAGGTCGACGTACCGGTGCAGATACGAGACGGGCTGGAAGTGCCGGGCCACATCGAGCATCGCGCCGCGCCACGGGTAGCGCGGCACATCGCTGATCTCGACGCACGGCAGCTCCCAGGACGCGGCCCGCGCACCGCCCGAAAGCGCTTCGGGAGGCAGCAGCTGACGGATCGTCTGCACCCCGCGGAGCAGCCCCGTCGGCCGGGCGGCGCGCAACAGCAGTGCCTGCGGTCCGACGGTGAGGCCGTACCCCTCCTCGCCGAGCCCGCCGAGCTGCGGGTCGAGGGCCAGGACGATCCGGCCGTCGGCCGCGGGGGCCAGCGGCAGGCCGGTGGCCGGGCCGAGCAGCGTACGCAGCAGCTCGGCCGCCGCTTCGGTGCCCGGCAGGGCGCGGACGCAGGTTCCGGCGTCGAGGACGAAGCGGCCGGGGCGGGGCGAGACCTTGCGGGGCCGGGGTACGAGGGAGAGCTCGGGGCGTGATGCGGGCATGGGGGGGCCTCCGGAATCGGATCTCGGGCGGTTCGCGGGTACGGCGGCGGGGGTCAGCCCTTGACGGCGCCGGCCGCGAAGCCGGAGGTGACATGGCGCTGGAGGAGCAGGAAGATGACCAGCGCGGGCAGGGCGAAGAGCGTGGAGGCGGCCATGGTGGCGCCCCAGTCCGTGCCGAAGGTGTTCTGGAAGGACGACAGCCAGACCGGCAGGGTGCGGTTGTCCTGCTGCTTGATGATCAGGAAGTTGGCGTACGCGAACTCGTTCCAGGCGGTGATGAATCCGAAGAGCGAGGTGGCCATCAGGCCGGGAGCGAGCAGGGGCAGCGCCACCCGCCGGAAGGCGCCGGTGCGGGTGCAGCCGTCGACCTGCGCCGCCTCCTCCAGTTCGGGCGGGATGGTCGCGATGAAGCCCCGCAGCACCACGATCGTGAACGGCAGCGTGATCATGAAGTAGACCAGGGTCAGCGTCGGCAGCCGGTCGAGCATGTCCGTGTCGCGGGAGATGATGTAGATGGGGATGATCAGCGACTCCCAGGGCGCCATCTGGGCGATGAAGACCAGCAGCATGAACTGGCGCCGGCCCTTCCACCTCATCCTGGCCACGGCGAACGCGGACCCGAGCGCCACGACCAGCGCCAGCAGCACCGCGCCGAGCGTGACCAGGATGCTGTTGCGCCAGAACAGCTCGAACCCGTCGGCCTGTACGGCCCGGCGGAAGTGGTCCAGCGTCCAGGTGTACGGAACGAGCTGCGGGTCGGCGGACTGGATGTCCCGGGACGGCTTGAAGGCCGTCGAGATCATCCAGTACACCGGGAAGAGGCAGACGACGACGGTCACGACAGCGGCGGCGTTCAGCGGGATCCGCCGGATCCGGGGGCGTAGCAGGGTCATCGGAGTTCGTCCTCCTGGCGGAACATCTGGCGGAAGTAGAGGACGAGCACCCCGGACATCAGGACCACGGTGACCATCGAAGCGGCGGACCCCAGGTCGTAGCGCTGGCTGGAGAGCGCCGTCTGGACCGCGTACACGGGCAGGATCGTGGTGGAGTCGCCGGGGCCGCCGCGGGTCATCACCCAGATCTGGACGAACGCCTTGAATGTCCAGATCACCTCGAGCGAGAAGACCAGCATGAAGATCGGCCGGAGCATCGGGAAGGTGACCGAGCGGAAGATCCGGACGCCGGACGCACCGTCCAGCCGGGCCGACTCGTAGAGCTCGGCCGGGACGGTGGTGAGTGCCGAGTAGAGAGTGATCGCCGCGAACGGCACGGACTGCCAGACGATGAGTACGACCAGGATCACGAAGGCCGCCGTACCGTTCGCGAACCACGGGTAGCGGTCGAACGAGCCGAAGCCGAGCGAGGTCAACAACCAGTTGACGATGCCGAACTCGGAGTGGAACAGCCACTGGAAGACCGTCGTGGCCGCGACCACCGGCATGGCCCAGGCGAGCACGAGAGCACAGAGCACCGCCGTGCGCCCCGCCCGGCCGAGCCGCTCCGTCATCAGCGCGACCAGGGTGGAGATGACCATGATCAGTACGACGTTGACGGCCATGAACACGAAGGTGCGGCCCACCACCTCCCAGAACCGCGGGTCGGACAGCAGCGTCCGGTAGTTCCGCAGTCCGACGAACTCCGCGTCCCCGCTGATCAGCTGGCGGAGCCGGAAGTCCTGCAGGGAGATCAGCACGGCCCGCGCGAGGGGGTACACGAGCAGGTAGAGCATGCCGCCGATCGCGGGGGCGATCAGGGCGTACGGCCAGAGGTTGCGCGAGGGGCGGGGCCGCCGCCCCGGCGGTGCTCCCGCGGGATGATGGATGCGTGGTGCGGTCCGTTCACGGACGACCGGCACGGCAGGCCTCCTTTCGGTGAAGGGCGGTGCAGGGCAGCAGCGGGTGGTCAGGAGCCGGCGTTCATGGCCCTGGTGATGTCCGCCGAGGCCTTGGCGGCCTCCTCCGCGGCGTTCTTGCCGGTGAGGACCGCGGTCATGTAGTCCTTGATCGGGTTCTCGGCCTCCACGGCGGCCCAGCCGGGCGTGTTGGGCGTCGCGTGGCCGTTCGCCGCGCCGACGGCCATCGCGGAGGCGCCCGGGTCACCTGCCACGGACGAGGCCAGCGTGGTCCGGTTGGGCACGTAGCTCATGGCCACGGCGAGCTTCTTCTGCCAGGCGTCGCCCGTGAGTTCCTTGATGAACGTCAGCGCCTCGTCGGGATGGCCGGCCGCGGCGGGCACGACCAGATCGGATCCTCCGGTGAACACCGCGCCCGGAGTGCCGGCCGTCTTGCCCGGGATCGGGAAGAAGCCGAGCTTTCCCTTGAGCTCCGGGTTGTTCTCCATGACCACGTTCGCCCCGCCCGGAGTGGAGATCACCTGGGCCACCTGGCCCTGCGCCATCACTTCGGCCTGCGGCGGATCGTCCTCGTCGGAGTCCTTGGGACCCTTGCCGAGTGCCTGGAGCTGAGCGTAGAACTCCATGCCGCGCAGCGCCTCGGGCGAGTCCAGTGCGCCCTTCCAGCTGCCGCCGGACTCGGTGGCGAAGTCGCCGCCCTCGTCCCAGATGAAGCCGCCCAGTGCGTACCAGAGCTGTCCGGGCAGGTAAATGCCCTGCGTACCACCCTTGTTGAGCTTGGTGGTGGCATCGATCCACTGCTCACGCGTGGTGATGGAGGCGGCGTCGACCCCGGCCTTGTCGAACAGGTCCGTGCGGTAGATGACGACCCGGTTGGCCGCGTAGTAGGGGATCCCGTACTGCTTCCCCTTGTACGAGCCGGGCTCGGCCAGGCCCTTCAGCCAGTCCTTGCCGTTCAGCTCGTCCTTCTTGTCGCTGAGGTCCAGCAGCCCGCCGCTCTCGGCGAACTGCGCCACCTGGGTGTTGCCCGCCTCGATCACGTCCGGGGCGTCGTTGCTGGCCAGCGCCGCGGTGATCTTCTGGCCGATACCGTCCCACTCCTGGATCTGGACCTTGACCTTGATCTCGGGGTGCTGGGCCTCGAAGCCCGCGACGAACTCCTTCTGGAATGCGGCCGAGACGCTGTCGCGCATCAGCCAGACGTCGACCGTCGTCACACCGCCGGCCTCACCGGCGTCGTCCGAGGAGGAACTACAGGCACTGAGGGCGGCGGCCATCACAAGCGCGCAACCACCGGCAAGCAAGCGGTACTTCACGGTTCACCTCAACGAGAACGGGACCTGACCACCTGACCAGTGAAGCCCACTGGACAGCTCACCTCTTGATGGTGGATGAAGGTGGCATAGACCAATGGGGCCGTCAACCCCTTGTGTGCAAAGGGGTTTTGATGATCTCCGAATGCCGGAGTCCTCTGCCCTTCTCGTGAAGGGCGGCTACACTGCCCTGACCAGTGAGTGTGAGTTGGTCAACTGGTAAGGTGATACCTGACGTCAGGAGGGTGAGGGCATGGCAGACGACGTACCGGGGACGGTGCTCAAACGGGAGCGGGCCCGCGACGCCGTCCTCGAGCTCATCGAGTCGCGCAGTCCGGGGGACGCCATTCCCTCCGAGCGTGCCCTCTGCACCCTGCTCGGCGTGTCCAGGCCCACGGTGCGCGCCGCGATCGACGAGCTCGTGGCCGCCGGACTCCTGGTCCGCGAACACGGCCGTGGCATGTTCGTCGCACCCGAGAAGATCACCCAGGAGCTCATCTCCGCCGACCTCGCCCTGAGCGTCCCGCAGGCGGCCGGAGCGTGGTCGAGTCGCCTGCTGGAGTTCACCACCCTCCAGGCCGGCGCCAGGGTCGGCCGCAAGCTGCGGATGTCGCCCGCCGAGGAGATCGTGTACGTCGCCCGGCTGCGCCTGGTCGACGGAGCGCCGATGGCCATCGAGCACCTGCACATCAGGGCGGCGTTCGTCCCCGGCCTGTCGGCCCGGGAGCTGGAGAGCGGCGACCTGTACGAGCATCTGCGGGACACCCACGGAGTGCACGTCCACGAGGCTGTCCAGGCCATCGAGCCCACCGTCGTCACCCGGGCGGAGGCGCGGCTCCTGGAGGTTCCGGAACTGTCCCCGGCGCTCCTCTTCGAGCGGCTGACCTCGGACACCACCGGCCGGCCCGTGGAGTACGTCCACTCGCTCTACCGGGGCGACCGGTACCGGATCGTCTCCCGGCTCGCGCTCGGTCCGGCGGCTGCCGCCGCGGGGCTGGTCAGGGACGGGCACCACCCCGGCATCCCGCCCGGCGACTTCGCGCACGGCGACCCGATCACCTCCTCGACCCGGGGGGACATCCAGTCGGGCTCCTGACCGCCGTGCCTTAGGGTCGGGAGCCAGCCGTGCGAGCAGACGACCGCGGCGGGGACATGAGGGAGGCACTGTGCGCTTGAGGGTGGAATTCACCACCGAGCCCTTCGATCTCGACGAGGCGCCCGCCCATGCGGTTGTGGCCCGCGAGGTGATCCGTACGGCCGAACTGGACTCGGTGGATGTCGGACCGTTCGGCAACACGGCCGAGGGCGGCGCCGACCAGGTCCTCACGGCCGTGGACTCCCTGCTCCGCAAGGCCCTGGCCTCGGGTGCCACCCGCGTGTCGCTCCAGGTCAACGTGATCGGGGAGGGCACCCCGTGACCGGACAGGGGGAGCACCCCCTGGTCGCCGCGGTCAAGCCGCTCGTGGACGCCATGGGCGCCGAGCTGATGGGGCCCGAGCAGGCGCAGGCCGACGATGTGGTGCTCGCCTGGGAGGGCGAGGACGTCATAGCCGTGCGGCTCCCGCAGCTGTCCGACTCGCTCGACCACATCCTGGCCGGAATGGAGCGGCGGCACGGGATGCCGCTCGCCGACCTGGACCGCAAGACGAAACAGCGGATCGTGCGGACTCTGGAGGCACGCGGTGCCTTCGCCGTGCGGCACGGCGTGGAGACCGTGGCGGGCGCCCTGGGCGTCAGCCGCTTCACCGTCTACAACTACCTCAACCGCGAAGACGGCACCAAGGGTGAGTAGTTGACCGAGGGGTGAGCCGTGCGCACCGAGAGCCGCTGTCCGCATGCCGGGACGGCGGCTCTCCGCGTTCGTGGAATTTCAACAAACTGTTGACGTGATGTTGTGAAAGGCGTTAGCTATCCGCAGCCCGTACAACGCACAGCGAAAAACAGCCACGGAGGCTCCCGTGACTTCGAGCTCCACACCGGGCCTCACCCGGTTCAACACCCTGGCGGCCGCAGAGGCCGCTGCCGCGCTCCACGAGGTGTGCGCCAGCGCGGCATGGGGGAGCACGGTCCTCGCCCACCGGCCGTACGCCACCGTCGAAGCCCTGTTCTCCACGAGCGACGCCGCTACGGCCGAGCTCTCCCCGGAGGACCTGGCCGAAGCGATGGCGGGCCATCCGCCGATCGGACGCCCGAAGCCCGGGGATCCGGCCTCCGCCCGTGAACAGCGGGGGATGGCCGGTGCGTCCGAGGAGCTCAGGACCGAGATGCTCGAACTGAACCTGGCTTACCAGGAGCGGTTCGGCCACGTCTTCCTGATCTGCGCCACCGGAGCCACCGGTGAGCAGATGCGCGACGCGGTGAAGTCCCGGATCGGGAACACGCCCGAGCAGGAGCGCGGACACGTGCGCACCGAACTGGGCAAGATCAACCGTATCCGGCTGACCCGCCTCGTACAGGAAACCCCAGAACAAGGAGCGTGACGGCCTTGAGCACCGACACCACCGCATCGGTGTCCACCCACATCCTGGACACCAGCATCGGCCGCCCCGCCGAAGCCGTCACC
Organism: Streptomyces sp. NPDC056452; assembly: GCF_042796085.1. Lineage (NCBI taxonomy): Bacteria > Bacillati > Actinomycetota > Actinomycetes > Kitasatosporales > Streptomycetaceae > Streptomyces > Streptomyces sp. NPDC056452. Next base: position 12,586 of record NZ_JBHTRI010000041.1, read on the forward strand.
GTCTCGCTCGCCGCCCGCGGTAGCGACGACGCGCAGTACGTGACGCTCGGCGGATCCGCGACCGACGCGGACGGGCGCTGCAAGGACCTGCCGGCCCTGCCGGAGGGCACCACCCACGTACGGCTCGTCTTCGACACCGAGTCGTACTTCACCAGCCAGAAGCAAGCCGAGGCGCAGCAGGACGCCCCCCGCGTAAGGGACAGCGGTGCGTTTTTCCCGGAGGTGGCGATCGCGTTCGCCGTCACGCCGGGCGAGCACTACCACGTACCGCTGCTGCTCAACCCGTTCGGCTACTCCGTTTACCGAGGGAGCTAGCAGACAATGCCCACGATTCTCGGCCAGAACCAGTACGGCAAAGCAGAGAACCGCGTCGTCAGGATCACGCGGGACGGCGACACCCACCACATCAAGGACCTCAACGTCTCGGTCGCCCTCTCCGGCGACATGGACGACGTCCACTACTCCGGCTCCAACGCCAACGTCCTGCCGACCGACACCACCAAGAACACGGTGTACGCGTTCGCCAAGGAACACGGCATCGAGTCCGCCGAGCAGTTCGGCATCCACCTCGCCCGGCACTTCGTGACCTCGCAGGAGCCGATCAAGACCGCCCGGATCCGGATCGAGGAGTACGCCTGGGAGCGCATCGCGACCTCGGACGGCAACTCCAAGTTCATCGGCGCCGACGAGGTCAACCACTCCTTCGCCCGCAAGGGCCAGGAACTGCGCACCACCCAGATCACCTTCGACGGCGAGAACTGGGAGATCATCTCCGGTCTCAAGGACCTCACCGTCATGAACTCGACCAACTCGGAGTTCTGGGGCTACGTCAAGGACAGGTACACGACGCTCAAGGAGGCGTACGACCGCGTCCTGTGCACCGACGTGTCGGCCGCCTGGCGTTACAACTGGACCAGCGACGACGAGCGGATGCCCAACTGGGAGAAGTCGTACGAGCAGGCCAAGAAGCACATGCTGCAGGCCTTCGCCGAGACGTACTCCCTCTCGCTCCAGCAGACCCTCTACCAGATGGGTTCGCGGGTCATCAACAGCCGCAGCGAGATCGACGAGATCCGCTTCTCGCTGCCGAACAACCACCACTTCCTCGTGGACCTGGAGCCCTTCGGCCTCAAGAACGACAACGAGGTCTACTTCGCCGCCGACCGGCCTTACGGCCTCATCGAGGCGACGGTGCTCCGGGACGGTGTCGAACCGAGGATCCCGGTCGACATGACCAACCTCTGACACAGCGCACCGAGCCGGCCTCCCGCCCGCCCCGCAGCCAGGCGGGTGGCCGGACGTCCTCTTCACACCTCGGCACCCATGGCGTCAACGCTGTGGCACTCAAATCCTCCTAGGGTCCTGCCGTGCCCACATCGCCAGAGACAGAAGAAGGAAGCACCATGGCAGCTTCGGCGGACCCCAGGCCCACACAGCGCATCGTCATCGAGAACTGTTCGATCGCGACCGTCGACGCCCACGACACCGAGTACGCCTCGGGCCATGTCGTCGTGGCGGGCAACCGCATCGAATCCGTCGGCGCGGGCAAGGCGCCCGAGGGCCTCACCGATGTCGTACGACGCATCGACGGCACCGGCCACCTCGTCACACCCGGACTGGTCAACACCCACCACCACTTCTACCAGTGGATCACCCGTGGGCTCGCGACCGACCACAACCTCTTCGACTGGCTGGTCGCCCTGTACCCGACGTGGGCGCGCATCGACGAGCGGATGGCGGGCGTGGCCGCGCAGGGCTCGCTCGCCATGATGGCCCGCGGCGGTGTCACCACCGCGATGGACCACCACTACGTCTACCCGCAGGGCGCGGGCGACCTGTCCGGCGCGATCATCGGCGCCGCCCGCGACATGGGCGTGCGGTTCACCCTCGCCCGCGGTTCCATGGACCGCAGCGAGAAGGACGGCGGACTGCCGCCGGACTTCGCGGTCGAGACCCTCGAAGGCGCCCTCGCCGGCACCGAGGCGACCATCGACGCACACCACGACGCTTCGTTCGACGCGATGGCCCGGATCGCCGTCGCGCCCTGCTCGCCCTTCTCCGTGTCGACCGAACTCCTCAGGCAGGGCGCCGAGCTGGCCCGCCGACGCGGAGTGCGGCTGCACACGCACGGATCGGAGACCGTCGAGGAGGAGCAGTTCTGCAAGGAACTGTTCGGCATGGGCCCCACCGACTACTTCGAGTCGACGGGCTGGCTCGGTGACGACGTGTGGATGGCGCACTGCGTCCACATGAACGACTCCGACATCGCCGCCTTCGCCCGCACCGGCACCGGCGTCGCGCACTGCCCGTCCTCCAACGCCCGCCTCGCCGCAGGCATCGCCCGTGTCCCCGACATGCTCGCGGCGGGCGTCCCCGTCGGTCTCGGCGTCGACGGCACCGCGTCCAACGAGTCCGGCGAACTCCACACCGAACTGCGCAACGCCCTCCTCATCAACCGTCTCGGCGCCCACCGCGAGAAGGCCCTCAACGCCCGCCAGGCCCTGCGCCTGGGGACGTACGGCGGCGCACAGGTCCTCGGCCGCGCCGAGGAGATCGGTTCCCTGGAGGCCGGCAAGCTCGCCGACCTCGTCCTGTGGAAGCTCGACACCCTCGCCCACGCCTCCATCGCCGACCCGGTGACCGCGCTCGTCTTCGGCGCCGCGGCACCCGTCACCCTCTCCCTCGTCAACGGCAGAACCGTCGTCGAGGACAACCACCTCGTCACGGTGGACGAGGACGCCATCGCCCGCGCGACCCGCGACGAGGCCAGGCGCCTGGCGCAGATCGCCGCCGGAGCCTGACGCACTGCCGCCGGAGCCTCGGGCTCCGCACGCTCCCCCGACTGGCCGGCCGAGGGGGACGGCCCTGGGCCGGCCGCCGTGGCCCGATCCGGGTCCACGGCAGCCGTTGCGAGGGCGCGTACCCATACGTACGCGCCCTCGCACCGGTGACGAAAGCTGCCGCATCAGCTGCACGACCTGCACCAACGCACCACTCAGCACCACCTCCCTGACACCCGCGTCCCCGACGCGTACCCGACCGGAGGAAGCCGCCGTGGCAGCTACGCCCAGGTTTCGCACAGAGATATCCGAAGGAACCGACCGGAAACACCCGGTCGACGAGACACTTCCCCCACTGAAGATGTTCACCAGCGGTCTGCAGCACGTGGCCGCCATGTACGCGGGTGTCGTCGCCCCGCCGATGATCGTGGGACCCGCCGTAGGTCTCACCGCGAAGGAGACCGCCTTCCTGATGGGGGCGAGCCTCTTCACCGCGGGCATCGCCACCCTCCTGCAGACCCTCGGCTTCTGGCGCGTCGGCGCACGGCTGCCGTTCGTCAACGGGGTCTCGTTCGCGGGGGTCACCCCGATGATCGCGATCGGCAAGGACCGAGGGCACGACGGCATCGCCGTCATCTTCGGCGCGATCATCGTCGCCAGCCTCCTCGGCTTCGTGCTCGCCCCGTACTTCTGCAAACTCGTCCGGTTCTTCCCGCCCGTCGTCACCGGCACCGTCATCACCCTGATCGGCGTCTCGCTGCTGCCGGTCGCCTTCAACTGGTCCCAGGGCGGCAACGCGGGCGCCGACGACTACGGTTCGACGACCAACATCACGATGGCCGCCGTCACCCTCGTGATCGTGCTCGCCCTGCGCAAACTTCTGCGCGGCTTCCTCCAGCAGATCGCGATCCTGCTCGGCCTGGTCATCGGCACGCTCATCGCGATCCCCGTCGGCATCACCGACTTCGGGACCCTCGGGGACGCCGACCTGGTCGGCTTCCCGACGCCGTTCCACTTCGGCGCGCCGCAGTTCGAGATCGCCGCGATCGTCTCGATGTGCATCGTGATGCTGGTCTGCATGACCGAGTCCACCGCGGACATGCTGGCCCTCGGCAAGATCGTCGGGCGTCCGGCGGACGAACGGACCATCGAGGGCGGCCTGCGCGCCGACACCCTGGGCAGCGCCATCAGCCCGCTCTTCAACGGCTTCATGTGCAGCGCGTTTGCCCAGAACATCGGGCTGGTCGCGATGACCAAGGTCCGCAGCCGCTTCGTCGTCGCCGCGGGCGGAGCCATCCTCGTGGTGCTCGGACTGGTTCCGGTCGCCGCGTCCGTCATCGCCCTCGTACCGCTGCCCGTACTCGGCGGCGCCGGCATCGTCCTCTTCGGATCGGTCGCCGCGAGCGGTATCCAGACGCTGGCCGCCGCGGCCCTGGAGAAGGGCGAGAACGCGCTGATCGTCGCGACCGCCGTCGGTATCGGCCTGATCCCGATCGCCGCGCCGGACTTCTACCACGCCTTCCCCGAGGACCTGCTCGTCGTCCTCGACTCGGGCATCTCCACCGGCTGCGTCGTGGCGATCCTGCTGAACCTGGCGTTCAACCACCTGGGCCGGAAGCCGGCGGGCGGCGAGGAGGCCGCCGGAAGCGAACCGTCGAAGGATCCGTTGGCCCTGCCCGTCGCCCACTGACCGGGCGGCTTCGGCACCCGAGGCGCGTACGGCGGTCCCTTGCGGGAACCGCCGTACGCGCCATGGGCGTTGGCGGGGTCAGCCGATGTGGAAGCTGTCGCCGTACACGTGCCAGTCCAGCGGCGGGTCCAGATTCAGATTGCCGTTCCGCAGGAACACCCGCTGGGCGGTGTCCACCCGGCTGGTGTCGGAGTGGGCCTCCTCCTGCTTCATCGCCCAGACCCGCGCGTCCAGGAACGCGTCGAGGTAGGTCACCTCGTCGCCGCCCTGCGACGGCGGTCGTGCCTGCTCCAGAGCCATCCGGCGGATGGAGCCGAAACTTGTGCTGTCACTTCCGCCGCCGTGCATGACGATGGCGTCGTAGTACGCGAACTGGCCGAGCGTACCGAGGCCGTCGCTCTTGCCCTGGCTCACGGCCGGGTCGAAGTACACCCGGTCCCGCTCGTCGTTCTGGGCCTGTTCGAAGGCGGGGTCGGACGCCGCCTCGGCCCAGTCCCCGGTGAAGCCCGGGTCGAGCCCCTCGTGCGAGTCGGAGCCGTCCACCGCGCGCAGGGCGGGCAGATACTTCGCCAGTACGTTGCCCGGCTTGCGCTCCGTGTACAGCTCGACCAGACCGAGCATGTCGCCGGTGCCGGAGCAGAATCCGATGATGCCGGCGGTGTAGCCGCGGCCGTCGCCGATGTCCTCGATGTAGTCGTACTGGGCCTTCCAGTCCAGTGAGGAGTTCTCCGCGCTGGACACCAGTTGCATGGCGATGTCCTTCTTCGCGGGGTCGTCGAGCCCGGTCGCGGCGGCCTCCAGGTGTTGCGCGGCCGACGGCGTGGGGGCGCCGGCCTGAGCGGTGAACGGAATCGCCGTGAGCGTCAGCCCGAGGGCCACCGCGGCAAGAGCGAGGGGTCGGGTGAGGCGGGGGAGACGAGTGAGACGGGTGGTGCGACGTGCGGTGCCATTGTGGGGGTAGTGCACCAGTCCTCCAAACGGGAGTTCGTCGTTCCGATGTTCTGTTAGGAAGCTTTCCTATCAGGTAGTTGAGCCTGCGGTACAGACCCGGGACGCGGATGAGTGGGGCTCTTTTTCCGTACACGCAAGAGCCCCGCACTGCGTGCAGACACGCGGTACGGGGCCCGGAACGGTGACGCTCAGTAGTCGATGCGGTAGCTCTCGCCGTACATCTTCCACTGCAGCGGCGATTCCAGCTGAAGCTTTCCTTCGCGGACGAACACGCGTTGGGCGGTCTCCACGCGGCTGGTGTCGCTGTGGGAGGGCTCCTTGCGGATCGCCGTCACCCGGGCATCGAGGAAGGCGTTGAGATAGGCCTCCTCGTCCCCACCTGCGGAGGGTGGCTCGGCGGCCGCGACGGCCTGGGCGCGCATCGTGCGGAAGCCGACCGTGCCCTCCGCGTCCTCGTAACCGTGCATCACATAGGCGTCGTAGTAGATGAACTGGCCCAGGGCGCTGAGGCCGTCGGCCTCGCCCTGGCCGACCGCGGGATCGAAGTAGGAGCGGTCACGCTCCGTGTTCTGCGCGGCCCGGAACGCCGGGTCCGACGCGGCCTTCGCCCAGGCCTCGGTGAACGGGTCGCCGAGCCCCGCGTGCGAATCGCTGCCCTTCACCGCGCGCAGCGCCGGCAGGAAGCGTTCGAGCGTGTTTCCGGGGCGCGCCGCCCCGTAGCGTTCGACGACCTTCAGCATGTCGCCGGTGCCGGAGCAGAATCCGATGATGCCGGCGGTGTAGCCGCGGCCGTCGCCGATGTCCTCGATGTAGTCGTACTGGGCCTTCCAGTCCAGTGAGGAGTTCTCCGCGCTGGACACCAGCTGCATGGCGACGTCCTTCTTCGCGGGGTCGTCGAGCCCCTTCTCCGGGGCGTCGGCGTCCGGTCCGGAGCAGCCCGACAGGGCGAGGGCCACGGCGACGGCGAGGGCGCGACATAGGTGCTTCACGCGACAAGCCTGCCAGGCAGGTGGCCGGGGCCTGACCAGGCCCGGCGGCTGTAGCGTTCGGAGCATGGAAGATCAGTCTGTTGTGGATGTCGGCGATGTGCGGCTGGCGTACCGGACCTGGGGTGACTTCTTCGGCTCGCCGGTAGTGCTGCTGCACGGCCTCGGCGGCTCCGCCGCGAGCTGGGAGCCGGTGGCGCGCCTGCTCGGTGAGCAATGGCGGGTGTACGCACTCGACATGCGCGGGCACGGCGAGAGCGACTGGCCCGACGCGTACGCCCTCGAGGAGATGCGGGACGACGTCCTCGGCTTCCTCAACGAGTGCGACCTCGACCGGGTGGGCGTCGTGGGCCACTCGATGGGCGGAGTCGTCGCCTACCTGCTCGCCGAGGAGTACGCGGACCGGGTCGAGCGGCTGGTGCTGGTGGAGACCCCGCCGCCGTTCCCGGGGCAGGCTCTGGACGATCGCGCCACCGGACCGGTGGACTGCGACGAGAACGCCCTCACGGCCGTCAGGGCGCAGATCGCCGCGCCCGACCCGCGGTGGGAGGAGGAGCTGGGGCAGATCGTCGCGCCGACACTGATGATCGCCGGCGGGCCGGAAAGCGGAATGCGCCAGGAGCGTCTGCCGGACATGGCCTCCCTCATCCCCGACTGCCGGCTGATCACGCTGGGCGGCGGACACCAGGTGCACCAGCGGCACGCGGACGAGGTGGCCCAGCAGATCACCGAATTCTTCACCAGCTGAGCCGCCCCGGACTCCCGCCTTTCGTCCCGGACTCCCGCCTTTCGTCCCGGACTCCCGCCTCCGTCCCGGACTCCCGCCTCCGTCCCGGACTCCCGCCTCCGTCCCGGACTCCCGCCTCCGTCCCGCCTTCCGTCAGTCGCCCGGCTTCCAGTCCGGCCGGCGACCGCTGAGCGCGATCACGCGGTCGAGCAGCGGCGCGTCCTGCGCAACCGGGACCGGCGGGCCGAAGATCGCGTCCGGACCGGACCTGTCGTCGTCCCCGGGCGCCAGCAGCGCCTCCGACGAGCGCAGGCTCGCCTCGTCGGCCCGGAAGTCCTGACCGGTCGACCGGGCCAGGTCCCAGCCGTGCACGACCAGTTCGTTCGACACGACCAGGGCGGCCACCGAGCCGGGCAGTTCCACCCCGCCGGCCTGGGTCATGCCCTCCCGGGCGGCCGGGTCGCGCCATGCCGCGACGAGCTCGTCCAGCAGCGGAGGCAGCGAGTCCCGCCAGTCGTCGGGCAGGACCGGCAGAGCCGAGTCCGGTGAGGTGCCCGTCGTCGGCCCCAGGTCCTTGCGTGCCGCGTCGCGGAAGGCGACGGACAGTCCGAAGATGTGGGCGAGCAGGTCGCGGACCGAATACTCCGGGCAGGGGGTGGGTCCGGAGAGCTGCCGGTCGTCGACGGAGCTGATCAGTTCGCCGATCTGCCTGGTCGCCGGTTCCAGGTCGAGGTCGGGTGCGGTTCCGCTGAGCGTATCCATACTCCTCAGACTGCTCCGGCGCCCGGAACTCATCGCACGCATCGCAGGACATTGCGGAACGTTCTGATCCACGCCCTTGTGGACACCCCCACCTGCATGGCATACAGGTCTGGACCAATTGCCGCCGGATGGAAGGCATCACCGTGCAACGCCCCCACGCACGCACCGCGTTGGCCTGCTCCGCCGCCCTGCTCCTCGCCTCTCTCACCGCCTGCGCGGGCGCCGCGGAAGCGGACACCCAGAAACCGACGGCACCCCAGGGGGTGACCGCACAGGCGGGCAGCTCCACGTCGGTCCACGTCATGTGGGAGCAGGCCACGGACAACAAGAAGATCACCGGCTACGAGGTCTACCGCGAAGGGAAGAAGGCGGCGTCCGTCCCGGCCACCAAGCAGATGACGGACATCGTCGGCCTGACCCCGGCCACCGCCTACACCTTCACCGTCCGCGCCCGTGACGGCGGCGGGAACCTGTCCGCACCGAGCGCGGCCGTCCCCGTGACCACCCCCGCTCCCACACCCGCCGACGAGGAGCCCCCGACCCGTCCGGTGAAGCTCCGCGGCACGGCCGACGGCAGCCGGACGGCCACCCTCTCCTGGGGCGGCTCCACGGACAACGTGGGCGTCACCGCGTACGACGTCTACCAGGAGGACGCCAGGATCCACACCGTGCCGGGCACGCAGACGACGGCCCGGCTCACCGGACTTCGTCCCGGTACCGTCTACACCTTCACCGTCCGGGCCAGGGACGCCGCCGACAGGTCCTCACCCGACAGCGACGCGCTCGACCTCACCACCGCTTCCGCCCCCGGAGCCCCCGCGAGCACGGCACCCACCGGGCTGCGGACCAGGACGACGGCCGGGAACAAGGAGTTCCTGGTCGACCTGTCCTGGGACCAGCCGGACACCGGCGGCACCATCCCGGCGTACGAGCTGTACCTGAACGGGAAGCTGACCACCACGATCGTCTGGGGCGGCACCCCGCCCGCAGGCCGCGCGACGTACCGGCTCACCCTCAGCGATCCGCCCGGCACGCGCTACTCGCTCAAGATCCGGCCCAAACTGCCCGACGGGACGTGGGGCGACTTCTCGGCCCAGCGCACGGTCGTGCTCACCGGCTGAAAAGGCACCGCCCGGCGCGGGGGCCGCACGCGGTAAAGTACCGGCCCCCGCCCCGGGGCAGCCCGGGGCGCCGGCCCAGGAGGAGGCGAGCCGGCCATGCCGGGTGCGGCACCTGCCCGACGCGTGGTGAGCCGGGGCCACGTCGTGCACAGCGCCTGCCGGTACTTCCTGCGGCACGGCACGGTCGACATGGACGCGCTCGCCCAGGACCTCGCGATCAGCCGGGCGACGCTCTACCGCGTGGTGGGCAGCCGGGACGGCCTCCTGGCCGACGTGCTGTGGCAACTGGCGGACCACCTGCTGGACCGGGCGCGGCGCCGGCGTACCAGCGCGGGCGTGGACGGAGTCCTGGAGATCACCCGGTACTTCGTCACGGCCCTGCGCGGCTCCACCCCCTTCCGGGACTTCCTCCGTGCCGAGCCCGAGACCGCCCGCCGTCTGCTGACGGGCGGGGGCGTGCACCGGCAGGCCGTGCTGGCGCAACGGGGCATCCTGCTGGAGGAGTCGGGGGAGAGCGGACCGCTCTGGCCCGCGTCGGGCATCGACGAACTGGCCTACCTCTACGTCCGGGTGGTCGAATCCGCCCTGTACGCCGAGCTGCTGAGCAGCCGCCGGCTCGACCTCGCCCTGGCCGAACGCACTGCCCGTGCCGTACTCCACCAAACGCTCCGAACGGTGCCGGGCCGGATCTGAGACCGCTGTCTCACGCTCGCGGCGGCGACTGGTGGGCCGGCGGCGCCGGCCGTAGTTTCCGACTCCGACGGCGCAACGACCCCGCACACGCCACCCGGAGGAGATCATGACCGGTTCCTTACCGGCCCGGACCATCCTGCTCGCTGTGTTCCTGGCCATCGCAGGGACGCTCACCGCCCTGACGGCCCCGACACAGTCCGCGGCCGCACCGCGCACGACGGCCAACCCGGTGATCTTCGTCCACGGCCAGCAGGGCTCGGCGCAGCAATGGCAGTCCCAGGCCAAGCGGTTCTCCGGCAACGGCTACCGCGACGACCTGTTGTACGTCCACGAGTACGACACCTCCATCGCCACCGACGACCACGCGATCGCCGGTCTGGAGGCACTGGTCGACTCCGTCCGGGCCCGCACCGGAGCGGCGCAGGTCGACATCCTGGCGCACTCGCGGGGTACGAGGGTCGTGCACGCGTACCTCTCCGTGCCGGAACGGGCGGCGGAGGTCGCCAAGTACGTCAATCTGGACGGCCGTACGGCATCCGCACCCCCCGGCGGGGTGCCCACCCTCGCGATCTGGAGCAGCCTCCAGCCGAACGGATCGATCGGCGGAGCGGTCAACGTCCACGAGCCGCAGGCCGGACACACGGAGAGCGCCACATCCGCCGAGAGCTTCGCGCACATCTACGAGTTCCTCCGCGGCAGGCCACCGCACACCACCCGCGTGCTGCCCGAACTGCCCGGCCCGGTGAAGATCGCCGGCCGCGTCGTGCACTTCCCGCAGAACGCCGGGCTCCCCGGCCGCCTCGAGGTCTGGAGACTGGACCCCGCCACCGGCGCCCGTGCCGGCCACCTTCCGCAGCACATCGTGCGGGTGGGCGCCGACGGCAGTTTCGGCCCGCTCGGCGTCAACGGACGCGGACACTACGAACTGGCCCTCATCCGCGGCGGCGAGCGCACCAGCCACTTCTACTTCGAACCGTTCGAACGCAGCGACCGCTTCGTACGGCTCCTCGTCTCCCCGCCGGGCGGTGTCGCGGACGACATGGACACCTGCCCCGGTCACACGGCGCTCACCATCGTCCGCGCCCGCGAGTGGCGCTCGGGCACGGCGGACGACGACCGGCTCCGCATCGTCGGGACCGACGTACTCAACCCGGCCGTCTCACCCCAACTGCGACAGATCCTCGGCGTGTTCGCGTTCGACAAGGACTGCGACCGCGCGAGCCACCTCGACGCGCCGCTGCCGCCCTTCGACAGGGTCCCGTTCCTGACGGCCACCGACCTCTACCTCCCGGCCGACGCCCGGGCCGGCGGAACGATCCCCGTCACGCAGACGATGCGCGGGACCGGCGGGGCGGACGCCACCATCGCGGTGCCCAACTGGCCCTCGGACGAGCACGCGGTGTCGCTGCTGTTCAGGGACTACCCGGACATCCCGTCCGGTGAAGGCGCCGCACAGCGCTGAGGCGGAGACGCGCTGCTCCCGGACCCCTGGGAGCAGCGGAACCGGCTCCCCGGCCGCAGCTCAACCCGTTGACCCTTCCCCGGCTCGGTCCGGTGGCCGGCCCCGGCGCCCCGACGGTGTGGGCATCAGCCGCGTCAGGGAAGAGGCCAGGCCCGGGATCAGGAACCACACAGGGAGATTGTCCGCCGGCATCCCGAAGGACAAGGCGGCCGCGGACAGGAAGAGCTGAAGCACGGCAACGCATCGACCGACGGTTCGGTGCGGAGGCAGCCAGGGAAGCGCTGCCCAGGCCGCAGGCATGAGGAGCCACAGGGCTAGCGCAGCAGCCATCGGTATCTCCCGACCACCGGCGAGCCGGGGCTCGTCATTTGAAACCATCGATCGCGCATGAACCTACCGGTTCCTGATCGAGGCCCCGATGACCGGATGGTATGTTTCGAACGTGTTCAATAACGAGGGTGTCGGTTGGGGCCGCTGGTCGCTCCTCGGCGCCCCGTGACGAGAGGCCCGCAGTGATGAGCCGTACCGGTCGTCCCCCTGCCGCCCGGACCGTGGCGCTCGTGTATGTCGTCGCCATGGTCGTCGGCGGGTTGGTCATGGGGGCCCAGGGCCCCTCGCACGCAGGCCCGTTGCTGTTCTGGTTGTCGCAGCCCGGGCTGAACTTCCTGTACGTCTTCGTCCTCATGCCCCTCACCGCGGTGTTCGGCGACCTCGGCGGGGGTGGCGGTGAGGCCGGTCCGTTCAGCCTGGCTCTCTCGTGCGGGCTCGGGGCGGTCGTGAACGTCCTGCTCGTCCGGGCCGTGGTGTGTTTCGTGCGTATGGTCGCTGCCGACCTGCCCGTATGCCGGAAGCGCCGTACCCCGGCGCGGTGACGCGCGGGGTACGGCGCTTCCGGGGGTTTGTCGTCAGCGCAGCTGCTCGTACGCCGGCAGGGTCAGGAAGTCCGCGTAGTCCTGGTCCAGGGAGACCTGGAGCAGCAGGTCGTGGGCCTGCTGCCACTTGCCCGCCGCGAACGCCTCGTCGCCGACCTCCGCGCGGATCGCGGCCAGTTCCTCGGCGGCGACCTTGCGGGCCAGGTCCGCGGTGGCGTGTTCGCCGTTCTCGAAGACCACGTCCGCGTTGATCCACTGCCAGATCTGCGAGCGCGAGATCTCCGCGGTGGCGGCGTCCTCCATCAGGTTGAAGATGGCGACCGCGCCCATTCCGCGCAGCCACGCCTCGATGTAGCGGATGCCGACCGCGACGGCGTTGTGCAGGCCGTCGTACGTGGGCTTCGCGTCCAGGGTGTCGATGGCGATCAGGTCGCCCGCCGCCACCGAGACGTCCTCGCGCAGCCGGTCCTTCTGGTTCGGCTTCTCGCCGAGGACCGCGTCGAACGAGGCCATCGCGATCGGGACGAGGTCGGGGTGCGCGACCCAGGAGCCGTCGAAGCCGTCGTTCGCCTCGCGGTCCTTGTCCGCCTTGACCTTCTCGAAGGCGACCTTGTTGACCTCGGCGTCGCGCCGGGAGGGGATGAACGCGGCCATGCCGCCGATGGCGTGCGCGCCGCGCTTGTGGCAGGTGCGGACCAGGAGTTCGGTGTAGGCGCGCATGAACGGGGCGGTCATCGTGACGAGGTTGCGGTCCGGCAGGACGAACTTCGAGCCGCCGTCACGGAAGTTCTTGACGATGGAGAAGAGGTAGTCCCAACGGCCCGCGTTCAGCCCGGAGGCGTGGTCGCGCAGCTCGTAGAGGATCTCCTCCATCTCGTACGCGGCGGTGATCGTCTCGATGAGGACGGTCGCGCGGACCGTTCCCTGCGGGATGCCGACGTAGTCCTGGGCGAAGACGAAGATGTCGTTCCAGAGGCGGGCCTCCAGGTGCGACTCCGTCTTCGGGAGGTAGAAGTACGGGCCCTTGCCGAGGTCGATCAGCCGCTGCGCGTTGTGGAAGAAGTAGAGCCCGAAGTCGACCAGTGCGCCGGGCACCGGGGTGCCGTCCAGCTGGAGGTGGCGCTCGTTCAGGTGCCAGCCGCGCGGGCGCGTGACGACGGTCGCGAGCTCCCCGGCGGGCTTGAGGGCGTACGACTTGCCGGACTTCGGGTCGGTGAAGTCGATGTTCCGGGTGTACGCGTCGATCAGGTTGAGCTGGCCGGTGATCACGTTCTCCCACGTGGGGGCGGACGCGTCCTCGAAGTCGGCGAGCCAGACCTTGGCGCCCGAGTTCAGGGCGTTGATGGTCATCTTGCGGTCGGTCGGACCGGTGATCTCCACCCGGCGGTCGTCGAGCGCGGCCGGGGCCGGCGCGACCTTCCAGGAGCCGTCCGCGCGAATCGCCGCCGTTTCCGGCAGGAAGTCCAGCGTGGAGGTGCGGGCGATCTCGGCGCGGCGCTCGCCACGGCGGGCGAGCAGCTCGTCACGCCGGGGCGTGAACTGCCGGTGCAGCTCCGCCACGAACGCGAGAGCCGCATCGGTCAGGACCTCGTCCTGCCTCGGCAGGGGCTCGGCATCGACGATGGCCAGCGGGGACGGCGCTGGTGCGGACATGAGCTGTCACTCCTTCAGCGGGTGGTGCGGGCGGCGGCCCACAGCCGCCGGGTCGCCTGGGACGGCACTGCGTGCCATGGCTCCGGGATGCGGCTGTGAGTGCCGTCCGGGTGCGGAACTGGTACTCCGCGCTTCTGATCAGTGGATATTAGTTTCCTCATGGTGGAAGTTCAATGGTTTGTTGATATCGAGATTCTCCGGGTCGACAGAAGTGGGGAGGAGATGGCGCACCGTGCCAGGGCGGGTACCCTCCGTTCATTCCAGGTGCCCCAGGTCCTCCGCCGTGTCGATGTCGTACGCCTGAGCCACATCGGAACACTCGACGAGCGTGATCGCATCGCGGTGCGTCCGCAGATACGCCCGCGCCCCCTGGTCGCCGACCGCTCCCGCCCCGACGTCCGCCCACCGCTCGGCGCCGAACATCACCGGATGGCCCCGCTGCCCGTCGTACGTCGCCGCGACCAGGCTCGTCCGGGACCGGTACGCCGACCGCACCCGCGCCACCGCCTCCGCGCCGATGCCCGGCTGGTCGACCAGCAGGACGAGCGCCGCATCCGCGTCCGAACCGGTGAGCGCGGCGAGCCCCGCACGCAGCGAGGAGCCCATGCCGTCCTCCCAGCGGGGGTTCACGGTCACCGTGCACCTGGAGAGGTCCGCCCGGGACCGTGCCTCGTCGGCCGAGGCGCCCAGCACCACATGGACCGGGCCGCACCCGCCGTTGCGCAGTGCGCGGACCGCGTGCTCGACCAGGGGGCGCCCGCGGTGCTCCAGCAGGGCCTTCGGCCGGCCGCCGAGCCTGCGGCCGCCGCCTGCGGCGAGCAGCACGCCGGCGACCACGGGGATCCTTTGTTTGTCAGCCATGCGCTCTGGATACCACTGCTCCGTTCGCACTGGCGACATGGCGGTCACTCTCAGGGAGTACCCTCATTTTCCGGCCGCGGAGTGGCGCACGCCACCTTTCATGGCGTTAACTTGACGACGGCCCCAGGCACTTGACCGCCGCCCGGGACCTGGTCGGTACACCGGCACAGAACGTGCGAGGGGGAGTGCTTTGTTGCGAAGCGTGGGGCAGAAGCGGTTGACCGGCAGTGATGAGGATCCGAGAGTCGCGGAGTTGCGTACGGCCGTGTCCCGGCTCCGCCGTGAACTGGCCGGACACCCCGTGGAGTTCCCCGACCGCGGAATCGCCGAGGACGAGCTGGCCGCGCTGGACGCCATGGCGGTCAGCGGAACGCCCGAGATTCCCCGGCTGCGCCGCTCCCTCCTCCTGGTCGCGGGGGCGATCGGCTCGGTCAGCGCACTCGCTCCCGGCCTGCGGGACGTCAGGATCGCCGTGGACCTCTTCGGGGAGCCGCCGCGCCCGTGAGGGCGGCGTGACGGCCGGTCCGCCGGAGCTGCCGCCGCGCCCCGGGGGAGCGCGCCCGGTCAGCGGCGGATCAGGCGGCGTGCGGTCGCCGCGGCGACGGCCGAGGTGCGTGAGTCGACGCCGAGCTTGGCGTAGATGTGCACCAGATGGGACTTCACCGTTGCCTGGCTCAGGAAGAGCCGCTTGCTGATCTGCTGGTTCGACAGCCCCTCACCGACCAGCTGGAGCACCTCGAGCTCACGTTTGGTCAGGGCCTGGGCAGGGGTCCGCATCCGGTCCATCAGGCGGTGCGCGACCGCCGGGGCGAGCGCCGAGCGGCCGGCAGCCGCCGTACGCACCGCTGCCGCGAGCTCCACCGGCGGGGCGTCCTTCAGCAGGTAGCCGCCGGCTCCCGCCTCGACCGCGGCCAGGATGTCCGCGTCCGACTCGTACGTGGTGAGGATCAGCACCCGGGGCGCGTCCGCCGCCGCCGTGATCGCGGCCGTGGCCTCAGCGCCGTGCATCCCCGCGCCGAACTGCAGGTCCATCAGGACGACGTCGAACTGCCCGGTCGCGGCAAGGGCCACTGCCTGCTCCGCCGTGGACGCCTCGGCGACGACCCGGAAGTCCGGCTCGGTGTCGAGGAGGGCGCGCAGGCCTGCCCGGACCACCGGGTGGTCGTCGGCGAGCAGCAGCCTGATCGGGTCGGTCATGCGGCGGCGCCCTCCGGCTCGGCGGACGGCAGCGGCAGCGTGACGGCGACGGCCGTACCCTGATCCGGCGCCGACTCGACGCTCAGCGTGCCGCCCAGCGAGCGGGCCCGCGCGCGCATGGCGGGCAGCCCGAAGCCTCCGCTCTCCGTGCCCCCGCGCCCCCCGTCAGCCGTCGGGTCGAAGCCCTTCCCGTCGTCCACCACGTCCAGGGCCACCGACGTCTCCATGAAGCTGAGGGTGATCTCCGCCCGCCGCGCACCCGAGTGGCGCACCGCGTTGGCCAGCGCCGACTGGGCGGTACGGAGCAGCGCCACCTCGTACGGGGTGGGCAGCTCCACCGGCGTACCGCTGACCGCGAACTGCACGGTGAGCTCCGGTACCGAGGTGCGCGACGAGAGACGGGACAGGGCCGCGGCCAGCGAACCGTGCTCCAGGTCCGGCGGGGTCAGGGCGCGTACGAAGCGGCGGGCCTCGGCCAGATTCTCCTGCGCCGCCTGACGGGCCCGGCGGACATGTGCGGTGGCCGGAGCGTCCTCCGGCAGCGTGCGTTCGGCGGCCCGAAGGAGCAGCTGGATGCTGGACAGGCCCTGGGCGAGGGTGTCGTGGATCTCGCGGGCCAACCGCTCCCGTTCGGCCAGGGTGCCCGCGGTGCGTTCGGCGTCGGCGAGCTCCGCCCGGGTGGAGACGAGCTCCTCGATGAGCTCGCGGCGTCGCTCGCTCTCCCGGAACAGCGCGTCGTACCCGAACACGGTCGCCACGGCCACCGCCGCACCGAGCAGCGGCCCGATGAAGGTGCCGGGTGTGACGGCGTCGCCGTGCAGGACGAAGCTGGTGATCGCGGCCGCCGCCGTGGCCGCCACGGCGGGCAGGCCCCACCGCGCGGGGAGCAGGTGCAGGTGCAGGAAGTAGAGCGGGAAGGCCACCCACAAGGCGTCGGACGACAGCGCGAGCAGGGCGAGCCAGACCGCGCCGAGGGCCGCGAGCCAGACGGCGGCGGCACGGGTCCGCGGCTGTACGAGGGGGGCGAGCGCGCCCGCCGCGTACAGCGCGGCCATCACTCCCGCCACGACGACGACGGCCGTGGAGTGTGTCGTGCCGTCGCTCACCGCGCGTGCCGCGGCCAGCGCCAGCAGGCCCATCAGCAATGCGTGCAGGCAGAGCCGCAGCGCGGCGGTGACGGGGGTGTGCGAACGCGAATGCATGGTCGGTCCAGCGTAGACGCGCCGGACGCGCGGCCGGTCAATCGAAAGGTTGATGTCAGCCCCCTCCGGCGCGCGATGTCTCCCGAGGCCCGCGGCCCGAGCCTGGAGTCATGTTCGTTGCATGGAGAGACCTGCGGTTCGCCAAGGGACGGTTCGCCCTCATGGGCACCGTCGTGGTGCTGATCACGCTGCTCGTGGGCCTGCTGTCCGGTCTCACGGCCGGCCTGGCCAGGGAGAACACCTCGGCCGTGACAGGGCTGAACGCCGACCGTCTCGCGTTCGCCGCCCCGCCGGACGGCCAATCGGAGTCGTTCACGAACTCGACCGTCGAGGAGAGCGCCTGGCGTACCTGGGCCGGCCTGCCCGGGGTCACCGCCGCGGAGCCGCTCGGGATCCGGACGCTGAACGCCGGGACGGCCGACGGCGACCGCACGGCCGCGGTCTCGGCGTTCGGCGTCGAGCCGCACGGAGGGCTCGCGCCCGGCACCGTGGGTGCAGGCCGGGTCGTGCTCTCCGAGAAGGCTGCGGACGACCTCGGCGCCGGGGCCGGCGACACGATCCTGCTCGGCGCCGCGGAAGTGACCGTGGACGCGGTTCGGGGCGACGCCTCGTACAGCCATACGCCGGTGGTGTGGACGTCCCTCGCCGACTGGCAGCGCATCGGCGGCACAGGGAATCAAGCCACCGTGGTCGCCCTGACCACGACCGCCGACGCCGATCCGGCCGCCGGTGACAGGGCAGCGGGCACGAGCACCCTGACGCTCGACGGCTCCCTGGCGGCGATCGGTTCGTACCAGGCCGAGAACGGCTCGCTCCAGCTGATGCGCGGCTCCCTCTTCGCCATCTCGGCGCTGGTCATAGGGGCCTTCTTCACGGTGTGGACGATCCAGCGCAGCGGCGATGTCGCCGTACTCAAGGCCCTGGGCGCCTCCACTGCGTACCTGCTGCGGGACGCGCTCGGGCAGGCCGTGGTGATGCTCGCCCTCGGTACGGGGGCGGGCACCGCGCTCGCCGCGGGCATCGGTGCGCTGGTCGGGGGACCGGACGGCACCGTGCCGTTCGTCCTCGACGTGTCGACCGTCCTCGTGCCCGCCGCGGTGATGATCGCCCTCGGATTGCTCGGGGCCGCCCTGTCCATCCGGCGGATCACCTCCGTCGACCCGCTCACCGCACTCGGGAGTGCCCGATGACCCTCACCCTCAGCGATGTCACCCTGACCTACCCCGACGGGGATGCCCGGCTCACGGCGCTCGACCGGGTCTCGCTGGACGTCGCCGCGGGCTCGCTGACCGCGGTGGTCGGACCGTCCGGCTCCGGCAAGTCCAGCCTCCTCGCGGTGGCGGCCACCCTCGTCACTCCGGACCGTGGACGCGTCGTCGTCGCGGGTACGGAGACCGCCGGGCTCAGCCGCGCGGACAGGGCGGCGCTGCGCCGGGAGCGCATCGGCATCGTCTTCCAGCAGCCGAACCTGCTGCCTTCACTGACCGCTGCGGAGCAGTTGCAGGTCATGACCCACCTGTCGCGCGGCTCGGCACGGGCAGCACGGCGCCGGGCACGGGAGCTGCTGGACGCGGTGGGCCTGGCGGACAAGGCCGACCGCAGACCGCACCAGCTGTCCGGCGGTCAGCGCCAGCGGGTCAATATCGCGCGTGCCCTGATGAACGAACCTGCGGTGCTGCTCGTCGACGAACCGACGAGCGCGCTCGACCACGAGCGGGGCGCAGCGGTCCTCGACCTGCTGACCGGGCTGACCCGGCAGTGGTCGACGGCGACGGTGATGGTCACCCACGACCGGGCCCACCTGGACCGGGCGGACGGGACGGTGACGATGGGGGACGGCTGCCTGTCGGCACCGTCGCGGGTCTGACCTCCGAGGCTCCGGGGCCTCCGGGGCCTCAGAGACCTTCCGCGACCTTCTGGGACCTCCGGGGCCGTCCCGGCCCCGGAGGTTCAGCTCGTCGAGCCGTTGCTGGCCAGGGCCTCGGAGAGTTCCTTCGAGATCTGCTGAAGGATCGGCACGATCCGCTCCGTCGCCGCCTCCGTCACCCGTCCCGCCGGCCCCGAGATGGAGATGGCGGCCGAGGTGGGGGAGTTGGGCACGGATACCGCGAGGCAGCGGACCCCGATCTCCTGCTCGTTGTCGTCCACCGCGTAGCCCGCCCTGCGCACCTGTTCGAGCGCGTCCAGGAAGCCGTCCGGTGTGGTGATCGTCTTCTCGGTGGCCGCGGGCATTCCCGTACGGGCCAGCAGCGCCCGGACCTCGTCCGCCGGCGTGTTCGCGAGCAGGGCCTTGCCCACCCCCGTGGAGTGCGGGAGAACCCTGCGGCCCACCTCGGTGAACATGCGCATCGAGTGCTTCGAGGGCACCTGTGCGACGTAGACGATCTCGTCCCCGTCGAGCAGCGCCATGTTCGCCGTCTCGCCGGTCTCCTCGACCAGGCGCTGGAGATACGGACGCGCCCAGGTGCCCAGCAGCCGGGACGCGGACTCGCCGAGCCTGATCAGCCGCGGGCCCAGCGCGTAACGGCGGTTGGGCTGCTGGCGTACGTAGCCGCACACGACCAGCGTGCGCATCAGCCGGTGGATGGTCGGCAGCGGGAGACCACTGCTCGCGGAGAGTTCGCTGAGCCCGACCTCGCCCCCGGCATCCGCCATGCGCTCCAGCAGATCGAAGGCGCGCTCGAGAGACTGCACCCCGCCACTGGGACCGGCGGGCTTGGAGTCGGATGTGCTGGCGTGGGACGGCGGCACGTCAACGGTCCTTTCGAAGCGGAGGCAAGGCAGCAGCCTACCGGGCTGCTCCCGATCGGCCCACTGCTCCCGGTGCGGCGTCCTTGCCGGTCAGAACCTGTTTTGTCCTGGTGTCGACAGTCGGAGCCGCAGTCTGTCCGGGGTGGGGTGGTGCCGCTCCTGGCCCATTCTACGTTCCGCCTGGCGAAATGTGACTTCTACTTTGTGGAATTCTCCAATCGGTGCCGCCCCGGGGCCGCCGGTGGCCCGCTCGTCGCCCCGCGAGGAAAGTGAGGTCTTGACGGGGTGCTTTCCCGAGTGAAGACTCCTTCAACAATTCGTTGAAATTCTGAGTGAGGAGCACGGGTGCCCGGTGCGGACGTGAAGGCGGACATGAAACTGGTACTGCGCTCGACGCGCGTCGTCACCCCCGAGGGGACCCGTGCGGCCGCGGTCGTCGTGACCGGCGGCACGATCGAGGCGGTCCTGCCCTACGACACCGAGGTGCCCGACGGGGCCCGCACCGAGGACTTCGGCGACGACGTACTGCTCCCCGGCCTCGTCGACACCCACGTCCATGTGAACGACCCCGGCCGCACCGAGTGGGAAGGCTTCTGGACCGCCACCCGGGCGGCCGCGGCAGGCGGCATCACCACGCTGCTGGACATGCCGCTCAACTCCCTCCCGCCGACCACCACCGTTCCGCACCTGCGTACCAAGCAGCAGGTGGCGGCACCCAAGGCGCACGTCGACACCGGATTCTGGGGCGGTGCGATCCCGTCGAACACGAAGGATCTGCGTCCGCTGTACGAGGCCGGGGTCTTCGGCTTCAAGTGCTTCCTCTCGCCCTCCGGGGTCGAGGAGTTCCCCGAGCTCGACCAGGAGCAACTGGCCCGCTCCATGGCCGAGATCGCCGGATTCGGCGGACTCCTGATCGTGCACGCGGAGGACCCGCACCACCTGGCGTCCGCTCCGCAGCGCAGCGGCCCCGCGTACGCAGACTTCCTCGCCTCCCGGCCGCGCGACGCCGAGAACACCGCCATCGAGGGCCTCATCGCCCACGCCAAGCGGCTGAACGCCCGCGTCCACGTCCTGCACCTCTCCTCCAGCGACGCCCTGCCGCTGATCGCCGCCGCCAAGCGTGAGGGCGTACGCGTCACCGTCGAGTCCTGCCCGCACTTCCTCACCCTCACGGCGGAGGAAGTCCCGGACGGAGCGACGGAGTTCAAGTGCTGCCCGCCCATCAGGGAGGCCGCCAACCAGGACGCGCTGTGGGCGGGCCTCGCGGACGGCACCATCGACTGCATCGTCTCCGACCACTCGCCCTGCACCACCGACCTCAAGACACCGGACTTCGCCTCCGCGTGGGGCGGCATCTCCTCCCTCCAGCTGGGCCTCCCCGCCATCTGGACCGAGGCGCGCAGGCGCGGCCACACGCTCGACGACGTGGCCCGCTGGATGTCCGCCGCCCCCGCCGCGCTCGCCGGTCTCACCCGCAAGGGCGCCATCGAGGCCGGGCACGACGCGGACTTCGCGGTCCTCGCCCCCGACGAGACCTTCACCGTCGACCCGGCCGAGCTCTTCCACCGCAACCAGGTCACCGCCTACGCGGGCCGGACGCTGTACGGCGTCGTCAGGTCGACCTGGCTGCGCGGGCAGCGGATCGCGGCCGACGGCGTACTCGGCGAACCCACCGGCCGCCTCCTCGAAAGGAACCACTGACCATGACGGCGACACCCCGCTTCACCGGCGACGCGAGCCCGTACGGAGGTGGCGACCCGTACGCCGACTACCGGACCGCGGAATTCCCCTTCACCCATCTCGTGGACCTCGCCGACCGCCGGCTCGGCGCCGGCGTGATCGCCGCCAACGACGAGTTCTTCGCCGAGCGCGAGAATCTGCTGAAGCCGGAGCCCGCCGCGTTCGACCCGGAGCGCTTCGGCCACAAGGGCAAGATCATGGACGGCTGGGAGACCCGCCGCCGACGCGGTACCGGTGCCGCCGAGCCGCACCCCACCGACGAGGACCACGACTGGGCGCTCGTACGCCTCGGCGCACCCGGCGTCGTGCGCGGACTCGTCGTCGACACCGCCCACTTCCGTGGGAACTACCCGCAGTCGGTCTCCGTCGAGGCGACCTCGGTCCCCGGCTCCCCGTCGCCCCAGGACCTCCTCGCACCCGACGTGAAGTGGACAACGCTCGTACCCCGTACGGCCGTCGGCGGCCACGCGGCCAACGGCTTCACGGTCGACTCCGGGCAGCGCTTCACCCACCTCAGGGTCAACCAGCACCCGGACGGCGGCATAGCCCGGCTGAGGGTCCACGGCGAGGTGGCCCCCGACCCGGCCTGGCTGTCCGCCCTCGGTACGTTCGACCTCGTGGCCCTGGAGAACGGCGGCCAGGTCGAGGACGCCTCCGACCGCTTCTACTCCCCGGCCACCAACACCATCGCACCGGGCCGCTCCCGCAAGATGGACGACGGCTGGGAGACGCGGCGCAGGCGGGACAAGGGCAACGACTGGATCCGCTACCGGCTCGCCGAGCAGTCGGAGATCCGCGCCGTCGAGATCGACACCGCCTACCTCAAGGGCAACGCGGCGGGATGGGCGACCCTGTCGGTGTGCGACGGGAGCGGCGGCGACTGGACCGAGATCCTGCCCCGCACCCGGCTGCAGCCCGACACGAACCACCGCTTCGTCCTTCCGGAGCCCGCGCTCGGCACGCACGTCCGGATCGACATCTTCCCGGACGGCGGGATCTCCAGGCTGCGGCTGCTCGGCTCGCTGACCGCACAAGGGGCGGACCGTCTGGCCGCCCGTCACGAGGAGCTGGGCGGTTAGGAACCGCAGGGCCCGTCGGCGGCACACGGGTGTGCCGGGCATGCCCTGATTGAAGCCATATGGGACCCTGGTCGACGCCCGCACCGCGGCACGCCGTCGACCAGGAGTCGCCATGATCTTCATCGCCGTCAGGTTCACCGTCCGTACCGCCGAGCGTGACAACTGGCTCCCGGCGGTCGACGACTTCACCCTCGCCACCCGTCAGGAGCCGGGCAACCTCTTCTTCGAGTGGTCGTACAGCGTCGAGAATCCGGACCAGTTCGTCCTGCTCGAAGCCTTCGCCTCGCAGGAGGCGGGTGTGGCGCACGTGAACTCGCAGCACTTCAAGGCGGCGATCGAGACGATGTCCGGGCTGGTCTCCGAGGTTCCGGAGATCATCAACGTCGAGGTGCCGGGCGACGACTGGTCCCGGATGTCGGAGGTCACCCCCCGCAACCGCTGACCCGGGCATCGGACGGCCGCCTGCGGCAACCGTCTCGCGGCACCCGGCCCGACGTCAGAACTCCTCGTGCGTCTCGGGGTCGCCGCCGAAGCGATGCTGCGGCCGGCCCCCGATCAGTGCCAGTTCCTCGGGCGTCAGCTCGAACCCGAACAGGTCCAGGTTCTCGCGCTGCCGCCCGGGATCGGCCGACTTCGGGATCGGTACCGCACCGAGCTGCGTGTGCCAGCGCAGCACGACCTGGCCCGGTGTCACCCCGTGTGCCCCGGCGGCCGCCACGACCTCCGGGGCCTCGAGCACCTTGCGCCCCCGGGCCAGCGGGCTCCAGCTCTCCGTGACGATGCCCTTCTCGGCGTGCACCGCCCGCAACTCCTCCTGAGGCAGCAGCGGATGCATCTCGATCTGGTTCACCGCGGGCAGCACGCCCGTCTCCTGCTCCAGCCGGGCCAGGTGGGCCGCGGTGAAGTTGGAGACGCCGATGGAACGTACGAGCCCTTCCTCGCGGAGTTTGATCATCGCCTTCCAGGTGTCCACATACTTGCCGACACCGGGGAGAGGCCAGTGGATGAGGTACAGGTCGACGTACTCCAGCCCGAGATTGCCCCGGGACTCCTCGAAGGAGGCCAGCGTCCGCTCGTACCCGTGATGCCGGCCGGGCACCTTGGTCGTCACGAAGACGTCCTCGCGCGGTACGCCGCTGCGGGCGATCCCGCGTCCGGTGCCGGTCTCGTTGCGGTAGTTCAGAGCGGTGTCCACGAGCCGGTAGCCGAGGCCCAGCGCCCCGGCGACCGCCTGCTCGGCCGCCTCGTCGTCGAGCGGCCAGGTGCCGAGACCCACCGCAGGGACGGTGCGGCCGTCGTTGAGGGTGTGGACCGGGGTCGGGGTCTGGCTCATGGGCTCCCACTTCGTTCGCTGTCGTCCCGGCCAGCGTATGACCGGCAGCGGGCAGGGGCAGCGCGGCGCGGCCCCGGTCAGCAGAGGTCGTTGTGCCACCCGCCGTCCTCCAGGACCCATGTGGACGTCTCGTCGAATCTCGGCTCACCGACGCCGTAGGTCACTTGTGCGGTGTCCTTCGTGACCCTGCCCACGGTCAGTCGCCGCAGGGTGTACGTCGTTGCGAGCTGTCGGGCCGTCGACGTCGCCCGCTCGGGGAGTTCGGCGAAGGACTCCTCGGTCCACTGGTCCCGGCACGTCGCGGAGAGGAGCCGGTAGGCGGCGGCGGTGTCGGGCTCGTAGTAGGCCTTCACATAGGCGCGTACGGACGATTCCAGAGCCGCTGTGTCCACCGGTGCGCTCGTGGGCGCCGAAGTGGTCGGCCGCTGCCCGGGCGAAGTCGCCGCCCCGTGCGTGCAGGCGGTGAGTGCCACCAGTGCGCAGACGCCGGCGGCGGTGGTGGGAAGGGCTCGCATGGAGCCATCCCACCCCACCCCCGTGCCGGCCGCGGCCGAAGTGTTCGATCCGTGACGGTCAGGCCGCGTGGCCGCCGTCCGCCACCACCTCGGTCCCGGTGATGTACGCGGCCTCGTCGCTCGCCAAGTAGGCGATCAGGGAGGCCACTTCGTCCGTCGTGCCGAATCTGTCCAGTGCGGTGGCGGACCGCTGGCCGGCGGCGAACGGGCCGGACGCCGGGTTGAGGTCGGTGTCGACCGGGCCCGGCTGGACGATGTTCACCGTGATGCCGCGCGGGCCGAGCTCGCGGGCGAGCGGCTTGGTGAGACCGGCCAGGGCGGACTTGCTCATGGCGTAGAGCGTGCCGCCGGGACCGCCCGCGTGCCTGCTCAGCGCGGTGCCGAGCGAGATGATGCGTCCGCCGTCCGCCATCCGTCCCGCGGCCGCCCGGCAGGCCAGGAACACGGCGCGCACGTTGACGGCGAGTACCCGGTCCACATCGGCTGTGGTCAGATCCGTGATGGGGCCGAGGACACCGATTCCCGCATTGTTGACGAGGATGTCGAGCCGCCCCAGCGTGTCCGCCGCCTCGTGCACGGCCGCCTCGGCCGCGCCGGCGTCGGCCGCGTCCGAGTGAAGGGCGACCGCACGGCGTCCGTACGCCTCGATCCGGCGGACGACGGCCTCGGCGGCCTCCTTGTCACGGACGTACGTCAGTGCCACGTCGACACCGTCCCTGGCGAGCCTGAGTGCGGTCGCCGCACCGATGCCGCGGCTTCCGCCGGTCACGAGGGCGGTCCTGTTGGTGCTGGTCATCGTGTATTTCCCTGTCTGCCGGAGCTGCCGCGCCCGTTCGGCGGCGGCAAGAACAAGCAAAGCCCTCCGGACGCCCACCCACCGGCGGGAAACGGACAGGAAGCCCCCGGCGCCCGGCTTCGCGGGCCACCGGGAGCGGGATCGCGATCGCCACCTACCGGCCCGCAGGACGCGCACGGTACGGGACGTTCTCGCAGGACGTCCGAACGCTCCGGAGGACCGGCGTTCAGGGAGTTGCGGGCAGCAGCGAGACGTCCGTCGCGGCGCCGCGCAGGCGCGCGAGGATCGCCCGCGCCGCCTTCGTGTAGCCGGGGGTGTTGTTGTGCAGGACAGACTCCGCGTTGGCCAGCTCCATGAACGCGATGAGTTCGAAGGCCAGTTGGGAGACGTCCGTGTCCTCGGCGAGCTCGCCACGGACCCTGGCCTCGTCGATGGTCTCCTCCACGAACGTGACCCAGCCGGTCTGTGAGGAGGCCAGCGCGTCGTGCACCTTGCCGTCACGGGAGTCGAACTCGGCGATCGTCGA
Organism: Streptomyces sp. NPDC056452; assembly: GCF_042796085.1. Lineage (NCBI taxonomy): Bacteria > Bacillati > Actinomycetota > Actinomycetes > Kitasatosporales > Streptomycetaceae > Streptomyces > Streptomyces sp. NPDC056452. The sequence goes on from NZ_JBHTRI010000041.1 coordinate 38,283, forward strand.
GTAGAAGAAGCAGCCGCCGAGGAACACCCGCCGGCTCGAGTAGGAGAGCCAGCTCTCGCACATGCGCCAGACGCGGCCCAGCCCCGGGGCCGCTGCCCTCGTCGGTGTCAGTACGTGCTCCACGAAGACCGTCACGGCGGCGCGCACCGTGGCGAGCTGGAGCTCCTCCTTGGAGCCGAAGAGCGCGAACACCCCGCTCTTGCTCAGCTTCAGTTCCGTGGCCAGCCTCCCGAGCGACAGGCCCTCCAGGCCCTCCGTCGAGGCGACCTGGACCGCGCGCTCCAGAACCAGCTGCCGGGTCTGGTTGCCCCGCTCGACCCGTCCGTCCGGCCGCGCTCCAGCCATGCGTCAACTCCGTGTCTCAGAGGACCATAAGACCGACATTCTAGGAGGTCCCGCCACCGGCGGAAGACCGCTTCGACGGGGGACAACCCCTGAGGACACGCGACAGGTCCGGTCACCGGACGGTGTTCCCGCAGGTGGCGCGCGCCGGGTAGCGTGATCGCTCCGCGTGTGAGCCGGCGAGGTCTCCACATCGTTTCCCGCTGTGGAGAACCAGGAGAAGCCGACGTGTCCTCTGTCGTCCTGCCCGTCCTCGCCCCGCCCCGCCGCGCGTGGGCCACCGATCTTCCCGTCCTGCTCGTCGCCCTTGTCTGGGGCGCCAGCTACCTCGCGGCCAAGGGCATCACCACCACGCACACCGTGATCGCCGTCCTCGTGCTCCGCTTCGCGATCGTGCTGCCGGTCCTCGCCGTGGCCGGCCGGCGCAAGCTGCTGGCCCTGAGTGCGGAGCAGTGGCGGGGCGCCGGGCTGCTGGGACTGGTACTCAGCGGGATCTTCCTGCTGGAGACGTACGGCGTCGTGCACACCTCGGCGACCAACGCCGGTCTCATCATCAGCCTCACCATGATCTTCACGCCGCTCGCCGAAGCCGCGGTCACCCGGATCCGGCCGCCCAGGGCCTTTCTCGCCGCGGCCGGTCTCTCGGTCGCCGGTGTGGTGCTCCTGACCCAGGGCGGCGGGTTCACCAGCCCCTCGGCGGGTGACTTCCTGATGCTGCTCGCCGCCCTCGCCCGTACGGTCCATGTCCTGGCCATGGCCCGTATCGGAGCGGTCCAGGAGGCGGACTCGCTGTCGCTGACCACCGTGCAGCTCGGCAGTGCGGTCGCCGTCTTCGCCGTGCTTGCCGCGGTTCCCGGAACGGGCCCCGCCCCCTGGACGGTGGCGGCGGACTTCGGTGCCGCCGAGTGGGCCGGGCTGGTCTTCCTCTCCGTCTTCTGCACGCTCTTCGCGTTCTTCGTGCAGGCGTGGTCCGTACGCCGTACCTCGCCGTCCAGGGTCAGCCTGCTGCTCGGTACGGAACCGCTCTGGGCGGCCGCGGTGGGCATCTCCCTCGGGGGCGAGCGGCTGGGCCTCCTCGGGGGGCTGGGCGCGGCGCTCGTACTGGGGGGTACCGCCTGGGGACGCCGCAGCGTGGACAGCCGGACGGCTACGGCCTGATGCTGTCCGCCGCGATCATCACCGCCCCGCCGGTCACCACCAGCACGATGCTGACGAAGAGCCCGTGGTCGTCGAGGAAGTCCAGCCTCGCCACCACGGCCCACAGCCGGAACCAACCCGTCCACTCGTAGAGCAGTCCGGCGGCTCCCTGGACGAACACGATGAACCCGGCCGTCTCCACGAATTTCTTCATGATCCGAGCCTGTCGCGCACGGACCTGCCCCGGCATCGGCCACCGGTCGTGCGGGGCCCGCCGAAAGTCTGGGATCGTGCGACTTTGGTCTCTGCCCCGGCCGCAACAGGCCTGCGGCGGGTCCGGCCTGCGTAGCTTTGTCGATATGACGCGCACGGAGTACCGCTGGCTGCTGCCCTCGGCCCTGGCCGACCACGAGCTGTCCGGCGGCGACCGGGGCCGGTCGCGCCGGACCGTACGGGACTGGATCGACGACATCACGGCCTTCCTCTGCGCCGCCTTCATCGGGGTGCTCGCCCTCGCCGCGATCGACGCGGACCACACCACCCCGGACGGCGTCGTCTTCGTCGACTCCCTGGTCGGAGCCGCGGCCTGCTGCGCCCTCTGGCTCCGGCGCCGTTGGCCCGTGGGGCTCGCGGTGTCACTGACCGTCGTCGGCATCGTGGAACCCGTCGCGGCCGGCGCGCTCCTGATCGCCCTGTTCAGCCTGGCCGTGCACCGGCCGTTCAAGCCGGTGGCGATCGTCGGCGCGGGCGCCCTCGCCGTGGCCCCCCTGCAGCCCCTGCTGCGCCCGGACCCGACCACCTCCTTCATTGCCTCCACGATCATCGGGGTGCTGCTGGTCCTGCTGGTGGTCAGCTGGGGCATGGTCGTACGGTCACGGCGCCAGCTCGTGGTCACCCTGCGCGAACGGGCGCGCCGGGCGGAGGCCGAGGCGGCGCTCCGGGCGGAGCAGGCCCAGCGGCTGGCCCGTGAGGCCATCGCCCGCGAGATGCACGACGTCCTCGCCCACCGCCTGACCCTGCTCAGCGTCCACGCGGGCGCCCTCGAATTCCGGCCCGACGCGCCCCCCGCCGAGGTCGGCAGGGCCGCCGGCGTCATCAGGGACAGCGCGCACGAGGCGCTCCAGGACCTCCGCGAGATCATCGGCGTCCTGCGCGCCCCGGGGGAGGGCGACGAGGGCAACCGGCCGCAGCCCACGCTCGTCACCCTGGACGCGCTGGTCGAGGAGTCGGTGTCGGCCGGGATGAAGGTCACCCTGGACAACCGCGTCGCCGAGCCGGCCGAGGCGCCCGCGGCCACCGGACGCACCGTCTACCGCATCGCGCAGGAAGCCCTCACCAACGCCCGCAAGCACGCACCCGGCGCCCCGGTCACCGTGGCCGTGACCGGCGGCCCGGGCGACGGACTCACGATCGAGGTCCGCAACCCCGCCCCCACCGAACCCTTCGAGAGGGTCCCCGGATCGGGCCAGGGCCTCATCGGCCTCACCGAGCGCGCCACCCTGGCCGGGGGCGGTCTGGAGCACGGACCCGGGCCCGACGGCGGATTCGGTGTCCGGGCCTGGCTACCGTGGCCCGCATGAACACCCCCACGCCCGCGGTGCCGCCAGGACCGGTCCGGCTGCTCATCGTCGACGACGACCCGCTCGTACGGGCCGGTCTCACCCTGATGCTCGGCGGAGCCGAGGGCATCGACATCGTGGGGGAGGGCGCCGACGGCACCGAGGTCGACGGCCTGGTCGACCGGCTGCGCCCCGATGTGGTGCTGATGGACATCCGGATGCCCGTCATGGACGGACTGGCCGCGACCGAGGCACTGCGGAGCAGGCCCGAGGCCCCCGAAGTCGTCGTCCTCACCACCTTCCACGCCGACGAGCAGGTGCTGCGGGCCATCCGCGCGGGAGCGGCAGGATTTGTCCTGAAGGACACCCCGCCCGCCCAGATCGTCGAGGCGGTCCGGCGGGTCGCAGCCGGCGAGCCCGTCCTCTCACCCGCCGTCACCCGCCGCCTCATGGCCCACGCCGCGGGCGCCACGGCGGACGACCGTCCGGCCCGCGCGGACCGTGCGCGGCAACGGTTCGCCGAGCTCGCCGACCGCGAACGGGACGTTGCGCTGGCCGTCGGACGCGGCAGCTCCAACGCGGAGATCGCCGCCACGCTCTATCTGAGTGTCGCCACCGTGAAGACACACGTCTCCCGGATCCTCGCCCGACTCGGGCTCAACAACCGTGTCCAGATCGCGCTGCTGGTCCACGATGCCGGTCTGCTGGACGAGGACGGACCGCCCGAGGGCGGCCTACGCTGAACGGATCAGACCGGAACAGGGGGCGGGCCGATGTCCGTGATCGATCTGCGTGGGATGCCGGACTTCACGGCGAATCCGTATCCGCACTACGCGAAGTTGCGCGCCGAGGGCCCGGTGCACGCCGTCCGCACCGACACCTTCGACCGTGTGTGGCTGATCGTCGGATACGAGGAGGCCCGCGCGGTCCTCGCGGACCAGCGGTTCAGCAAGGACTGGCGGGTGACGGAGCGCTGGTCGGCGGCGGACAATCCGATCAACGCCAACATGCTGGAGATGGACGCACCCCATCACACCAGGCTGCGGCGGCTCGTCGCCCGTGAGTTCACCCCCCGGCGGATCGAGGCGCTGCGCCCGAGGGTCGAGCAGATCACCGACGGACTCCTCGACACGATGGTGACCGCCGGGAGCGCCGACCTCGTCGACGCGCTCGCCTTCCCCCTGCCGATGACGGTGATCTGCGAACTCATCGGCGTACCCGACCTGGACCGGGACGCCTTCCGGCAGATGTCGAACGCCATCGTCGCGCCCGTCTCGCACGAGAAGGAGGACGCGGCGGTCCACGCCATGGGTGCCTACCTCGACGAGCTGATCGAGGACAAGCGCTGCGCACCGGGCGACGACCTGCTGAGCGCCCTGATCCAGGCGCGCGACGAGGGGGGCGACCGGCTGTCGTCCGACGAACTGGTCGGCATGGCCTTCCTGCTCCTGGTGGCGGGCCACGAGACGACGGTGAACCTGATCTCCAACGGGGTACGCGCACTGCTCGACCACCCGGACCAACTCGCCCTGCTCCGGGCCGATCCGGAGCTCATCGACGGGGCCGTCGAGGAGATGCTCCGGTACGACGGACCGGTCGAGAACGCGACCCTCCGCTTCACCAGGGACCCGGTCCCCGTCGGCTCCCGTGTCATTCCGGCGGGGGAGGCGGTCCTTGTCGCCCTCGGCTCGGGGGACCGTGACCCCGACCGCTACCCGGACCCGGACACCTTCGACATACGGCGCGAGGCCCAGGGACACCTCGCGTTCGGGCACGGCATGCACTTCTGCATGGGCGCACCGCTGGCCCGGATGGAGGGGCGGATCGCGATCCGCGCCCTGCTGGACCGGTGCCCCGGCCTCGTACGGGATCCGGGCGGCGCGGAGCCGGACTGGCTGCCGGGGATGCTGATCAGGGGGGTCCGTAGTCTGCCCGTGAGCTGGTAGGAACGGAATCGGGAGAAGCGCCATGACGGAACCATCTCTGCGGATGGCACAGAAGATCCTCGACAGCCAGCCCTTCAGCGGGCTCGTCGGTGCGCGGATCACGGAGTTCGGGGAGGGGGCAGCCACCCTCGAGATCGACGTCCGTGAGGACCTGGAGCAACAGAACGGATACCTGCACGGAGGTGTGCTGGCCTACGCGGCCGACAACTCGATCACCTTCGCGGCCGGGACGACGCTCGGCCCGGCCGTGCTCACGGGCGGCTTCTCCATCCAGTACGTCCGCCCCGCGGCCGGCCGCACCCTCGTGGCCAGGGCCGCCGTCGTGCACACCGGACGCAGGCAGGCCGTCGTGCGATGCGAGCTGCACACCGTGGACGACGAAGGGGCCGAAGTGCTGTGCGCGGTGGCCCAGGGGACGGTTCTCTCCACCGGCCCGGCAGCCTGACGTCAGCCCCCGGCGAGCTCGGTCATCATCACGGGGCGGCGCTCGCGGCGCGACAGTTCGCAGGCCTCGGCGATGCGCAGGGCGTGCAGCGCCTCCCGGCCGTCGCAGGGGTTCGTCAGTTCCCCGCGGACGACGCGTACGAAGGCATCCAGCTCCGCCTCGTACGCCGCGGCGAACCGCTCCAGGAAGCCCGGCCACGGCTTGTCGGGAGCCGCGGGCCCCTGCGGCTCGGCCGACGTGAGCGGCGTACGGTCGTCGAGGCCGACCGTGATCTGGTCCTGCTCGCCCGCCAGTTCCATCCGTACGTCGTATCCCGCCCCGTTGCACCGGGTGGCGGTGGCCGAGGCGAGTGTTCCGTCGTCCAGGGTCAGCAGGGCGGCCGCCGTGTCGACATCGCCCGCCGCCCGGAACATCGGGTGCCCGGCGTCCGACCCGGTGGCGTACACCTCGGTCACCTCACGGCCCGTCACCCAGCGCAGGATGTCGAAGTCGTGCACGAGGCAGTCCCTGAACAGGCCCCCGGAGAGCGGCAGATACGCGGCGGGCGGCGGAGCGGCGTCGGAGGTCGTCGCCCGTACGGTGTGCAGCCTGCCCAGAGCGCCGCCGCGCACGGCCGCGCGTGCCGCGGCGTAACCGGGGTCGAACCGCCGCATGAAACCGAGCTGGAGCACAGTGCCCGCCCGGTCGACCTCGCGCAGTGCGCTGAGCGTCCCCGGCAGGTCCAGTGCGATCGGCTTCTCGCAGAAGGCGGGCAGACCCGCCCGTGCCACCCGTCCGATGAGCTCCGCGTGCGCGGAGGTGGCCGAGGCGATCACCACGGCGTCCACCCCCGCGCCGAGGACGTCGGCGGCGGAAGCGAGGGCCGTGGCCCCCGTCGTGCCTGCGACCTGTGCGGCACGGGCCGCGTCGGGATCCGTCACCACCAGGGTGTCGACCCCGGGATGGCGTGCCAGGACGCCCGCGTGGAAGGAGCCGATCCTGCCGGTGCCGATGAGTCCGATGCGCATGGACCCAACGTGCCGCCCGCCGGATGCCCTGTCAACTATATGTCCTGACAAATTGAAGGGTGCTGTGGTGCGGGACGGGGTACGCTCCCTGCCGTGTCCAAACCCACCGCCGACTCCGCCGCTCTGGGGCTTGGCGTGGACCGCACCAGCCCCGTCCCGCTCTACTACCAGCTGGCCCAGCAGCTGGAGGCGGCCATCGAGCAGGGCCGGCTCACACCCGGCAGCCTCCTCGGCAACGAGCTGGAACTCGCCGCACGGCTCGGCCTGTCCAGGCCCACCGTCCGCCAGGCCATCCAGTCGCTCGTCGACAAGGGGCTGATGGTGCGCCGCAGGGGTGTGGGCACCCAGGTCGTCCACAGCCGGATCAAGCGCCCGCTCGAGCTGAGCAGCCTCTACGACGATCTGGAGGCGGCCGGTCAGCACCCCGCGACCCGGGTCCTGCGCAACACCGTCGCGGCGGCGACGGCCGAGGTCGCCGCGGCGCTCGGCGTCGAGGAGGGCAGCGACGTCCATCTCGTGGAACGGCTGCGCTACGCGCACGACGAGCCCATGGCCCTCCTGCGCAACCATCTGCCCCCGGACCTGCTCGACCTGACCACCGAGCGGCTGGAGTCGACCGGGCTCTACCGGATGATGCGCCTGTCGGGGATCACGCTGCACAGCGCCCGCCAGTCCGTCGGGGCGCGGGCCGCGACCGCGGAGGAGGCGAAACGGCTCACCGAGGCCGAAGGGGCGCCGCTGCTGACGATGGAGCGGACCACGTTCGACGACGGAGGCCGGGCAGTCGAGTTCGGCTCCCACGTCTACCGTGCCTCGCGGTACGCGTTCGAATTCCAGCTGCTCGTACGGCCCTGAGCTCTCCTCCCGCCCCCTCCTGCGTAAGAATGTTCGGACAAACTCTTGACGTGATCATGCAAGACCGCTAGAACTCCCCCAGCCGCACTCGGGCGGCCGGGAGAGAAGGCGGGCCCACGATGCGTACGACTCGCACGGCAGCAGTCCTGATCGCCGTATGCGCCCTCGCGGTCGCCGGATGCAGCGGCTCCGGCGGCAAGGACTCCGAGGCCGACTCCGGGGACGGCGCCCCGAAAGGCCCCCGGGGTGTCTCCACCCCGGAGATGAGGATCGCGATGGTCACGCACTCGGGCGAGGGCGACACCTTCTGGGACATCGTCCGCAAGGGCGCCGAGCAGGCCGCGGCCAAGGACAACGTCGACTTCCTCTACTCGGCCAACAAGGAGGGCAAGGAGCAGGCCCAGCTCGTCCAGGCCGCCATCGACCAGAAAGTCGACGGAATCGTCGTCACCCTCGCCAAACCGGAAGCCGTCCGGGACGTGGTGGCCAAGGCCGTGAAGGCCGGCATCCCCGTCGTCACCATCAACTCGGGCGCGCAGCACTCCCAGGCGGTCGGCGCCATCAGCCACATCGGGCAGGACGAGGCGGTCGCGGGCCAGGCGGTCGGCGAGGAGCTCAACGGACGCGGCCGGAAGAAGGCCCTGTGCGTCATCCACGAACAGGGCAACGTGTCCCTCGAGGAGCGCTGCGCGGGCGTGAAGAAGACGTTCGGCGGCACGGTGGAGAACCTCGGCGTCGAAGGCACGAACATGCCCGCCGCCACCTCCTCCATCGAGGCGAAGCTGCAGGCGGACAAGGGCATCGACACGGTCGTCACCCTCGGCGCCCCCTTCGCCGCCGCCTCGGTCAAGGCCAGGGAGGGCGCCGGGAGCACGGCCGAGATCGACACCTTCGACCTCAACGCCGAGGTCGTCAAGCAGCTGAAGGCGAAGGAGATCGGCTTCGCCGTCGACCAGCAGCCCTACCTCCAGGGCTACCTCGCCGTCGACGAGCTCTGGCTCAACCGGTCCAACGGAAACGTCATCGGCGGCGGGAAGCCCGTACTCACCGGTCCCGCGATCGTCACCGCCGACGACGTACCCCTGCTCGAGAAGTACACCGCTCGCGGAACCCGATGACGGGCCGGGCCGTGGCCGTGCCGAATCGCCGCCGAGCCCCTGCCGAGCGACGGCGGCACCGGCTCGGGGATACTTGGGCGGCCGGGCCGGGAGTCCACTCTCCCCGGCTCCACCAGGCAGCACAGCGAGCAGCACAAGAAGGGCACGGCGTCGTGGCAAGGGTTCGGACAGGGGTACGTGCGATGGGGGCCGTGCTGGCAGCGGTGCTGGGAGCCTCCCTCATGGGATGCAGCAGCACCGGTGGCAAGCGGGCGGAGGAGCGCGCGGCCGAGGAGGCCGCAGAGGGCCGGTCCGCGGTGAACACGCCCCGCTGGACCTTCGCCATGGTCACCCACTCGGGCGACGGCGACACCTTCTGGGACATCGTCCAGAAGGGCGCCGAGCAGGCAGCCCTCAAGGACAACATCAACTTCCTCTACTCGCACAACGACGAGGCGCAGCAGCAGGCCCAGCTCGTCCAGACCGCGATCGACAAGGGCGTCGACGGGCTGATCGTCTCGCTGGCCAAGCCCGACGCGATGAAGGCCGTCGTCGCCAAGGCCACCAAGGCCGGCATCCCCGTGATCACGGTGAACTCCGGCTCCGCCGAGTCCAAGGCCTTCGGCGCCCTCACCCACATCGGGCAGGACGAGGCCATCGCGGGCGAGGCCGTCGGCGACGAGCTCGACAAGCGGGGCCGCAAGAAGGCGCTCTGCGTCCTGCACGAACAGGGCAACGTCGGCCATGAACAGCGGTGCGGCGGAGCGAAGGAGAGCTTCGACGGCACGATGCAGAACCTGTACGTCGACGGCACCAACATGCCCGACGTCCAGGCCTCCATCGAGGCGAAGCTCGAGGCCGACAAGAGCATCGACGCGGTCGTCACCCTCGGCGCCCCGTTCGCCGCTGCCGCGGTCAAGGCGAAGCAGACCGCGGGCAGCAAGGCCGAGATCGACACCTTCGACCTGAACGCCAGTGTCGCCACAGGCCTGCAGAACAAGACGCTCGGCTTCGCCGTCGACCAGCAGCCCTACCTCCAGGGGTACGAGGCCGTCGACCTGCTCTGGCTCTACCGGTACAACCGCAACGTGCTCGGCGGAGGCCTGCCCGTCCTGACCGGCCCGCAGATCATCACCGCCGACGACGCCGACGAGCTCGCCGAGTACACGAAGCGGGGGACCCGATGACAGCGACCGGGCAACCGGTGGCCCCGGAGAAGACCGACGAACGGCTGGTGCGCACCTCACCGCTGCGCAGGCTCCTCGGCCGACCCGAGCTCGGCTCCGTCGTCGGCGCCGTGGCCGTCTTCCTCTTCTTCGCGATCGTCGCCGACAACTTCCTGCAGATGTCCAGCTTCGGCACGGTGCTGTACGCGGCGTCCACCATCGGGATCATGGCGGCGCCCGTGGCCCTCCTGATGATCGGCGGCGAGTTCGACCTCTCCGCCGGTGTGATGGTGACCAGCTCCGCGCTGATCTCCTCGATGTTCAGCTACCAGATGACGGCCAACGTCTGGGTCGGCGTCTTCGTGTCGCTGCTGGTCACCCTGTGCTTCGGTGCGTTCAACGGGTTCATGCTGACCCGCACGAAACTGCCCAGCTTCATCATCACGCTCGGCACGTTCCTGATGCTGACCGGCCTCAATCTCGGCTTCACCAAGCTGATCAGCGGCACCGTGTCGACCAAGGCGATCGGCGACATGGAGGGCTTCGACTCGGCCCGCAAGGTCTTCGCCTCCCACCTCACGATCGGCGACATCGAGCTCAAGGTCACCATCCTGTGGTGGGTGGTGATCGTCGCCGTGGCCACCTGGATCCTGCTCCGCACCCGCTTCGGGAACTGGATCTTCGCCGTCGGCGGCGAGGCCGACGCCGCGCGGGCCGTCGGTGTACCGGTGATCCGTACGAAGGTCGGGCTCTACCTCGGTGTCGCCTTCGCCGCCTGGGTCTCCGGACAGCACCTGCTGTTCTCCTACGACGTGGTGCAGTCGGGCGAGGGCGTCGGCAACGAGCTGACGTACATCATCGCGGCCGTCATCGGCGGCTGTCTCATCACCGGCGGCTACGGGTCCGCGATCGGGTCCGCGGTCGGCGCGATCATCTTCGGCATGACCAGCAAGGGCATCGTGTACGCGGAGTGGAACCCCGACTGGTTCAAGTTCTTCCTGGGAGCGATGCTGCTCCTGGCCACCCTGCTCAACGCATGGGTACGCAAGCGCGCGGAGGCGACGAAATGACGGCCCCCCAGGATCCGGCTCCCCGGGACACGGCCCAGCGGGCGCTCGTCGCGCTCGAGCACGTCAGCAAGTTCTACGGCAACATCAAGGCCCTGGAGAACGTCTCGCTGGAGGTCCACGCGGGCGAGATCTCCTGTGTCCTCGGGGACAACGGCGCGGGCAAGTCCACCCTCATCAAGATCATTGCGGGACTGCACCGGCACGACTCCGGGACATTCCTGATCGACGGCGAGGAGACCACGCTCGCCAACCCGCGCGACGCCCTGGACCGGGGCATCGCCACGGTCTACCAGGACCTCGCCGTCGTCCCGCTGATGCCGGTCTGGCGCAACTTCTTCCTCGGCTCCGAGCCGACGAAGGGGGCCGGCCCCTTCAAGCGCCTCGACGTGGAGCTGATGCGCAGGACGACCCGCGCGGAGCTGCTGCGCATGGGCATCGACCTGCGGGACGTCGACCAGCCGATCGGCACCCTGTCCGGCGGTGAGCGCCAGTGCGTGGCCATCGCCCGCGCCGTGTACTTCGGCGCCAGGGTCCTCGTCCTGGACGAGCCCACCGCGGCGCTCGGCGTCAAGCAGTCCGGTGTCGTGCTGAAGTACGTCGCGGCCGCCCGGGACGCGGGGCTCGGCGTGGTTCTCATCACGCACAACCCGCACCACGCCTACCTCGTGGGCGACCGCTTCGTCCTGCTCAAGCGCGGCACGATGTCCGGCAGCCACACCCGGGACAGCATCACGCTCGACGAACTGACCCGTCAGATGGCCGGTGGCAGCGAGCTGGAGGAGCTCAGCCACGAGCTCGAGCGGGCCCCCGCGCCGGACCACATCGGCGGCCGTCCGGCCGGCGACGACACCCCGTAGCCGTCCATGATGTTCCCCGCCCCCGGGCCGTCCAGCGGTTCCGGGGGCCCGGGAATGGCAGAATCGAGCACGGCGGGCACCGTCCGCCGCCGGAAGAACGACCAGCCGGCCCCCCGACCTGCGCAGGGACGATGAGCACGTACCGCGACTTCGCACACCGCGGCTCCGCCCGCGCCACCGTCCTGCGGACCGTAGGAACCCGGGAGCGGCGCTCGCACCTCACAGCGCCCCGCGTCCCCACCGTCGGCATCGACATCGGGGGTACGAAGGTGATGGCCGGCGTCGTCGACGCCGACGGCAACATCCTGGAGACCCTGCGCACCGAGACGCCGGACAAGTCCAAGAGCCCCAAGGTCGTCGAGGACACCATCGTCGAACTGGTCCTGGACCTCTCCGACCGGCACGACGTGCACGCCGTCGGCATCGGCGCGGCGGGCTGGGTCGACGCGGACCGCTCCAAGGTGCTGTTCGCCCCGCACCTGGCCTGGCGCGACGAACCCCTCCGGGACGCCATCGCCTCCCGCCTCGTGGTCCCCGTCATGGTCGACAACGACGCCAACACGGCGGCCTGGGCGGAATGGCGCTTCGGCGCCGGCCGCGGCGAGGACCATCTGGTCATGATCACGCTGGGCACCGGTATCGGCGGCGCGATCCTGGAGGACGGGCACGTCAAGCGCGGCAAGTACGGCGTCGCGGGTGAGTTCGGGCACATGCAGGTGGTGCCCGGCGGGCACCGCTGCCCGTGCGGGAACCGCGGCTGCTGGGAGCAGTACAGCTCGGGCAACGCCCTGGTGCGCGAGGCCAGGGAACTGGCCGCGGCGGACTCCCCGGTGGCGCACGGCATCATCGAGCGGGTCAAGGGCAACATCCCCGACATCACCGGACCGCTCATCACCGAACTGGCCCGCGAGGGCGACGCGATGTGCGTCGAGCTCCTCCAGGACATCGGCCAGTGGCTGGGTGTCGGCATCGCCAACCTCGCCGCCGCGCTGGACCCGTCCTGCTTCGTCATCGGCGGCGGTGTCAGCGCGGCGGACGACCTCCTGATCGGCCCGGCCAGGGACGCCTTCAAGCGCCACCTCACCGGCCGCGGCTACCGCCCCGAGGCCCGGATCGCGAAGGCCCAGCTCGGCCCGGAGGCAGGTATGGTCGGCGCCGCGGACCTGGCACGCCTGGTCGCCCGCAGATTCCGCCGGACCAATCGCCGGCGCGTCGAGCGGTACGAGCGGTACGCGCAGTTCTACGACCAGGCGGCGAGCACCATCCGCAACTCGCGGAGCACCCGCGCCGCCGACTGATCAGCGGCACCTTTGGCCACCCGTACTCCGCAACTCCGCACCGTAGCCTCGAGGGACCACCGACCATGACCGCAGCCGAGCACCGCGCCGTGCCGCGCCAGTCCCCATCTTCCGGTTCTTCGATTTCCGGCGGTGACGGGACTCCTCCGCCGGACCGGCGCCGGGTGATCCGCCGACGGATCATCACCCTGACGATCATCGTGCTGCTGATCGGCATCCCGGCCGGCTACCTGGTGATCTCCGCCGGCCAGAGCCGGCGCTCGGGCAAGGACAAGGAGGCCGAGGCCGCCGCGCAGGGACTGCGCGAGAGCTGGCCGTCCGGCATGCAGCGCCGGATCTTCGAGTTGCCGATCCCCGGCAATGCGGTCGGCGTCCAGTACTACGAGACGAACAACTGGAAGGCCAGCCGGATGTACGTGAAGTTCCGTACGACATCCGCAGGACTCGACCGGTTCCTGAGCGGAGTCGGGACCGGGCGCGCGGCGCTGGAGACCGGCAAGGTCACCATCGGCGAACGCGATGTCAAGATCACCGGCTGGTACTTCGGGCCGGGCGTCGACTGGGCGGGAACCGTCCACAAGAACAAGGACCCGCGCCCCACGCAGGACATCACCGTCAACATGACGGACCCGGCCGCCCCGGTCGTCTACGTCGTGTCTGCGGCGACCCCCTGACGGGGAGCGGCCGGGCGGCTCATTACCCTGGAGCGAGTGAGTGAAGTGAGCGAGACGACCCCGCAGCCCGCCCAAGCCCCCCACCCCTTGCAACCGCAGCCCCCGCAGCCCGTGAACCCCGGACAGGGCGAGCAGGCCCGGCAGCCCGGCCCCGCGCAGGGTCCGGCGCCGCAGCCCCCGCACCGGGACGGCGTGCCGCAGACGGCCGCACTGCCGGTGCAGGACGGGCTGATCCAGCGGATCCCGCAGGCGATACCCGGGCAGCAGTACGCCGGCGCGGCACCGGTGCACGGGGAGGTCGTCCCGCCGCAGCACCTCGGTACGCCACCGGGCCCGCAGCACGCGGAGCCGGGTCCGTCCGTCGAGACCACTCAGCCGCTTTCGGCGGAGCAGCTCGCACCCCTGCAGGGTGAGCTGCTCCGGCCGCTCCAGCCGTACCCAGGGGCCCCGCTGGAGGCGCAGCCGGCCCGGACGCCGCAGCATGCCCCGCCTCCGCAGTACCCCGGGCCGTCGCAGGGCCCGCAGCACGCGGAGCCGTCGCGGCAGCCGGGGCTCCCGCAGACACCGCTGTACCCCGGGCTGCCGCAGGCGACGCACAGCGCCCCGCAGCACACGCAGGCGCCGCACGGCCAGCAGCCCCAGGGCCAGCAGATCCCGCAGCCCCAGAGCCAGCTGGACCAGCAGCCCCAGAGCCCGCAGATCCCGCAGCCCCAGGGCCAGCAGGGCGCGCAGCCGCAGAGCCAGCTGGACCAGCAGCCCCAGAGCCCGCAGATCCCGCAGCCCCAGGGCCAGCAGGGCGCGCAGCCCCAGGGCTCGCAGGCGGGGCAGCTGCTCCAGTACCGCTTCGACGGGCCGGACGATGCGCCTGTCCTGGTCATCGGTCCTTCCCTCGGCACGACCTGGCACATGTGGGACCGCCAGATACCCGAGCTCTCGCAGCACTGGAGAATCTTCCGGTACGACCTGCCGGGGCACGGCGGAGCCCCCGCACACCCCGCGGCGGCCGTCACCGACCTCGCCGACCGTCTGCTCGCCACACTGGACAGCGTGGGCGTCCAGCGCTTCGGGTACGCAGGCTGTTCCATCGGCGGCGCGGTGGGCGCCGACCTCGCGCTGCGCCACCCGCACCGGGTCGCCTCGCTCGTGCTGGTCGCCGCCTCGCCCCGTTTCGGCACCGCCGACGAATTCCGGCAGCGTGGCGTGATCGTCCGCAGCAACGGTCTGGAGCCGATCGCCCGCACGGCCCCGGAGCGCTGGTTCACCCCCCACTTCGCCGCCGCCCAGCCGGCCATCGTCGAGTGGGCCGTCCAGATGGTGCGTACGACCGACCCCGGTTGCTACATCGCCTCCTGCGAGGCCCTGGCCGCCTTCGACATCCGTACGGAGCTCTCCCGGATCGGCGTCCCGACCCTCGTCCTGGTCGGCGCCGAGGACAAGGTCACCGGACCCGCGGAGGCGCGCACCCTCGTCGCCGGCATCCCGGACGCCCGGCTCGCCCTCGTCCCCGGAGCCTCCCACCTGGCCCCCGTCGAGCAGCCCGGCGCCGTCACCGATCTGCTCCTCATGCACTTCTCCACGGCCTGGCAGGACACCCTGGCCTCGATCCCGGTACCGGCAGCCCCGGGGCTCGCCGCTTCTTTCGTGCCCGTGGTGCCCGTCGCGGAGATCGGATCCGCGACTCCCGGACCCGAAGCGGCCACGATGGGCCGGCCGGACCGGTACGACAGCGGGATGAAGATCCGGCGCGAGGTGCTCGGCGACGCCCATGTGGACGCCGCCACGGCGGCGTCGGACGCCTTCACCGACGACTTCGAAGAGCTCGTCACCCGCTACGCCTGGGGCGAGATCTGGAACCGTGAGGGCCTCGACCGCCGGGCCCGCAGCTGCGTCACGCTCACCGCCGTGGTCGGCTCCGGACATCTGGAGAGCCTTGCGCAGCACGTAAGGGCCGCGCTGCGCAACGGACTCACCCCCGTCGAGATCAAGGAGGTGCTGCTCCAGACGGCCGTCTACTGCGGCATCCCGGCTGCCGGCGCCGCATTTGCCATCGCGCAGTCCGTGATCCAGGAGGAAACCACACCTCCCGCGTAGCAGGATGTGGGTATGAACGCACCGTCTCTCACCCTCACGAAGAACACGCACTCCTGCATCCGGCTGGAGCGGAACGGCCAGGCGCTCGTCATCGACCCCGGCGGCTTCTCGGAGGACGACGCCGCAGTCGGCGCCGACGCGGTCCTGGTGACGCACGAGCACCCGGACCACTTCGACGAGGCCCGGGTGCGGGCGGGGCTGGAGTCCAACCCGGCCGCGCAGGTGTGGACCCTGCGCAGCGTGGCCGGGCAGCTCTCCGCCGCGTTCCCCGGGCGGGTCCACACGGTCGGCCACGGCGACACGTTCTCCGCCGCCGGGTTCGACGTACAGGTGCACGGCGAGCTGCACGCGGTGATTCACCCGGACATCCCGAGGGTCACCAACATCGGCTTCCTGGTGGGCGGTTCGGTCTTCCATCCGGGCGACGCCCTGACGGTGCCGGACCACCCCGTGGACACGCTGATGCTGCCGGTGATGGCCCCCTGGAACAAGATCTCGGAGGTCATCGACTACGTACGTGAGGTGAAGCCGCGCCGCGCGATCGACATCCATGACGCCCTGCTCACCGATCTCGCCCGCCCGATCTACGACCGGCAGATCGGCGGCCTGGGCGGAGCCGACCACGGCCGGCTGACTCCGGGGGACACGACCCGGCTCTGACCCGCCGGGAGCGGCGGACCGTGGGACGACTGTCAGTGGGAGCGGATAGGTTTACTGCATGCGCATTGCCACCTGGAACGTCAATTCGATCACCGCCCGGCTCCCGAGGCTGCTGGCCTGGCTGGAGAGCACCGGCACGGACGTGCTGTGCATCCAGGAGACCAAGTGCACGGCCGAGCAGTTCCCCGCCGAAGCACTGCGTGAGCTGGGCTACGAGTCCGCCGTGAACGCCACGGGCCGGTGGAACGGGGTGGCGCTGGTCTCCCGGGTGGGCCTCCAGGATGTCGTGACCGGCCTGCCCGACGGGCCCGCCTACGAGGGCGTGCAGGAGCCGAGGGCGATCTCCGCGACGTGCGGTCCGGTCCGCGTCTGGTCGGTCTACGTCCCCAACGGCCGCGAGGTCGAGCACGATCACTACGCCTACAAGCTGAGCTGGTTCGAGGCCCTGCAGAAGGCGGTCGCCGCCGACGCCGCGGGAACCCTGCCGTTCGCCGTCCTCGGCGACTTCAACGTCGCGCCGACGGACGAGGACGTCTGGGACCCGGCGCTCTTCGAGGGGGCCACCCACGTGACCCCCGCCGAGCGCGCCGCGCTGGCCACGCTCCGCGAGGAGGGGCTGTCGGACGTGATGCCCCGACCGCTCAAGTACGACCGCCCGTACACCTTCTGGGACTACCGCGAGCTGCGCTTCCCGAAGAACAAGGGCATGCGCATCGACCTCGTCTACGGCAACGCCCCGTTCACCGCGGCCGTCAAGGACAGCTACGTCGACCGCGAGGAGCGCAAGGGGAAGGGCGCGTCCGATCACGCCCCGGTGGTCGTGGACCTCGACCTCTGAGCGCCGGGCGGGGGAGTCCGGTGAACGAACGCGAGGGCCGCGACTGGACGGCCATGACTCCCGCGGATTTCGATCCCGAGGCCCCACTCCTGCTGGACGTGGGCACCGGCCCTGTCGTCATCCCGGCCGAGCCGGCCGAGTGCGGTACGCCGCCGCTGTTCGGGGTGGAGAAACCCGCACCGCGCGCCCCGCGCGCCGACCGGCGCCCTGTCGCTCCCGTGAACCAGGAGGGCCTCTTCTGAGGGCCGGGAGTCAGCGCCGCTTCGTGGGCAGCAGATGCGGGGCGTGCTCGGTGACGGCACGCACCACCTCGCGCGTGGACGGGTTCACCATCGCGTGCCCAGCCACCCGGACCGTCGGCACGGTCTCGTTGCCGTCCGCGACCGAGCGCACGAAGGCGGCGGCTTCCGGGTCCCTCCAGATGTTCACCTCGGTGTACGTCAGTCCCGAGAAGCGCAGCCGCAGCCGCAGTTTCATGCAGTACGGGCAGCCGGGCCGCCAGTAGACAACCATGCCGTCGCGGTCCCCGGTCATCGAATGCCCCTCTGTTCACGTCCGTTGATCGGGCTCAGCCAACCGCGCCGCGGCGGCAGGGGCAAGGGGCGACAGGTGTCAACCGTCGGTTGACACCTCGTGGGTGTCAACCTAGGGTTGCCCCCATGACGAAGCCGCTCGGGCCCAACCCTCCCATCCGTCTCGACGACCTCATCGAGGCGATCAAGAAGACCCACGCCGACGCGCTGGAGCAGCTCTCCGGAGCGGTCGTCGCCGCGGATCACCTCGGCGAGATCGCCGACCACCTCATCGGCCACTTCGTCGACCAGGCGCGGCGCTCGGGCGCCTCGTGGACGGACATCGGCAGGAGCATGGGCGTCACCCGGCAGGCCGCCCAGAAGAGGTTCGTGGCCAAGAAGCCCGACGAGACCGCGGACCTGGATCCGAGTCAGGGATTCGGGCGGTTCACCGAGCAGGCCAGGAACGTCGTCGTGGCCGCGCACAACGAGGCCCATGCGGCCCGCAACGACGAGGTGCGCACCGAGCACCTGGTCCTCGGGCTCCTCGGAGATCCCGACACCCTCGCCGCACGGGTGATCACGGGGCAGGGCGTGTCACCGGCCGCCGTCCGGGAGGCCGTAGCCCTCGCCCTGCCGGCCGCGTCCGACGAGGTGCCCGAGCTGATCCCGTACGACGCCGGCGCGCGCAAGGCCCTGGAGCTGACCTTCCGGGAGGCGCTGCGGCTCGGCCACAGCTACGTGGGCACGGAGCACATCCTGCTGGCCCTGCTGGAGTTCGAGGGCGGCTCGGGTGTCCTCACGGGGCTGGGCATCGACAAGGAGGCGACGACGGCGACCGTCGTCTCGGAGACCGCCGACGGGGAAAAAGGTGCGGCGGCCGAGGGCGCCGATAGCTAGGGTGAGGACACCGAGCGCCCGGTGCGCAGGCAACGGATACTTCTTTCTCGAAAAAAGACGCCCCAGGTTCAATTCCTGGCGGTCCGGCTCAGGCCGGGCTGTGGGTGCGGCGGCCCAGCATCCTGTCTCCGTCGCCGACTCCGATCTCGGGCGCCCGTACGCCTTTGATGCCGCCCCCGCCGGGGGCGGCATCGCGCGTTCCCGTACCGGTCAGTGGACGGAGAAGCCGCCGTCCACGAAGATCGACTGCCCGGTGACGTACGACGAGGCCGCACTCGCCAGGAAGACCGCGGCACCGGCGAAGTCCTCGGCCAGGCCGTTGCGGCCGACCATCGTGCGGGCGGCCAGTGCCGCCACCTTCCCGGGATCGGACGACAGCCGCCGGTTGAGCGGCGTCATGACGAAGCCGGGCACCAGGGTGTTGGACGTGACGCCGCACGGGGACCAGGCCTCGGCCTCCGAGCGGGCGAGCGACTCCAGCGCACCCTTGGAGACCCCGTAGGCCCCGCTCTGCACGAACGCCCGGTGCGCCTGCTGCGACGTGATGTGGATGATCCGCCCGTAACCCCGCTCCGCCATGCCCGGTCCGTACCGCCGGCCCAGCAGATGAGGGGCCTTGAGGTTCAGGGCCATCGTGGTGTCCCACACGTCCTCGTCGAGCTCGTCCATCGGCGGCCGCAGATTGATCCCCGCGCAGTTGACGAGGATGTCCGGCTCGCCGAACACGGCCGCAGCCTCCTCGGCCGCCGTGCGCACTCCCTCGCTCGTCCCCAGGTCCGCGCTCACCCACGCGGCCCGGCAGCCTTCCGCCGTGAGCTCGTCGGCGGTCCGCTTCAACTCCGTCTCCCTGCGCGCCACGACCACGACACTCGCACCCGCGTGTGCGAGCGCCCCGGTGATCGCCCGGCCGATGCCGGAACTGCCGCCGGTCACCACGGCGACCCGGCCGTCCAGGGAGAAGAGTTCGGAGAGATAGTTCTGCGATGTCATGTCCGCAGCCTATGTACGTCGCCCCGCGGCAACCCGTCCCGGGTCCCGAATCAGGAACAGTCGCGCGCCCTGCGGCGCGGAACAGGCCTGAGGTGGGATCCTAGTGGTATGAACATCCCTTTCCTGGACAACTGGCGTAAGCGTCAGGGCGGTACGCAGGGGGTGGCTCTCGCGGCTGCCGTCCGAACCGATCCGGACGGCATCGCCGAACTGTTCGCAGAATGCGAGCTGCTGCGTGCCCGGGCAGGGCAGGCCGGACTCGAACTCGACGACAGTCCGGCCTCGTTGTCGGCGCTCGACCAGCTCCCGCCGCTGTGGCGCGACGACCCGGAGGAACTGCCCTGGCTGGGCAACGACGCGGGCCTGTACCTCGGCACCGTTCTCGTGCGCACCGTCCCCGGCGCAGTGTGGGACATCCTGGCCGGCGGCCGGCCGGTCGTGCGCCTGGCTTCGGGCCGGGAGATCGACGTCGTCGCGGCGGGTCTGGACTGGGCGATGTCGGGCAGCCCCGAGCTCTCGGAGATGTACGCGGAGTCGGCGGAGGTCGGGCCGGGGCCCAAAGCGCGATAAGCAGCCTTATGCGCTATTGGTGCGTGTCGGGCGAGAAGTCCGTTGCGGGCCTGGATAGTTTGCGCTGACCTCGACACAGCGATAAGTGGGTAGGGCAGCGTATGGCCGTCGATCCGTTGATCGAGCTGCGGGACGTACACAAGTATTTCGGAGAGTTGCACGTTCTGCAGAGCATCAATCTCACCGTCGGCCGCGGGGAGGTGGTGGTGGTCATCGGCCCTTCCGGATCAGGCAAATCAACGCTCTGCCGGACCATCAACAGACTCGAGACGATCGAGTCCGGCTACATCGCCATCGACGGGACACCCCTTCCCGAGGAGGGGAAGGGGCTCGCTCAGCTCAGGGCCGAAGTCGGCATGGTCTTCCAGTCGTTCAACCTGTTCGCGCACAAGACCGTGCTGGAGAACGTCTCGCTCGCCCAGATCAAGGTCCGCAAGCGCAAGAAGGACGAGGCCGACCAGCGCTCCCGTGACCTGCTGGAACGGGTCGGGCTCGCCTCGCAGGCCGACAAGCTCCCCGCCCAGCTCTCCGGCGGCCAGCAGCAGCGCGTCGCCATCGCCCGCGCGCTGGCGATGGACCCCAAGGCGCTCCTCTTCGACGAGCCCACCTCGGCGCTCGACCCGGAGATGATCAACGAGGTGCTCGAGGTCATGCAGCAGCTCGCCCGGGAGGGCATGACCATGGTGGTCGTCACGCACGAGATGGGATTCGCCCGCTCCGCGGCCAACCGCGTGGTGTTCATGTCCGAAGGCTGCATCATCGAGGACCGCACTCCGGAGGACTTCTTCACCGCCCCGGAGAGCGACCGCGCCAAGGACTTCCTGTCCAAGATCCTCAAGCACTGACAGGGGGCACCGTGCTGCGTACGAGAAGACTCGCGACCGCGCTGGCCTGCTTCCTGCTCGCCGTGCTCGTCGCCGGCTGCGGCCGCGAGGGCAGTCCGCCCGTCAAGGGACCGAAGGCCGGGGCACTGCCCCAGTACACGGTCGACACGGATTTCCAGCTGCCCGAGTCGAAGACCTGGAAGAAGGCCAAGAAGCGTGGATACCTGGTCGTCGGTGCCAAGGAGGACCAGCCCTACCTCGGCGAGAAGGATCCGGCCACCGGCATCTACTCCGGCTTCGACATCGAGATCGCCCGCATGATGGCAGCGTCCCTCGGCTTCGAACCGGACACGATCCGCTTCCGGACCATCGCCTCCGCGAACCGTGAGACGGCACTCCAGAACGGGCAGATCGACTACTACGTCGGCACCTACACGATCAACGACATGCGCAAGAAGCTCGTCGGCTTCGCGGGGCCCTACTACATGGCCGGCCAGGGGCTGCTGGTGCGCACCGACGAGAACGACATCAAGGGGCCGCAGGACCTGGCGGGCAAGACCGTCTGCTCGGCCGCCGGATCCACCCCGTACCAGCGCATCGCCGCCGACTACCCGGAGGCGGACCTCGTCGCCTACGACACGTACTCGATCTGTGTCGACAACCTCCTGACCTACCAGGTCGACGTCGTCACCACCGACGACGCCATCCTGCTGGGCTTCGCTGCCAAGGCGCCGGACGAGATGAAGGTCGTCGGCAAGCCCTTCTCCGAGGAGCCCTACGGCATCGGCGTCCCGCGCAGCGACAACGCGCTGCGCTTCGCCCTCAACGACGCCCTCGAAGAGAACGAGAAGAACGGCAACTGGAAGAAGGCCTTCGAGGCCACGCTGGGCCTGTCCGGGGTGCCCGCGCCGACACCTCCGCCCATCGACAACTATCCGGCGAACTGAGGGGCCGGCCACCATGGATGTACTCACAGAGAACTTCTCCCTCTACGGCGACGGCTTCCTCGGCACCGTCGAGCTCACCGTCTACGCCTCGATCCTGGCGCTCGTGCTGGGCTTCCTCATGGCGTCCTTCCGGGTCGCGCCCGTCGGCTCGCTCCGGGTGATCGGCACCGTCTGGGTGACGGTGCTCCGCAACACCCCGCTGACGCTGCTCTTCTTCGCCGTACTGCTGGGGCTGCCGCGCTTCGGGCTGGTGCTGCCGTTCCAGGTCTTCGCCGTCCTCGCCCTCGGCTGCTACACCTCGGCCTTCATCTGCGAGGCGCTGCGCTCCGGCATCAACACCGTGCCCACGGGCCAGGGCGAGGCGTCCCGCAGCCTCGGTATGTCCTTCGGCCAGACACTGAGCAACGTCGTGCTGCCGCAGGCCTTCCGTTCGGTGATCCCGCCGATCGGATCGACACTCATCGCCCTCGCCAAGAACTCCGCGATCGCCGGAGCGTTCAGCGTCACCGAGCTGCTCGGTGTGTACAAGCCCCTCAACGAACTCGGCTACAGCATCATCTGGACCTTCGTCTGGATCGCCGTCGGATACCTGATCATCACCCTGACCATCAGTGCGCTCTTCAACGTGATGGAGAAGCGCTGGGGAGTCGCCCGATGACCCACTCCACCGTCTCCGCGACCGCCCTCTACGACATCCCGGGGCCGGTCACCCGCAAGAGACACTTCACCTACGGGGTCATCTCGACGATCGTGATCCTGGCACTGGTCGGCTGGGTCCTGTACCTGCTCTTCGACACGGACCAGTTCACCAGCGAGAAGTGGGCGCCCTTCACGTACAAGGGCATCCAGGAGCTGCTGCTCCGCGGGCTCGGCAACACCCTCAAGGCGTTCGCGTACGCGGCGGTGCTCTCCCTGGTGCTCGGGGCCGTGCTCGCCGTCGGGCGGCTGTCCGTCCACCGTCCGGTGCGCTGGGTCTCGACGTTGCTGGTCGAGTTCTTCCGGGCCATGCCCGTCCTGGTGATGATCTTCTTCATCTTCGTCGCGCTGAAGGTGCAGCCGCTGCCCGCGCTGGTGGCCGGACTGACGCTCTACAACGGCTCCGTGCTCGCCGAGGTCTTCCGTACCGGAATCAACTCGGTCGACCGGGGGCAGCGGGAGGCGGGGTACGCCCTGGGGATGCGCAAGACACAGGTCACCACCTACGTCCTGGCCCCGCAGGCCGTGCGCGCCATGCTGCCCACCATCATCAGCCAGCTGGTGGTGGCCCTGAAGGACACCTCGCTGGGATATCTGATCACCTACGAGGAGTTCCTCCACGCGGGCAAGCTGATCGCCTCGAACCTTGACTACGGGCTCCCGTTCATCCCCGTGGTGATGGTCATCTCGCCCATCTACATCGGGATGTGCATGCTGCTCTCCTGGTTCGCCACCTGGGTGGCCAGACGGGAGCGGGGCAATCCGAAGACCAAGGCGGTGGGCGTGACCCCCGCCGAACCAGGGGCCCTCCTGCCGGGCGCGAAGTAGCCGACAGCCGCCCCGCGGGGCCGGCCGGAAAGGGCAGTGCCCGCCCGGCAGCAGCCGGTGATCACCTCTCGCTCGTGCGGAACCGGGACATGCCCCGGTTCCGCGCCGAGCGGGGGGAAGGTCAGCTGCGTGCCGGTCGGATCGTGCTCGACACGGAGCGGATCGACGGTGTCGATCATCAGGGCGGGCCGGTGTCTGTCCGTGGAACGTATAGGGGGCGTTGCCGACCAGTCTGCCGAGGCCGAGCGGGCCCACGTCGCGGAGGAGGCGACGGGGGTGCCGCTCTCCTTGGTGCCTTTCCGCCGGGCGGTCTTTCCCTCTATGCCACTTCGGTTCTCGTCGGCGGTGAGTACTACCACGACAGTCTCTCAAGAACGTGCCCTGAGACGTCATTTCATCCCGCCGGCACCCCTGGAATCGGTGACCGCCGCCGCCTTGGTATTCCTGCAACCTGGGCTTTTGAGCTGTGCCGCAAGTGCCTGTCCGTGGAAACACCCGGGTGCCAGTATGTCCGGCAACGCAATCAGCGGACAGGTTCTGAAAGGCCCGAAACGTACACGCACGTAGGGGGATCGATCAGCATGCTCAGGCGTACTGCAACAGTTCTCGGCACAGTGGCCGCGGCTTTCATGCTCACCACAACCACCGCCACCGCCACCGCCGCTGACGGAATCATCTCCGCGGGAGAAGACAACATCAAGTGGAGGAGAAGCTGCGATTCCGTGTACTTCGGAGCAGTCGGCACGACGTCCGCGCAAACCAGAAAGGATGCCGGCGGTTCGTGCAAGGGCGACGCCTGGCTCCGCGTTTACACCTACAGCGGGTGGACGTCGTGGGTGAACAGCTCGACCAAGGCGGTGATTTCGAGCTCGGGTGGTCACATTACGAGGGCAGAGCACAAGGGCTGCAGCGACTGCACCGTGTACTCCACAGAGCTGCGGTGGCTGGACTGAGCATGGTCTTCTGCCGGTTTCTCCACCGCGCAGCCGTACGCGTCGGCGGTCCTGCCCGGAGAGAGGGACGACGCTCACAGGCAGTCAGAATTTCGACAACGGATTGGACAAGGACGATGCTCATGCGTATCAAGTCTGCGGTTCTCTCACTCGGTATCGCCGCCGTGTGCACCGGGCTCGCCGCTACCCCGGCCACCGCCTACGTCAACGCCGACCTCTCGAAAACGGTGTGGACCCGGGACACCGGCCAGTGCCTGAACACCTGCGTCCTCGAGGACTGGGCGAACGACCTCTCCGGCACCTTCTTCAAGCGTGACGTCGGCGGCAAGGCCCTCAAGATGCACATATACAAGGGCAGCACGACCGTCGCCCAAGTCGAGTTCCACCCGTACGACGATGTGCTGTGGGTCTACGACGGCGCCAACGACGGCGACACGATCTACGTCCGCCTGAAGTGGGACGAAGGCCCGTTCACGAACGCCGTCGACGAGAAGTACTGGGCACCGGGCGCCTCGACGGTGATCGACTCCAACAAGGTTCAGCTCGCCCCTGACGACGACATCGACGAGGGCACCGAGGTCCAGCTCCGCATCTACGACGACAAGGCGCTGACCGACCCGATAACCGGGTGGTACACCGTCGTTGCCTGACTCGCGGGCCGGCCGTCCCCGAAATCGGTCGGCACCGATGTTTCATGATGGGCCGTCAGCTGCTGCTGGCGGCCTGTCTGCGTATGGCGCTGCGCAACAGGCCCGACGGTGAACCGGGTTCCGGTCAGGTCGACCTCGCTGACGTGCATACGGAGCATGTCGTACTCCCCCGGTGAGCTCGCCTTTTGCGGTCAGCCGCAACAGCATGGCCCAGCGTCCGCCGCTGGGCAATCCTGGGTCTCCCGGAGCACGGAAACGCTTCGACTCCGGCAAGGCCCTACGCGTCTTGAGGTGCCGGTCCACCCACTGACGGACTGCGGCGCAGCGGAGCAATCCCCGACATGTCCCTGGAAGGAAAGCCCCCATCATGCCGATTCATCTTCGCCCTCGATCGGATTGGGCGCAGTACGTCACCGCGGATCCGCGCATTGCCCTGCTCGCAGCGGCCTTGGGTAAGGCAGCAGTCGTGATGCGTGCCGAAACCCCGACGGCGAACGAAAACCTGTGGGAGCCGTGGACGGGCGGTGTCTTCATTCATCACAGAGGAGAGGGCAAGTTTCAACCCGACTCGGAACGCGACTGCCAGGTGGAAATAGCAAAGGCTTGGGCGAGCGGCTATTTCGATGTCGATGACATCCACTACAACTTCCTGGTATGCCCGCACGGCGAAATATACGAAGGCCGAGGATACCGGCGAGCCGAGGCCAACGCGGCCGGCCATGTGAACGGTATCGGCAGAAACACCGGCTTCTACTCGATATGTGGCCTTCTTCGCTCGGAGGACAACCCGACCCAGGCCATGCGGGATTCGATCAAGAACCTGATCTGGCATCTGCGGACCGAGACCTTGGTCAGCCTGGCGGCGGGAGGCCTCCTCGTGCCCCACTCCCTGGGATACGACACGGAGTGTCCCGGAAACCTCACGTCGTATGCGAAGGCGGGCTCTTCGATGGATCCCGGCATGCCCACGGCCGGGAAGGAAACCGACGGGCTGCAGATCATTTCACGCGGCCAGTGGGGAGCCCGTCCGCCTCGCGACGAGGACTTCGCCTCGCCGTCGCAGCGCACAGGATTCGCCGTGCACTACTCGGCCGGTCCGACGTCACAGACTCCCCGGGCCATTCAGAACTACCACATGGACGGCAACGGGTGGTGGGACATCGGTTACAACTTCCTGGTGGACCGCTCCGGCCGAATATTCGAGGGGCGGGGCTGGATGACCGTCGGCGCACATGCGACGGGCTACAACACGAGCCACTTCGGTGTGTGCTTCATCGGACGGGACGGCGACGCGACCCAGACCGCCAAGAACTCCATCCGCAGCCTTTACTACGCCGCGAACGGATACGCGGGAAAGGCGCTCACCAGGACGTACCACAGCGCGATCGGCTCCACGGCCTGCCCCGGCAACGATCTCCGGACCTGGGTGCGGAACGGCATGCCGGGAATCACGTACCCCATCGTCGGTGGTCAGCCGGTGTACAACGGTGAACCCCCGAGCGACGGCTCGGCCGGCGGCCTGACCAGCGTCCGTTCCATCGCCGCGCAGCAGCGTGCCGTCAACGGCCTTGGCCACACGCCGCAGTTGGACGTCGACGGAGCCTTCGGACCGCTGACCAACGCCGGAGTGAAGTGGCTCCAGGCCAAGGTCGGCGTCGGCGCGGACGGCCTCTGGGGACCGCTGACCGAGGCGGCCTATGTGGCGTACAACGGTGGGGGCGGATCCGACGGCGGCCTGACCACGATCCGTACCGCCGCCGCGCAGCAGCGTGCCGTCAACGGACTGGGCTACACCCCGCAGCTGGACGTCGACGGTGTCTTCGGTCCGCGGACCGAATCCGGGGTCAAGTGGCTCCAGGCCAAGGTCGGTGCCGGCGCCGACGGCCTGTGGGGCCCCGCCACCGAAGCCGCCTACGTGGCGTACACCGGAGGGACGGCCGACGCGGACGGCGGGTTGACCAACATCCGGTCGGTCACGGCTCAGCAGCACGCGGTCAACGGCCTGGGTCACACGCCGAAGCTGGATGTCGACGGCCTCTTCGGTCCCCGGACCGAATCCGGAGTCAAGTGGCTCCAGGCCAAGGTCGGCGCCGACGTCGACGGCCTGTGGGGCCCCGCCACCGAAGCCGCCTACAACCGTTACCAGGGGGGTGCGGGACTGACCGTGGACGGTGGTTTCGGCCCGGCCACCGTCACGGAGTTGCAGTACGCGATCGGCGCCACCGCCGACGGCGTCTGGGGGCCGGACTCCAAGCGCGCCCTGCAGCAGCACCTCAACACCTGGGCCGATGCGGGCCTGGTCGTGGACGGCGATTTCGGTCCGGCCTCGGTGAAGGCCCTGCAGGGTCACCTCAACAAGATGATCGGCGCCGGTCTGACCGTGGACGGCGACTGGGGCTCGGGAACCACCAAGGCCCTGCAGACCGCACTCAACCAGGGGAGGTTCTGATGCGGGACGATGCGACGGAGGCCACGGACGCCATGGACGCCGCGGACACCACAGGCATCACGGACGACCGGGCAGCAGGGCTGTCCCGACGGCGCGTTGTCACGGGCGGAGTCCTGGCCGCCGCCGGTCTCCTCGGCCTCGGGACTTCGGGAGCCGCCGCCCTGCCGTCGGCCGCGGGCGCGTCCGCCGGGCGGCCCGGTGCGGCGCCCCTGGGACTGTCGTCCTTCACCGCGGTGGCGGCCGGCGAGGCGGATGCCGTCACGGTTCCCGCCGGTCGCACCGCCGACGTGCTCGCCCCCTGGGGACAGGCCGTACGCGCGGCCGGGCCCCCATGGCGGGCGGACGGGAGCGGTTCGGCGGCCGAGCAGGCACAGCAGGTCGGCAGCCATCATCACGGCGTCCAGTTCTTCCCCTTGGGTGACGGTGCCACGGGGAACCGCCGCGGCCTGCTGGTGATCAGCCACGAGGCGACCGACCCCGAACTGCTGGGCGGCGGGGCCGACAAGGCGGTCGCCGCGCAGGGCCTCACCGTGCTGGAGGTACGGGAGTCCGGAGGTGTGTGGAAGGCCGTGGACTCGGCGTACAACCGGAGGATCACGGGCGACTCACCGGTCCGGTTCTCCGGTCCCGTGGCGGTCGACGGCAGGTCACGAGGCGTGCTGGCCTGCGGCGGCCACGGCATCACCCCCTGGGGTACCTACCTGGCGGCGGAGGAGAACTTCAACGCCGTCTTCGGCACCGACGAGCCCGACTGGCGGCGCGACGAGGAGCACGTCAGGTACGGCTTGTCCGCCGACGGGTTCGGGCATCCCTGGCACCGTGCCGACCCGCGATTCGACCTTGCCGCTCGTGAGGCGAGACCGGACGAGTTCGGCTGGATCGTGGAGCTGGACCCCCGCGATCCGTCCGCCGTCCCGGTCAAGCGGACCGCGCTCGGACGCTTCATGCACGGCGGTGCCACCGTGACCGAGGCCGCGGGACGCCTCGTGGTCTACAGCACCGACTCCGAGGACGGCGAGTACCTCTACAAGTACGTGAGCGCGGACAGCTGGCGCCGGCTGCGCGACCGGGGCAGGAGCCCGCTGGACCACGGCACGCTCTACGTGGCGAGGATCTCCCCCGACGGCGTCGGCCGGTGGCTGCCGCTCCGGCACGGGCACGGCCCGCTGACCCGTGACAAGGGCTGGCACGACCAGGCGGACGTCCTGGTGCGGGCCAGGACGGCAGCGGACGCCCTCGGCGCCACGCCCCTCGCCCGGCCCGAGCGAGTTGCGGTCAGCCCTCTCGACGGAGAGGTGTACCTGGCTCTCGCCAACAGCACGGGTGGCTCCCCGTGTTCGAGCGGGACCGGGGACAACACGGCCGCAGGGGCATGCGCGCGTGGCGCCGATCCCTACGGGCGCGTCATCCGCTGGCGCGAGGCGGCGGACGACGGTACGTCGCCCTCCTTCCGCTGGGAGGAGTTCCTCGTCGGCGGTGACCCGGACCTGTCCGCCGACGGCGCGTTCGCCGCTCCCAAGGGCCTCTGGTTCGGCGCGGACGGAACGCTCTGGATCTCCACCGGTGTCTCCGGCCACGCCCTGAACGGCACTGCGGCGGCCTACCGGGCCGCCGGGAACAACGCCCTGCTGGCAGCCGATCCGACGACCAGGAAGGTTCGCCGTTTCCTCACCGCCCCCCGCGGCGCCGAGGTCACCGGAGTCACCGCCACTCCTGACGGACAAACGCTCTTCGTGAACATCCAGCACCCCGGCGAGCGCACCGCCCGGTGGGGCGCCCCGGACGCCGCCGACCCAGGTGCGGTGAGCACCTGGCCGTCCGGACAGCCGGGAAGCCGCCCCCGCTCCGCGACCGTTGCCGTCCACCCGGTCCGAAACCCGCGTCGAAAGGAATCGTCATGAACAGCAAGCCTGTCCCGTCCCGGTCCCGGAAAGCGGTGAGACGCCCAGGTCACACGGGTGACACCGTCCCGCCGTCCCACCCGGCAGCGTTCCGTTACGGGCGTTCCGAGCGCCCAGACGGTGTCGCTCCCGTCACCGATGAACCGAACGAACGAAAGGAAGAACGTATGCGACCGAACGTCATGACGAGGTCGATCGTCAGCGCCACGGCCGTGGCCGGGCTGGCGATCGGGACCCTCGCGGGTGCCGGCAGCAGTTTCGCGGCCTCCGCACCGGCGGCCCCGCCGGCGGTGAGCGCCGAGGCCTTCGGCACTCTCGCGACGAACAACCTCGGCCTCACCAGCAAGCAGGCCAAGGGCATCCAGCGCTGGCTGAGGGGCTGGGGCTACAACGGAGACATCGACGGACTGCTGGGCACCAACAGCTGGAAGGCGATACAGAACTTCCTGGAGGACCAGTGGGAATACGACGACGCGATCGACGGGATCCCCGGCCCCAACACGATCAAGGCGCTGCAACGGTTCCTGAGTGAGCACTCCCAGTACACGGGTCCGATCGACGGCATCGCCGGGCCGGGCACCAGGGCCGCGTGGTCGAACTGGGCCAACTTCATCGGCTGATCCGCGCTCACGTCACCGATCGACCGAACGAACGAAGGGGAGAACGCATGCGACCGAGCCTCATGACGAGGTCGATCGTCAGCGCCACCGCCGTGGCCGGGCTGGCGATCGGGAACCTCGCCGGTGCCGGCACCAGCTTCGCGGGCTCTGCACCCGGCGCCCCGCCGGCGGTGAGCGCCGAGGGCTTCGGCACCCTCGCGACGAACAACCTCGGCCTGACCAGCAGGCAGGCCAAGGACGTCCAGCTCTGGCTGCGGTGGAACCATGAGTACACCGGTTCCATCGACGGACTGCTGGGCACCAACAGCTGGAAGGCGATGCAGCGCCACTTGGCGGAGGACTGGGAATACCACGACTCGATCGACGGGATCCCCGGCACCAACACGATCAAGGCGCTGCAGCGCATGCTGCGGGACCACGGCTACGACCGTCCGATCGACGGCATCGCCGGGGACGCCACCAGGGCCGCGTTCGCGAAGTTCGCCGACATCCACGGCTGATCCGTACGCGCCTGCCGCACCTCGTCACGGGGCAGGCGCGCTGCCGTTCAGCCGGCCGCAGACGATCGAACGAACGAAGGGAAGAACGCATGCGACCGAGCGTGGTGACGAGGTCGATCGTCAGTGCCACCGCTGTCGTCGGGTTGGCAGTCGGGACCCTCGCCGGTGCCGGCACCGGCTTCGCGGCGTCCGCACCGGCGGCCCCGCCGGCGGTGAGCGCCGAGGCCTTAGGCACCCTTGCGACGAACAACCTCGGCCTGACCGGCGCGCAGGCCGAGAACCTCCAGTGGTGGCTGGCCCTGCACTACAACTACACCGGCCCCGTCGACGGGCTGCTGGGCACCAACAGCTGGAAGGCGCTCCAGCGCCACCTGCGGACGAACTGGGGCTACAAGGACGCGATCGACGGGATCGCCGGCTCCCACACGATCAAGGCGCTGCAGCGGTACCTGAAGGACCTCTGGGGCTACACGGGTCCGATCGACGGCATCGCCGGGCCGGGCACCAGGACCGCGTTCGCGAAGTTCGCCGGCTCCGTCGGCGGCTGATCCGTAGGTGCCTGCCTCACCTCCTCACGGGGGAGGTGAGGCAGGCGCGCTCGTCGCTCCCGGCGCACCACCGGCTGTACCCGAACCCCGCGTTGTCCACGTGCAGGCGCCAATAAGCAGGCACCGCAAGCTCGTTGAACCCCCGTTTATCGTTCCTTGATTCCAGCTACCTACGATCGTCCGGCGGATCCCGCGCCGAACGAACGCTGGTGCGCTGTAGAGCAAGAGCCGAACTCAACTGGGGGAACGACGTGCTCCGCATTCACTTCACCGATGTGGATCTGGCGAGGACCCGGCTCGCCCCCGCTCCCGATCCGCTCTTCGAGATCGCCGCGAGTCTGCACCGGTTCCAGACCCGGAGGGGAAGGTGGGCCTTCGACGGGTGGTACCGCACGACACGGCAACAACTGCGGGAGAAGGGGCTGGAGCGCGCCCTGCGAAATGTGTTGCTGCCCTTGTATCCAAGGGCCGCGTACTATCCGGATTTCCTCACCCCGGTCGGGGCGTTGGACGGACTGGACGTGGGACTGGAGTCGATTCTGGCCACGCCCGGGCAACGGGTCATGGCGGAGATGGCCATCCTCGACCGGATCGTCGGAGCGCCCGCGTGGGCCGGGCAACTGGCCGGACTGGAAGCGCGCAAGGAGTTCGTGGGGGTGCTGCGCGCGTACTACGAGGTCGTCGTCGCCCCCCACAAGGAGCAGGTGCGGGCGCGCGTCGAGGCCGAGCGGGCGGCACGCTGCCGTGGGTTTCTCGACGGCGGAGTGGAGGGCATGCTCTCGGGACTGGGGCCCATGCTCCGCTGGCGCCCTCCCGTCCTGGAGGTCGCCTACCCCAGGCAGGCGGACGACCGGGACCTTCACCTGAACGGCCGTGGGATCACTCTCGTCCCGTCGTACTTCAACTGGGGCGAGCCGGTTGCCTTCGCCGACCCGGGACTGCCGCCCGTGGTCTGGTACTCGCTGCTCCACGAGCCCGAGGTCCGCTCCGTGACCGACAGCGCCCCCGATCAGTCCCTGACCAACGTGCTCGGGCGTGCCCGAGCGGTCGCCCTGCGCGCCGCGTCCGCCGGCGCCACGACCGGCGAGATCGCCCGTGCTGCCGGAGTCTCGGCCTCCGCCGCCAGCAGACACGCCACCGCGTTGCGTGACGCGGGGCTCATCACCACCGTTCGGAACGGCCCGACCGTGCTGCACACCCTCACACCCACGGGCGCATCCCTGCTGCGCGCAGCCCTGCGCAAGGCTGAGGCCGACCTCACGGGCACCGTCGCCTGAGCGGGCCTCAGTCGGCCGCCCGGTGCGAGACGGGGGGTGCGACGGGCAGCGGGGCCTGCGCGGTGCGTGTCACATCGCCGATGACCTCCACCACATCGGGCCCGTACGCATGGGTGTTGACCACCTTCAGCAGCAGGACGAAGCTGTTGTTGCGGTGCTTGCGCTGCAGCTTCTCGTAGTTGCGGGCGAGGTAGCGCGATGCCGCCTGATTGGTGATGGCGCGCTGTCCGCAGAACAGGAAGACCGGGCGGGCGTCCTGACCACCCGTCAGACGTGCGAGGAGCACATGCTCGGCGACGCCGGACTCCAGTCGGTAGCGCTCCGAGCCCACTTGGAAGGCGGCGCGGTCCGGGCCGGGCTCGGGATCCGTGTTGATCTTCACGCCGGGCAGCAGGGACTGCAGGTGAGCGGCCATCCGCCGGTTCGACACCGGGCCGCCGACACAGAACTCCGTACGCTCACCGAACCCTTGCTGGGCCACGTCGTGGGACACGATCTGCGCATGTGCCTGGCAGTCCTTGATCAGCGCCGAGAGCTCCAGCAGGGCGAAGACGTCATGGCGGTGGACAGCGCCGTCGCCGCCGGCCTCGCGATTCACCACGAGCATGCACTCGGAGTTCCCGGGCAGTCCGAAGAAGGCCTGCTTGCGGCGGAGTCTGCGCCGCCACAGGTAGGTACGGGCGATCCAGCCGAGGGAGGCGCTGAATCCGGCAGCTATGACACCCAGCACGATGTTGCGCACGTCGTCAGTCATGGGCGGGCATATTAGCGGTCATCCGAGCCCGTGTCCGAGGCGGTCCTGTGGATCCGGGCGGGGCGGCGTTACCCTGCGCGGACGATCCTTCACTGGAGGTACGGATGCGTCGTTCCGTCGGCCGGAATGTGTCGTTCTTGAGCGTTATCGCTGTCATCGGTTCGCTCGGTGCCGCGGCCCCGGCGGCTTCGGAGCCGTCCGGCCCCCCACCCAAGTCTCCGGTGGCGGTCGGATACGGGGGAGCGGTGGCGAGCGTCGACGCGGACGCCTCGGCGGCCGGGATCGAGGTGCTCCGCAAGGGGGGCAACGCGGTGGACGCGGCCGTGGCGACCGCGGCGGCGCTGGGTGTCACCGAGCCCTACTCGGCGGGCATCGGCGGCGGAGGCTACTTCGTCCTGTACGACGCCGAGAAGCGCACGGTACAGACGATCGACGGCCGTGAGACCGCGCCCCGCAGCGCGGACTCCTCGCTCTTCCTGGAGAACGGGCAGCCGATCCCGTTCAACGACGCCGTCACCAGCGGCCTCGGAGTTGGTACCCCCGGCACCCCGGCCACCTGGGAGAAGGCGCTGGACGCCTGGGGCAGCAAGCCTCTGCGGCAGCTGCTGAAGCCGGCCGAGCGGCTCGCCCGCGACGGGTTCGTCGTGGACGGCACCTTCCGCTCACAGACCGCGGGCAACCAGGCGCGGTTCGCCGACTTCCCCGCGTCCGCGGAGCTCTTCCTGCCCCAGGGGAAGCTGCCCGTCGTCGGATCGGTCTTCAAGAACCCCGATCTCGCCCGTACGTACGAGACATTGGGCCGCGAGGGCATCGACGAGCTGTACCGCGGCGGGCTGGCCGAGGACATCGTGGAGACGGTACGCAGGCCTCCCGTCGACCCGGCCGCCACCCGCGTGGTCCGTCCCGGAGATCTGACGGCCGAGGACCTGAAGTCGTACCGTGCCCTGCGCCAGGCCCCCACCAGGATCGGCTACCGCGGCCTCGACGTCTACGGCATCGCGCCCTCCTCGTCCGGTGGTACGAGCGTGGGCGAGGCGCTCAACATCCTCGAGTCGACCGACCTCTCGAAGGCGAGCGAGGTGCAGTACCTGCACCGGCTCATCGAGGCGAGCCGGATCGCCTTCGCCGACCGGGGGCGCTGGCTCGGCGATCCCGCGTTCGAGGACGTGCCGACACGGGAGTTGCTCAGCCAGCGCTTCGCCGACTCGCGCGAGTGCCTGATCAAGGACGACGCCGTGCTCACCAGCCCGCTCGCGCCGGGCGACCCCCGCCACCCCGTCCCGTGCGCCGCCGGGGGCACCGCGGCACCGACGACGTTCGAGGGCGAGAACACGACGCATCTGACCGCCGCCGACAAGTGGGGCAATGTCGTGGCGTACACGCTGACCATCGAGTCGACGGGCGGCAGCGGCATCACCGTGCCGGGGCGCGGCTTCCTGCTCAACAACGAGCTGACGGACTTCTCCTTCGCGCCCGCATCCCCGGCGGTCCACGACCCGAACCTGCCCGGTCCGGGCAAGCGCCCGCGGTCGTCGATCTCGCCGACCATCGTTCTGGAGCACGGCAAGCCCGTACTGGCCCTGGGATCGCCGGGCGGTGCGACGATCATCACCACCGTGCTGCAGTCGCTGACCGGGCATCTGGACCGGGGGCTGCCGCTCGTCGAGGCGATCGCCGCGCCCCGTGCCAGTCAGCGCAACTCGGCCACGACCGAGATCGAACCCGGGCTGTGGGACAGCACGGTGCGCGGGCAGCTGGAAGCGCTCGGCCACGTCTTCAGGCTGAACCCGGAGATCGGAGCGGCCACGGGTGTCCAGCGGCTGCCCGACGGGCGGTGGCTCGCGGCTGCGGAAAAGGTGCGGCGGGGCGGCGGCTCGGCCATGGTGGTGCATCCGGGCGGACGTTCATGACCGATCGGCAGTAGCAGTGCCCTCGGGGCCGGTACGACGCGCTCAGCCGCGTCGTACC
>NZ_JBHTRI010000042.1:0-71304 GCF_042796085.1 Streptomyces sp. NPDC056452
GGGCGGCACCCGTCACGGGTGCCGCCCTCTTCTGTTTGCTGCCCGTTCGTCAGTCCGTGTCGAGACTGCGCAGGACGAGTCCCGTGGCCGGCTTGGGGCCGAACGAGGTCGACTTGCGGGGCATGGTGACACCCTGTCTGGCCAGGTCCCGGACGACGTCCTCGCGGACCGGGTGCATCAGCACCGCCGTGGCATTGTGCCGCTCGGCCTGCTCGACGGCCGCCGCGGTGTCGTGGATGTACGCGATGTGCTCCGGGGCGTCGGGAATCCTCCAGACGTGGTCCAGGAGTGTGGAGTGCAGCACGGTCGCATCCAGTGCGCGCCAGGCCGCCGGCCGGTCGGCACGAACCGTGCGGGCGAGGAGATCTCCGTCCGGCCGGTCGACGAGGTGGAAACGGCCGTCGCCCGCGAGCAGAAAGGCGTTGCCCTCCGCGGCGGCCCCGGTGAGTGCGTCGAGAGCCCGGGGGAGCGGCCCCTCGATCTCCCTGACCCGGAAGCTGCTGCCCAGTGCCTCGATGGCCTCGGCGACCGGAAGGCGGTGCAGCAGCCGGTGGATGGCACGTACCTGCAGGGGATAGCGGGCCGTGTCGACGAGGAGGACCAGGCCGAAGTCCCAGGGGCCCGGCGCGGGCTGTTCCTTCTGGAGCCCGAGATAGGTGGCCCAGCGATGGTGGCCGTCGGCGATCAGCGCCTGGCGGCGGGAGAGGTCGGCCTGGATCTCCGCGTGCTCGCCAGGATCGGTGACGGCCCAGAGACGGTGGCTGAAGCCGTCCTCCGTCGTGGTGGTGAGCAGCGGGAGGCGCTCCACCACACGTTCGATGACGGCGTTCGCTCCCGCTCGTGCGCCGTCGCTGACGTAGCTGAGCAGCAGAGGTTCGAGATGGGCCGCCGCGGTGCGCATCAGGTCGGCGCGGTCCTCCACGACATCGGCCATGACGTCTTCGTGCGGGAGCACGATGCCCTCGCCGGCGGGGGAGAGCGCCAGGGCCCCGATCACGCCCCGCTGCAGGACCTCGCCGCTTCGCTGCTCGTAGACGTAGAGCGCAGGGACCGGGTCCGGGGCCAGAACGCCCTCGGCGAGCCAGCGCTTCAGGGTCTCGGCTGCCTGCTGATGGCGCGCAGCGGCGGTGCCGGCCTGCGGAAGGATCAGCCGCACGATGTTGTGCGGGTCCGCGGACTCCAGGTGGTGCAGCCCGTCGGGCCTGACCACGACGTCGTACGGCGGTGAGGTCACCGCTGCAAGGCTGCCGACCCGCTCGGGGACGTACCGCAGCCCGCGGAAGGGGATCAGCCGCAGTCCCTGCCCGGCGGGCCCTGATGTGTTCATTTGTGCATCGTATGTGCGCTCCCTATATGCGCGATGATCGGGGCAGAGGCATGGAAAGAGGAGCACAGACATATGAGTCAGCAGTACAGGTCCCGGCCGCTCGGGAGCAGCGCGGCGCTGAGCGAGGCGTACGACACGGCTCTGCTCGATCTCGACGGGGTGGTGTACGCCGGCGGGCATGCGATCGTCCACGCCGTCGAATCGCTGGGCACCGCGCGTGAGGGCGGGATGCGGCTGGCGTACGTCACGAACAACGCCCTGCGCACACCCGACGCGGTGGCGGAGCATCTGACGGAGCTCGGGGTGCCGGCGGAGCCCGGCGACGTGATCACGTCGGCGCAGGCGGTGGCCCGGCTGATGGCCGATCAACTGCCGTCCGGGGCCAGGGTGCTCGTGGTCGGCGGGGAAGGGCTGCGCGTCGCGCTGCGCGAGCGGGGACTGGTGCCGGTGGAGTCGGCGGACGACGAGCCGGTCGCCGTGGCGCAGGGGTACGGCGGGCCTGACCTGGCGTGGGGACGGTTCGCCGAGGCGGCGTACGCGATCGCGCGCGGGGCCGTGTGGTTCGCGTCCAACACGGACCTGACGATTCCCGGCGCCCGTGGCATAGCGCCGGGCAACGGCGCGGCGGTGGAGGTCGTACGGATCGCCACCGGTGCCGAGCCGCAGGTCGCCGGCAAGCCGTTGCCCCCGATGCACCGGGAGACCGTCCTGCGGACCGGTGCCCAGAGGCCGCTGGTCGTCGGGGACCGGCTGGACACGGACATCGAGGGCGCGTTCAACGGAGGTGTCGACTCGCTGCTGGTGCTCACCGGGGTGACCGACGCGGCGCAGCTGCTGGCCGCCGAGCCGAAGTACCGGCCGACCTATGTGGACCGGGACCTTCGGGGGCTGCTCACCGGCCAGCCCGAGGTGGCGGAGGAGGGCGGCCGGATCCGCTGCGGTGGCTGGACGGCCGACGCGCAGGGGGACGCCCTGGTGCTGGAGGGCGACGGGGATCCGCTGGACGGACTGCGGGCCCTGTGCGGCGCGGCGTGGACGCATGCCGGTGAAGGGTCCTGCGGACTCGACGCGGAGAAGGCGGTGGCCAGGCTCGGACTGTAGGCGCCCGGGCCAAGGCGGCTGCCGAACCGGCCAGGTGAGACGCCTGGAGGGTAGGCTAACCTAACCCGGTGTTGGTTGAGAGTCCCTCCGAATCGAGCGTCGGCCCCGCGGCCACGCCGGAAACGCCCGCGCGCCCGGCGCGTCATGCGGTGCGTGCCGCAGGTCTGCTGGCAGCCGTGGGTGTTCTGGTCCTGGTCTGTCTCGCGAGTGTCGCGATCGGGGCCAAGGCGCTGCCCCTGTCCGAGGTCTGGCACGGCCTGTTCCACTACTCGGGGACCAACGGCGACGTCCTCGTACGGGACGTGCGCGTCCCGCGGACCGTGCTCGGGCTGATCGTCGGGGCGGCACTCGGCCTCTCCGGCGCGGTGATGCAGGCCCTGACCCGTAACCCGCTCGCCGAGCCCGGCCTGCTGGGTGT
This sequence comes from Streptomyces sp. NPDC056452, assembly GCF_042796085.1. Classification (NCBI taxonomy): domain Bacteria; kingdom Bacillati; phylum Actinomycetota; class Actinomycetes; order Kitasatosporales; family Streptomycetaceae; genus Streptomyces; species Streptomyces sp. NPDC056452. The sequence goes on from NZ_JBHTRI010000042.1 coordinate 2,847, forward strand.
CAACGCGGGCGCGGCCGCGGCGGTCGTCTCCGCGATCAGCTTCTTCGGCGTCACCTCGCTGACCGGATACGTCTGGTTCGCGTTCGGCGGCGCCGCGATCGTGTCCGTGGCCGTGTATCTGCTCGGCGGCAGCCGGTCGGCGAACCCGGTGCGGCTCGCGCTCGCCGGTACGGCGGTCACCGCGGCGCTGTTCGGCTACGTCAACGCCGTACAGCTGCTGGACGCGGCGGCGCTGGACCGGCTCCGGTTCTGGACCGTCGGATCGCTGGCCTCCGCCAACATGGAGACCGTCGGCAAGGTGTGGCCGTTCATCGCGCTCGGCGTGCTGCTCGCGCTCCTCATCGCCCGGCCGCTGAACGCGCTGGAGATGGGCGACGACACGGCCAGGGCGCTCGGCGCCCATCTGACCCGGACCCGCGTCCTCGCGATGGCGGCCGTGACCCTGCTCTGCGGGGCGGCCACCGCCGCCTGCGGGCCGATCGTCTTCATCGGGCTGATGATCCCGCACCTCGTCCGCACCATCACGGGGCCCGACATGCGGTGGATCCTGCCGTACGCGGCCGTGCTGTCGCCGGTGCTGCTGCTCGGCGCCGATGTGGTCGGCCGGGTCATGGCACGCCCCTCCGAACTGCAGGTCGGCATCGTCACCGCGCTGCTGGGCGGACCCGTCTTCATCCATCTCGTACGACGCAAGAGGATGGCCCAGCTGTGAAGGCCCCGCAGGACACCGCGAAGTCGGTCCGCGCCGTACGGACCGTCGGCGGCTTCTCCTTCCGGGTGGACGTCCGGGCGCTCGTCGTGATCGTGCTGCTCGCCCTGGTGGCGGCAGCGGCGGCCGTGGTGCTCACCGGCAGCGGCGACTACTCCATGACGCCGGGCGAGGTCCTCACCACGCTGTTCGGCAACGGGACCTTCCAGCAGGAGTTCATCGTCACGGACCTGCGCCTGCCGAGAGTCCTGGTCGGACTCCTGGTCGGTGCCGCACTCGGCGTCGGCGGCGCCGTCTTCCAGAGCGTCTCCCGCAACCCGCTGGGCAGCCCCGACGTGCTCGGCTTCGGCCAGGGCTCCGCGGTCGGCGCCCTCACCGTGATCGTGCTCTTCCACGGCGGGCCGACCGAGGTCGCCGCGGGGGCGGTCGCCGGAGGTGTGCTCACCGGTGTCGCCGTCTATCTGCTGGCCTGGAAACGGGGCGTGCACGGCTACCGGCTCGTCCTCGTCGGAATCGGCGCAGCCGCGATGCTCACCGCGGGCATCCACTACCTGATCACCAAGGCCAACCTCGTCGACGCCACCCGCGCCGTCGTCTGGATGACCGGCTCACTGGACGGCCGGGACTGGGCGCAGGTCTGGCCGCTGCTGGCGGTCTGCGGTGTCCTCGTCCCCCTGGTCCTGGGCCACGGACGCGCCCTGCGCATGCTGGAGATGGGCGACGACGCCGCACACGCCCTGGGTGTACGGGTGGAGCGCACCCGGCTCGTCCTGCTGGGCTGCGCCGTGATCCTCGTCGCCGTCGCCACGGCCGCGGCGGGCCCCATCGTCTTCGTCTCGCTGAGCGCCCCGCAGGTCGCCCGCAGGCTCACCCGCTCGCCCGGCCCCAACCTGGCCGCCGCGGCCTGCACGGGCGCGGCCCTGCTGCTCGTCGCCGACTGGACGGCGATGAACGCCTTCGGGGACCGTCAGCTTCCGGTGGGTGTGGTCACCGGAGTGCTGGGCGGCTGCTACCTGCTGTGGCTGCTGGTGTCCGAGCGCAAGGCGGGACGCATATGAAGCCCGGTACACCGGTGACGGCACCGGACACCTCGCAGAAGAACCCCATCAACTCCGGGAGTACGACCATGCAGCGCCTCACCGCAGACTCGGTGACCCTCGGCTACGACCAGCGTGTCATCGCCGAGAACCTCTCGGTCGAGATCCCCGACAACTCCTTCACGGTGATCGTCGGCCCCAACGCCTGCGGCAAGTCGACCCTGCTGCGCGCGCTGTCCCGGATGCTGAGGCCGAGCCGGGGCGAGGTCCTGCTGGACGGACAGGCCATCCACCGGATGCCCGCGAAGAAGGTCGCCAGGACCCTGGGCCTGCTGCCCCAGTCCTCCATAGCCCCCGACGGCATCACGGTCGCCGACCTCGTCTCGCGCGGCCGGTACCCGCACCAGGGGCTGCTGCGCCAGTGGTCTCCCGAGGACGAACGGATCGTCGTGGAGTCCATGGCGTCCACCGGGGTGGGCGAACTCGCCGACCGCTATGTCGACGAACTCTCCGGCGGCCAGCGCCAGCGCGTCTGGATCGCCATGGCGCTCGCCCAGCAGACCCCGCTGCTCCTGCTCGACGAGCCGACGACGTACCTCGACATCCAGCACCAGATCGACGTACTCGACCTGTGCGCCGAACTCCACGAGACACAGGGCCGCACGCTGGTGGCCGTCCTGCACGATCTCAACCACGCCGCCCGGTACGCCACCCACCTCATCGCCATGCGCCGGGGCGAGATCATCGCCGAGGGCGTCCCCGGGGACGTGGTCACGGCGGAGCTGGTGGAAGAGGTCTTCGGGCTGCCCTGCCAGGTCATCGACGACCCGGAGACGGGAACACCGCTCGTGGTCCCGGCCGCCCGCCGGAAGCGGGCCGGCGCCAAGGCCTGACGGGCACGTCCTACAACAGGGACTTGAGCTTCAGCAGATCACGGAAGCCCGCCTCCAGCCGGACCCGGCCCGAGCCCCAGGCCTTCGCGAAATTCAGCTCCCCGTTCACCATGGCCACCAGATCGTCCCCGGTCATCGCGAGCCGGATCTCGGCCTTCTCGCGGGGCGGGCCCTCGACCGTGTCGAGTACCCGGATCCGGCCCCCCGCCAGCCGCCCGACGAACGTGACGTCGAGATCCTTGATGTGGCAGCTCAGCGAGCGGTCGAGAGCAGCAGCGCTGCGTACGTCGCCGTCGGCCCCTGCCAGGTTGCCGGAAAGTGTGTCGAGTGCGCTGCGGCACTCCGCCATGGTCGCCATCGTCACCGACGGTACCCCAGCCGTTCGGGGTAGCGTTTCGGGCATGAGCGACTGGATGCCGGAGCCGGGGACGGCGCAGGAGGGCGACGCGGAGCACGGGGCCGCAGCACAGCCCGAGGTGCCGCCCGCACCCTCCTTCGAGCCCGCCCCGCCCGCCCCCCTCGGTGTCGTACGCACCGCCACCGGGCATCCCGGGGTCGATGCGCAGCTGGAGCGACTGGCCGATGCGGACCACCTTCCGGCGGACGGGCACACCGCGGTGTACGAGGATGTACACCGTGGGCTGCGCGACGCGCTGACCGAGCTGGACGCCAGACCCGCACCCGCACCCCCGTACAACAACAGGAGCTGAACAAGAAGTGGCAGGAGTGGCACGTCGCCGCCTCGACGCCGAGCTGGTACGCCGCAAGCTCGCCCGCTCGCGCGAACACGCGAGCCAGCTGATCGCGGCGGGGCGGGTGACCGTCGGCGGCAACACCGCGACCAAGCCCGCCACCCAGGTCGAGACGAGCGCCGCCGTCGTCGTCGTGAAGGACGACAACGACCCCGAGTACGTCTCGCGCGGCGGGCACAAACTCGCGGGCGCGCTCGCCGCCTTCGTCCCCCTCGGGCTGAAGGTCGAGGGACGACGGGCACTGGACGCCGGCGCGTCCACGGGCGGCTTCACCGATGTGCTGCTGCGTGCCGGAGTCGGGCACGTCCTCGCGGTCGACGTCGGCTACGGGCAGCTCGCGTGGTCCCTGCAGTCCGATGAACGCGTCATCGTCAAGGACCGTACCAATGTGCGGGAGCTGACGCTGGAGCAGCTCGACGGGAAGGCGGTGGACCTGGTGGTGGGCGATCTGTCGTTCATTCCGCTCGGCCTCGTGCTGCCCGCCCTGGCGCGCTGCGCGGCACCCGACGCGGACCTGGTCCTCATGGTCAAGCCGCAGTTCGAGGTGGGCAAGGAGCGCCTCGGAAGCGGCGGTGTGGTCCGCAGCCCCGAGCTGCGGGCCGAAGCGGTACGGGAGGTGGCGCGCCGCGCCGGCCTCCTGGGCCTCGGTGTCCGGGGCGTCACGGCGAGCCCGCTGCCCGGGCCGTCAGGAAATGTCGAGTACTTTCTGTGGCTGCGGGCCGGAGCTCCTGAACTGGATCCCGCGGATGTCGACCGTGCAGTGGCGGAGGGGCCTCGTTGACGACGCATGCGGCACAACCCGAGAACGCGGCACGAACTGTTTTCCTGCTGGCTCACACCGGCCGCCCGGCGGCGATCCGCAGCGCCGAGCTCGTCGTCCAGGGCCTGCTGCGCAACGGCCTCGGCGTCCGGGTCCTGGCGGTCGAGGCGGCGGACCTGCCGCTTCCGCCGTCCGTGGTGACGGTCACGGACGCCACGCCCGCGGCCGTGGACGGCTGTGAACTGCTGATCGTGCTCGGCGGGGACGGGACGCTGCTGCGCGGCGCCGAGATCTCCCGGGCATCCGGCGTGCCCATGCTGGGCGTCAACCTCGGGCGCGTCGGATTCCTCGCAGAGGCCGAGCGGGACGACCTCGACAAGGTCGTCGACCGGGTCGTCACACGGGCGTACCAGGTCGAGGAGCGCATGACGCTCGACGTCGTCGTCCACAGCAACGGCGACATCGTGCACACCGACTGGGCGCTCAACGAGGCGGCCGTGCAGAAGGTCTCGCCCGAGCGGATGCTGGAGGTCGTGCTCGAGATCGACGGCCGGCCGGTGACCGGCTTCGGCTGCGACGGGATCGTCTGCGCCACGCCGACCGGCTCGACCGCCTACGCCTTCTCGGCCGGCGGCCCCGTCGTCTGGCCCGAGGTCGAGGCCCTGCTGATGGTGCCGATCAGTGCCCACGCGCTGTTCGCCAAGCCTCTGGTGACCTCACCCGACTCGGTACTCGCGGTCGAGGTGCAGCCCCACACCCCGCACGGGGTGCTGTGGTGCGACGGCCGCAGGACCGTCGAGCTGCCCGCGGGGGCCCGGGTCGAGGTGCGGCGCGGTGCCGTTCCCGTACGGCTGGCACGGCTGCACCAGGCCTCGTTCACGGACCGCCTGGTCGCCAAGTTCGCGCTCCCGGTGCAGGGCTGGCGCGGCGCGCCGCACTGAGCGGGAAGCGGTCCCGGGGCCCGGGAGAGTGAACCGGTACCCGGGGCCCTTGGCGCACCGGGGTCCGGACCTCGTAAGGTCATGTCCGTGTTGGAGGAGATGCGGATACGGTCGCTCGGAGTCATCGACGACGCGGTGGTCGAGCTGTCACCCGGTTTCACCGCGGTGACGGGCGAGACCGGCGCGGGCAAGACCATGGTCGTCACCAGCCTGGGGCTATTGCTCGGCGGGCGTGCCGACCCTGCCCTGGTACGGATCGGGGCCAAGGCCGCGGTCGTCGAGGGGCGGATCACGGTGTCCGAGGGCGACGCGGCAGCGCTGCGCGCACAGGAGGCCGGGGCCGAGATCGAGGACGGTGCGCTGCTCATCAGCCGTACCGTTTCGGCGGAGGGGCGCTCCCGCGCCCACCTCGGGGGCAGATCCGTGCCCGTGGGGGTCCTCGCCGAACTCGCCGACGAACTCGTGGCGGTACACGGCCAGACCGACCAGCAGGGGCTGCTCAAGCCCGCGCGGCAGCGGCAGGCCCTCGACCGGTACGCGGGTGACGGCGTCGACGGCCCGCACACCAAGTACGCGGCGGCCTACCGGCGGCTGCGCGCGGTCGTCGTGGAGCTCGACGAGATCACCACGCGGACCAGGGAGCGGGCCCAGGAAGCGGATCTGCTGCGTTTCGGCCTCAATGAGATCGCCGCGGTCGAGCCCCTGCCCGGGGAGGACACCGAACTGGCCGCGGAGGCCGAGCGGCTCGGTCACGCCGAGGCACTCGCCTCCGCGGCGGCCCTCGCGCACGGGGCGCTCGCGGGCGACCCGGAGGACCAGGAGGGCGTGGACGCCACGACCGTCGTCGCGGCGGCGGGCCGGTCCCTGGACGCCGTGCGGGCCCACGACCCGGCGCTGGCCGCGCTCGCCGACCGCATCGGTGAGATCTCCATCCTGCTCGCCGACGTGTCCGGCGAACTCGCCGGGTACGCCGACCAGCTGGACGCCGACCCGCGGCGGCTCGCCGCCGTCGAGGATCGGCGCTCGGCGCTGACCGCGCTGACCCGCAAGTACGGTCAGGACGTCTCCGCCGTGCTCGCCTGGGCCGAGGAAGGTGCGGCCCGCCTGACGGAGCTCGAGGGCGACGACGACCGCATCGGTGAGCTGACGGCCGAGCGCGACGCGCTGCGCAGCGAGCTCTCCGGGCTCGGGCAGGCGCTGACCGACGCGCGTACGGAAGCGGCGGCACGTTTCGCCGGGGCGGTGACGGAGGAACTGGCGTCGCTCGCGATGCCGCACGCCCGGGTCTCCTTCGCCATCCGGCAGACGGAGGCGGCGGACGAGGCGTCCGGCATCGACATCGGCGGGCGGAGCGTGCTCTACGGGCCCTCCGGCGCCGACGAGGTCGAACTCCTGCTGGCACCGCACCCCGGGGCCCAGCCCCGGCCGATCGCCAAGGGGGCGTCGGGCGGTGAGCTGTCCCGGGTGATGCTCGCCGTCGAGGTGGTCTTCGCGGGTTCCGACCCCGTACCGACGTACCTCTTCGACGAGGTCGACGCGGGTGTCGGCGGCAAGGCGGCCGTCGAGGTGGGCCGGCGGCTGGCCAAGCTGGCCAGGTCCGCGCAGGTCGTGGTCGTGACGCACCTGCCCCAGGTGGCGGCCTTCGCCGACCGGCAGCTGCTGGTGGAGAAGACCGTGGACGGCTCGGTGACGAGCAGTGGTGTCACGGTGCTGGAGGGCGAGGACCGGGTGCGCGAACTCTCCCGGATGCTGGCCGGCCAGGAGGACTCGGAGACGGCCCGGGCCCATGCCGAGGAGCTGCTGGCAGCGGCACGGGCGGACGGATAGTAGATTCCGATGTCAATTCCGGGCCGCTGATCTCACTCGTACGGGTGGGGCGGCCCGGCTGCCTGTCGCCGCAAGGACGGGAACAACGTTTCGTCAGTCCCGGAACGTGCGTACGGACTGGCATCCTTGGTCTGTACATTCCGCCGACTCCGGAGCTCCGGGAGCCATTCGACGTGTCACAGCTGCGTACGGTCCAAGTCCTGGGCGGTGGTGCCGGAAGCAGCGCTCATGTCGTCTCGCTCGCCGCAGGTCTGGTCGCCAGAGGGGTGCAGGTCACGGTCTGCGCCCCCGCCGGAGCGGACCGCGGCCTCGACCTCCCCGCGACGGGAGCCCGCTTCGTCGCCGTACCCCGGCGCAGCGACCCCGCGGCCGTCGCCGCCCTGCGCGCCGCCTGCGCCGATGCCGACGTCGTCCACGCGCACGGTCTGCACGCCGCCGTCCGGACCGGGATCGCCCTCAGCGGCCGCAGTACTCCGCTGGTCATGACCTGGCGCGCCCGCGCCCGCACCGAAGGCGCTCGCCGCCGGCTGCTGCACCTGCTGGAGCGAAGGGCCGCCCGGGCGGCGGCCATCGTGCTGGGTACGTCATCGGAACTGGTCGACCGGGCCCGCCGCCGGGGGGCCCGGGACGCACGCCTCGCACCGGCCGCGATCCCGGCCGGCCCCTCTCCCGCCACCGGCCACGACGGCAAGGCACGCGTCGAACTGGGCGCGGTGGGAAGGCCGTTGCTGGTGTCGGTCGGCAGCCTCCTGCCGCACCACGGCTTCGGCACGCTCCTGGACGCCGCACGCGTCTGGCGTGAACTGGACCCCGTACCCCTGCTGGTGATCGTGGGGGAGGGGCCGGAGCGGGCGGCCCTGCAGCGCAGGATCACCGACGAACAGCTGCCCGTCCTGCTGGCCGGCAGCCGCGACGACACCGTCGAGATCCTCGCCGCCGCGGACCTCGCCGTGCTGACCTGCGGCGGGGAGGCGCCCCCGCCGACGGCGGCGCACGAGGCGCTGCGGCTGGGAGTTCCCCTCGTGGCGGCCATGACCGGCGGGCCCGCCGAACTCGCGGGCGACGCGGCCGAACTGGTACCCCCGGGGGACGCGGAGGCGCTCGCGCGCAGCGTCGTACAGCTCCTCGGCGACCGGGAACGGCGCGAGCGGCTCGCCGCGGCGGGGCTCGTACAGGCCGCGGGGTGGCCGACCGAGGACGACACGATCGCCCATGTGCTGTCCGTCTACGACGAGTTGGCGCAGCCGCTGGCCACGGTCCGCAGGTGACGTGACGAGCGGCCGGGGCTCAAGGCGTGTGGCGGCGGGCCCGCAGGGCCAGACTCAGGGCCAGGACGGTCTGAGGGTCGTCCAGATCGGCGCCGAGCAGCTCGCCGATGCGGGCCAGCCGGTTGTAGAGCGTCTGGCGGTTCAGATGCAGCTCGCGTGCCGCCTCCGCCTTGCGGCCCGCATGGTCGATGTAGGCCTCGAGCGTGGGCAGCAGCGGGGGACGGGAGGTCCGGTCGTGCTCACGCAGCGGCCCGATCGTCCGGTCCACGAAGGACGCCAGGTCCGGGTGCTCCCGCAACCGCCAGAGCAGCAGATCGATGTCGAGGCGCTGCGCGTCGTACCAGGGAAGCTCGCCGAGCCCCTGGGCGGCCGTCGCCGCCTCCGCCGCGTGCCGCAGCCCGGCACCGGCCGCCGCCCAGCTGCCTGCCGCCCCGACCACCACGACCGGCGCACGGTCCCCGGCCCGTTCGAGCCCCGCCCGCTCGACGCCCGCCCGCAGCGCCGCCGCCACCCGGTCCGCGACCGCCGCGCGCCCCGTCTCCGGACGCAGCGCCAGCAGCAGCGGGATCCTGCCCTCCACGGGCCGCACCCCGAGCAGTACGGGTACGCCCACCGCCGACAGTTCCTCCAGCACCGCCCGTGCCAGCAGAGCCCAGTTGCCCGACGGCGACAGCTCGGGGGCGATCCGCATCACCACCGGCAGCAGGGGGTCCCCGCCCGGCTTGAACCCCAGCACCTTGGCCTGCGCGGGCGCGTCCTCGGGCGAGATCCTGCCCTCGGCGAGATCCGTGAGGAAGTCACCGCGCCCCCGGGCCGCCAGCTCCTCGTCCTGACGCGCCTGCATCAGGACGACGGCGATGATGCCCGCGGCCCGCTCCGCCGCCATCCGGTGCACCGCCACCAGCGGTCCCGAGACGGCGAGCAGCACCAGCCGGGCCCGTACGGAACCGGTCCCGGAACCGCCGCCGGGCACCTCCACGAGGAGCGCCCCGGCCGGCGGTGTCTCGCGGGCCGCACGGCCGCCGCGCAGTCCTTCCCAGACCTGCAGCGGATCGGCTCCCACCGTCCCGGTCCCCGTGCCCGCCGCGTACAGCAGCCGGCCGTCCGGGGTCTCGAGGAAGACGGGGTTGGCGGTGAAGTCCGCCAGGATGCCCAGTACCTGCGGCACCCCACCGCCGCCGAGCACCGCCTGCGTGCAGCGCCGGTGCACCTCCTCGGCCCGCTGGAGCAGCGCGTAGTGACCGTTGACGATCTCGGTGTGGATCTCCTCGGTCACCGAAACGAAAGGAACCTCACGGTGCAGCTGTACGAGCGGCAGCCCCGCCGTCCGTGCCGTGTCCACGATCGCCGCGGGCAGTCGGCTGAAACGGGGTCCGAGCTCCACCACCAGGGCGGCGATGCCCCGGTCGGCGAGCCGCCGCACGAAGGCACGCTGTTCGGCTGGCCGGGAGCCCAGCACGAGCCCCGTGGTGAGCAGCAGCTCGCCGCCCTTGAGGAGGGAGGCGATGTTCGGCACCTCACCCGTGTGCACCCAGCGCACCGTACGGTCCAGCCGGTCCGCCCCGGCCAGCACCTCCGGGACTCCGCCGCGCAGCCCCGGCAGCTCCAGCGCCCGCCGCACGGTGATTCCGCCCTGTGTCTCCACTGACTCCGACCTTCGTGCTTCCTGCTCGCGTGCGACGGGGCAACTGCCCCGGTCAGGAAGTTACCGGGCCCGGCGGGGTACGTCACACCGCGGCCGCGGCGGGATGGATGTTGTGGTTCAGGTGGAAGACGTTGCCGGGGTCGTACTGCGCCTTGACGGCGGCCAGCCGGGCGTAGTTCTCCTCGCCCACTCCGGCGACGACGCGGTCCTGCCCCTCGCGCCCGATGAAGTTGAGGTAGACCGCGCCGCTCGCCCAGGGGCGGACGCCTGCGCGCACCTCACGCACCCACTGCTTGCCCCGCTCGTCGTCGGCCGCGCTCTCCCAGACCCCGAACGGGTGCACGGCCCACGGGGAGGAGCGCCACGGGACCGGGTAGTCGGCGGGCCCCCGCGCCACAGCGCCGCCCATGGGGAACAGCACATGCTGCGAACCGGAAGGAACGGGCATCGTGCCCGCCGTGGAGCAGAAGACGGACACGGCTTCGTCGGGGAAGCCGTCCAGGTACTCGGCGGACCAGTAGTTCCGCATCCCGGGCGGATCGTCCAGCATGCACTGGAGTTCCGCGTAGGGGAGTTCGGCCACGAGCTCCGCCTCATGGCCGAGCCCGAGCAGCGGGGCTGCCGCCTCGCGAAGCTCCGCCTCCGTACCGGCATAGGTGAACACGACCGCGCAGACGAGCGTGCCCACCAGCTGTTCGGGCACGAACTCCTCGGGCGGGGCCGTGAGATACAGACAGCCGCCGCCCGCGTCGTCCGGGGCGGACTCCATCAGATCCCGGTACGCACGGACGGCCTCGGGACCGTCCTCGGGCCGGAAGAGGATCAACGCCATGCTCATCGCGGGCAGGTCGTGCAGCCGCAGGGTGAGCGATGTGACCACACCGAAGTTTCCGCCGCCGCCGTGCAGCGCCCAGAACAGCTCCGGATTCTCGTCGGGCGTGGCGCGGACGCTGCCCCCGTCCGCGGTGACCAGATCGGCGGCCAGCAGATTGTCGCAAGCCAGTCCGAACTTGCGTTCCAGCCAGCCGGATCCGCCGCTCAGTGTGAAGCCCCCGACCCCCGTGGTGGAGACCCGGCCGCCGGTGGTCGCCAGGGAGTACGGCTGGGCCGCACGGTCCAGATCGCTCATGGTGGCCCCGCCGCCGACGCGGGCCGAACGGGCCTCCCGGTCGACATCCACGCTGTGCATACGGCGCAGATCCACCACCAGGCCGCCATCGCTCAGAGACATCCCCGCGACGCTGTGACCGCCTCCGCGTACGGCGACCTCCAGGCCGTGCTCGCGCGCGAAACGCAGCGCCCGTGCCACATCGGCCTCGTCCGCACACTGGGCCACCACCGACGGCCTGCGGTCGATCATGCTGTTGAAGACGGCGCGGGCCTCGTCGTAACCCGGATCCCCGGGTACGTGGACCGCGCCGGTGAGATCGTTGCGCAGGCTGCTCAGAGCGGCGTCCGGCAAGGTGCTGCGGGGCGTCATGATGCCCCCTTCGCAGGGAGTGACAGGACCCTTCCATCGTAGGCCCGGCCCCGGAGATCGGCCGTTCCACCGGGTCCTGTCACACCGCCCGCGCACACCTGCGGGCGCGCCCCTCAGCCGACGTACGCCCCGCTGGCCGTCAGCCGCAGCGCCGTGTCGATCAGCGGCACATGGCTGAACGCCTGCGGGAAGTTCCCCACCTGGCGCTGCAGCCGCGCGTCCCACTCCTCGGCCAGCAGCCCCAGGTCGTTGCGCAGGGACAGCAGCCTCTCGAAGAGCTGGCGGGCCTCGTCGACCCGGCCGATCATCGCGAGGTCGTCCGCCAGCCAGAACGAGCAGGCCAGGAACGCGCCCTCGTCGCCCTCCAGGCCGTCGACGCCCGCGTTCTCACCGGCGGTGGGGTAGCGCAGGACGAAGCCGTCCTCCGTGGACAGCTCCCGCTGGATCGCCTCGATCGTGCCGATGACCCGCTTGTCGTCGGGCGGCAGGAAGCCCATCTGCGGAATCAGCAGCAGGGACGCGTCCAGTTCCTTCGACCCGTAGGACTGGGTGAAGGTGTTGCGTTCCTTGTCGTAGCCCCGTTCGCAGACATCGCGGTGGATGTCCTCGCGCAGCTGGAGCCACCGCTCCAGCGGCCCGTCCGTGTCCCCGGACTCGATCAGCTTGATGGTGCGGTCGACCGCGACCCAGGCCATCACCTTGGAGTGCACGAAGTGCCGGCGGGGGCCGCGCACCTCCCAGATGCCCTCGTCGGGCTCCTCCCAGTGCTTCTCCAGATAGCTGATCAGCTTGAGCTGGAGTCCCATCGCGTAGTCGTTGCGGGTCAGGCCCGTCATGTGCGCCAGGTGCAGCGCCTCGGTGACCTCTCCGTACACATCGAGCTGGAGCTGGTTCGCCGCACCGTTTCCGACCCGGACCGGCCCGGAGTTCTCGTAGCCGGGCAGCCAGTCCAGCTCCGCCTCGCCGAGCTCCCGCTCACCCGCGATGCCGTACATGATCTGCAGGTTCTCCGGGTCGCCCGCGACGGCCCGCAGCAGCCACTCGCGCCAGGCGCGGGCCTCCTCGCGGTAGCCGGTGCGCAGCAGCGAGGACAGCGTGATCGCCGCGTCCCGCAGCCAGGTGTAGCGGTAGTCCCAGTTCCGAACGCCCCCGATCTCCTCGGGCAGGGAGGTGGTCGGAGCCGCCACGATGCCGCCGGTGGGCGCGTACGTGAGGGCCTTCAGGGTGATCAGCGAGCGGACCACGGCCTCCCGGTAGGGCCCGTGGTACGTGCACTGGTCGACCCATTCGCGCCAGAAGTTCTCGGTCGCCTCGAGGGAACCCTCGGGGTCCGGCAGGCTGGGCGGCTCGTGGTGCGAGGGCTGCCAGCTGATCGTGAACGCGATCCGGTCGCCGGGGGCGACGGTGAAATCGGAGTACGTCGTCAGGTTCTGGCCGTACGTCTCCGCCTGCGTGTCCAGCCAGACCGAGTCGGGGCCCGCCACGGCGACCGTGCGGCCGTCGACCTTGTGCACCCAGGGGGTGACCCGCCCGTAGCTGAAACGCATCCGCAGTTCCGAGCGCATCTGCACCCGGCCGCTGACGCCTTCCACGATCCGGATGAGCTGGGGGGCGCCGTCACGCGGCGGCATGAAATCGGTCACGCGAACCGTGCCGCGCGGGGTGTCCCACTCCGATTCCAGGACGAGCGAGTCCCCGCGATATCGGCGGCGGTCCGCGGCGAGGGGCTGTGCCCCTTCCGCGCGTGCGGGTCCCAGACGCCAGAAGCCGTGCTCCTCGGTACCGAGGAGCCCGGCGAAAACGGCGTGCGAGTCGAAGCGGGGGAGGCACAGCCAGTCTGCTGTGCCGTCCCGGCAGACCAGGGCAGCGGTCTGCATGTCTCCGATGAGTGCGTAATCCTCGATGCGCCCGGCCACGTGCGTCTCCAGTCGAACGGCCAATTCGCCCCGTGGGGCGCTTACTGCTGGTCAAGGGGTCGTTGTAATAGAACCGACGAGCTCTTGCACGGGTGAGCGGGCTGGGGTGGAGCCGCTGGCCGGCCAACTCGGCAGCGAGTGGTCCGAGCAGGATACGACGCACCAGGAAGATCCGCGCGACGCTGTCCATAAGTTCTCGGCGGCCCGTTTGTGGCGAACGGGTGGGACGTGAAGTGCGTGCGGTGATTCTGTGACTCCCGTGTGAGAGGTGTGGCCGGAAGCAGCCTCCTCTCGTCGCTGTTACCCTGGTAGCCCGTGGACCGGTGGTCGTCCCGACAGTGGACGAGGCCCCCGAACCGCAGCGACGGCGCCTCCGGAATTCTCCGGACGGCACGCCGGTACGCACCTCACGATCGCGACCACGGGAGCCCCCTTTGGCTATGCAGCCCACATCCACGACGACCAAGCACATCTTCGTCACCGGGGGTGTCGCCTCCTCCCTCGGCAAGGGTCTGACTGCCTCCAGCCTGGGTGCCCTGCTCAAGGCACGTGGCCTGCGGGTCACCATGCAGAAGCTCGACCCCTACCTCAACGTCGACCCCGGCACGATGAACCCCTTCCAGCACGGTGAGGTGTTCGTCACCAACGACGGCGCCGAGACCGACCTGGACATCGGCCACTACGAGCGCTTCCTCGACGTCGACCTCGACGGATCGGCCAACGTCACCACCGGCCAGGTCTACTCGCAGGTCATCGCCAAGGAGCGGCGCGGCGAGTACCTCGGCGACACCGTCCAGGTCATCCCGCACATCACCAACGAGATCAAGCACCGCATCCGCCGCATGGCCACCGCGGACGTCGACGTCGTCATCACCGAGGTCGGCGGCACGGTCGGCGACATCGAGTCGCTGCCGTTCCTGGAGACCGTCCGCCAGGTCCGCCACGAGGTCGGCCGCGACAACGTCTTCGTCGTGCACATCTCGCTGCTGCCCTACATCGGCCCGTCCGGTGAGCTCAAGACCAAGCCGACCCAGCACTCGGTTGCCGCCCTGCGCAACATCGGTATCCAGCCGGATGCCATCGTGCTGCGCGCCGACCGCGACGTACCGCTCTCCATCAAGCGCAAGATCTCGCTGATGTGCGACGTCGACGAGGCCGCCGTGGTGGCCTGTCCGGACGCCAAGTCGATCTACGACATCCCGAAGGTGCTGCACACCGAGGGCCTGGACGCCTACGTCGTGCGCAAGCTCGACCTGCCGTTCCGCGACGTCGACTGGACCACGTGGGGCGATCTGCTGGACCGCGTCCACAACCCCGACCACGAGGTCACCGTCGCCCTGGTCGGCAAGTACATCGACCTGCCCGACGCCTACCTCTCGGTCACCGAGGCCATCCGGGCCGGCGGCTTCGCCAACAAGGCCCGCGTCAAGGTCAAGTGGGTCGCCTCCGACGACTGCAAGACACCGGCCGGCGCGCAGAAGCAGCTCGGCGACGTCGACGCCATCTGCATCCCCGGCGGCTTCGGCGAGCGCGGTGTGGTCGGCAAGGTCGGCGCCATCCAGTACGCCCGCGAGAACAAGGTGCCGCTGCTGGGCCTCTGCCTCGGCCTCCAGTGCATCGTGATCGAGGCCGCGCGCAACCTCGCCGGAATCCCCGACGCCAACTCCACCGAGTTCGACGCCGCCACGAGCCACCCCGTCATCTCGACGATGGAGGAGCAGCTCGCCTACGTCGAGGGCGCGGGCGACCTCGGCGGCACCATGCGGCTCGGCCTGTACCCGGCGAAGCTCGCCGAGGGTTCCGTCGTCCGTGAGGCGTACGACGGCGAGCCGTACGTGGAGGAGCGCCACCGCCACCGCTACGAGGTCAACAACGCCTACCGCACGGAGCTCGAGAAGAAGGCCGGCCTGGTCTTCTCCGGCACCTCCCCGGACAACAAGCTCGTCGAGTACGTCGAGTACCCGCGCGAGGCGCACCCCTACCTGGTCGCCACCCAGGCGCACCCGGAGCTGCGTTCCCGCCCGACGCGCCCGCACCCGCTCTTCGCCGGTCTGGTGAAGGCGGCCGTGGAACGCCAGGCCGCAGCGCGGGGGACCGGCGCCAAGGGCTGAGGCGATACGGTTGACCGGGGTACGGATCCTTCGTGGATGCGTGCCCCGGTTTCTGTTTTTCGTGGGAGGACGTACATGGGTTTCCAGGACACGCCCGAGGAGTGGCAGGTCACCGCGACGGTGACCCCCTTCACCGGTAACAAGACCAGCGTCCGCACCGACGACGTGGTGATGCCCGACGGCACCGTCGCGCGCCGCGACTATCAGGTCCACCCCGGATCCGTCGCCGTGCTCGCACTCGACGAGACCGGCCGTGTCCTGATCCTGCGGCAGTACCGGCACCCGGTGCGCCACAAGCTGTGGGAGATCCCGGCGGGGCTCCTCGACATCCCCGGCGAGAACCCGCTGCACGCCGCGCAGCGGGAGCTGTACGAGGAGGCGCACGTCAAGGCCGAGGACTGGCGGGTGCTGACCGACGTCTACACCACGCCCGGCGGCTGCGACGAGGCCGTACGCATCTTCCTCGCCCGGAACCTCTCCGAGGCGGAGGGCGAGCGTTTCGAGGTCTCCGAGGAGGAGGCCGACATGGAGCAGGCCCGGGTGCCGCTGCAGGAGCTCGTGCAGGGGGTGCTCGCGGGGGACCTGCACAACAACTGCCTCGTGGTGGGCGTCCTCTCGCTCACCGCGGTGCTCGCGGGCGACGGGGTGGACTCGCTGCGCCCGGCGGAGGCGCCGTGGCCCGCCCGGCCGTTCGAGGTCTGAACCGTCCGTGCCAGGTCCGACCGCAGGCCTCGGAGGGCCTGAGCCGGCTTCGGAAGGTCTGAGCCGGCCGCGGAAGGTCCGAAGGTCTGAGCCGGCCTCAGGGATCTGAGGCCGGCCGGTCCGGGCCCGGCGGGCCCGGGGCCGGCGATCCGCCGTCGAGGTCCGAATCAGCATCCGATCGTAAGAAACGCTGATCCGATCGGGGGACGTGTCCGCCGCGCTCGGCCGTGATCGTCCACACCACTGAACTACGCTCAAAAGGCCCCGACCGGAGTTCCGGCGGGCAACCGCGTGCAGTGAAGTGGAGCGTGGCTCGTGACCGATCAGGCGGTGGACACCAGCGGTCCGGCCGGTGCGGCGGGAACGGCGCGGGCCGAGCAGCCGTCCGATGCCACCCCACCCCAATTCTTCGGCCGTGAACGTGAGTTGAAAGCCCTTCAGGCGGACATCGAGCGAGCGGGACTGGACACCCTGGCCGGCCGGAAGGCCGCACGCGCCAGGGTCCTGCTGATCGCCGGACGGCCCGGATCCGGACGCACCGCCCTCGCCGCCGAGCTCGCCCGCAGGCTCGCGGAACCCGGCGACTACCCGGACGGGGTGTTCCGGGTCCCGCTCACCGATCCCGGAGGCGAACGCGTCCCCGTCGAGCGCACCGCACGCGACCTTCTGGACCTGCTCGCCATTGCCGCCCCGCCCGGCGCGGACGAGGACGAACTCTCCGAGATGGTCCGCGAGGCGTTCGCCGTACGCCGCGCCCTGATCGTGCTCGACGACGCCGTGGACGCCGAACAGGTCGACCCGCTGCTGCCGGACAACCCGGACTGCCTGGTCGTCGCCACCTCCACCGGCCCGCTCACCGGAATCCCGGGCGTCCGGCCGTGCACCATCGGGGGCATGGACGCCGGCTCCGCCGTCCAGCTGCTCGCCCGCACCATCGGCCAGGTCCGCATCACCGTCGATCCGCGCACCGCCGAGACCCTGACGGAGGAGTGCGCGGGACAGCCCGCGGCCCTGACGCTGGTCGCCGGCTGGCTCGCGGCCCGCCCGGGCGCGTCGGTCGCCGACGTCACCAAGCAGCTTCACGACCTGCCGGGCGACGCCGAACAGCCCACCGGCGCCCGCCCGCTGGCCCGTGTCTTCCGGCTGGTCCACGAGTCGCTGCCGCAGGCCGCCGCCCGGATACTGCGACTGCTCGCGCTCGCCCCCGCCGGACTGGCCGACGCCCACACCGCCTCCGCACTGGCAGGGTGTTCCGTCTCGGCCGCCCAGACCACCCTGGACGACTTCGTCAGGCTCGGCCTCCTGCGGACGAACGGAGCGGTCCTGCCCCAGTACGAGGTCCCCGGCTGCCTCGCACCGCTGCTGCGCGCCCTGTTGGAGGACCGGGACCGGCCTGCCGAGATCCAGCTGGCACGGGCCAGGATGCTGGAGCGGACCGTACGTCAGCTCCAGTCCTGCCGGGCCGTCACCGATCCGGAGGGTTCTCCGGCCCGCCGCAAGCTCGCCGGGCTGCCCCGCTCGCTGCGCTTCCCCAACCCGGAGGCCGCCGCCGAGTGGCTGCGGATCCGCCGGCCCGCCCTGCTGGCCTCCGCCAGGATCGCGGTCGAGGACGGGGAGCTGGACACCCTCGCCCGCCGGCTGGTCGCCGCACTCGTCCGGGCGCTCGCCGTGCACCGGGGCACCGAGGACGCCGCGCCCGATCTGTACGGGCTGCACGGCCTGGTCCTGGACGTGGCCGAGCGCCGCGACCTTCCCCGGGAGAAGGCCGCGGCCCTGCTCAACCTCGCCGACCTGGACGCCGGAACCGGCCGTACCCGGGCGGCCCTGACCCGTTACCGGGCGGCGCTGGACGCCGGACGTGCGGCGAACGACCTGTACGCGACCGGCCGCGCCATGGAATCCGTGGGCGGCGCCTACGCGGAGCTCGGGGACTTCAACCGCGCCTCCGACTGGTACGGCCGGGCCCTCGCGCAGCGGCTCACCCAGGGCGAGCCGGCCGACGAGGCGCGGCTGTACGGGCGGCTCGGGGCCGTCCACACGTACGCCGGGCGCTACGGCGAGGCCCTGCGCAACTGGCGGGCCGCGGCGGCGGGCCACCGCAGGCTCGGTGACCTGCCCGCCCAGGCGCGGGCGCTCAGTGAGGCCGCGCGGGTCCAGGAGTACGCGGGAAGGCCGCAGGAGTCCCTGCACACCTGCCACGAGGCGGTCGACCTGGCGCGACGGGCGGGTGACGTACGGCTGCAGGCGGCCCTCCAGCTCAGGCTGGCCGACACGCTGGACCGGCTCGGTGACCCCGCAGCGGCCAGGCTGCACCGGGGTGCAGCCGACAGATTACTGGCGGAGGAAGGGCCAGCCTACGAAATCCGTAGTGCTTCGACGGAAACTTAATGCTTTGTAAGGCTGGACAGCGAGAAGTCCTTCATTAATGATGGCTCTGCCGCGCATCTCTGCGGTGTCTCCATTTATGCTTGATTCATGCGGGTATCTCCCGTCATGTCCGAGCCATCCTCCGAGCCCAAGGACCGTGATCGACGTGAAGGTCGGCATCCCCCGCGAAGTCAAGAACAACGAGTTCCGGGTGGCGATCACCCCCGCCGGAGTGCATGAGCTCGTCCGTCACGGCCACCAGGTCCTCGTCGAGCAGCACGCCGGCGAGGGATCCTCCATCCCGGACGAGGAGTACGTCGCCGCCGGGGCGCAGATCCTGCCCACCGCCGACGAGGTCTGGGCCGCCGCCGACCTGCTGCTCAAGGTCAAGGAGCCGGTCGCCGAGGAGTACCACCGCCTCCGCAAGGGCCAGACCCTCTTCACGTACCTGCACCTCGCCGCCTCCCGCGAGTGCACGGACGCGCTGCTCGAGTCGGGCACGACCGCGATCGCCTACGAGACGGTCGAGACCGCGACCCGCGCGCTGCCGCTGCTCGCCCCGATGTCCGAGGTCGCGGGCCGCCTCGCTCCGCAGGTCGGCGCGTACCACCTGATGCGCTCGGTCGGCGGCCGCGGTGTGCTCCCCGGCGGCGTCCCCGGTACGGGCTCGGCCAGGGCCGTCGTCATCGGCGGCGGCGTGTCCGGCTGGAACGCCACGCAGATCGCCGTCGGTCTCGGCTTCCACGTCACGCTGCTCGACCGCGACATCAACAAGCTCCGCGAGGCCGACAAGATCTTCGGCACCAAGGTGCGGACGGTCGTCTCCAACGCCCTCGAGCTCGAGAAGGCCGTCGTCGAGGCGGACCTCGTCGTGGGCGCCGTGCTCATCCCCGGCGCGAAGGCCCCGAAGCTCGTCACCAACGAGCTGGTCGCCAAGATGAAGCCCGGAAGTGTCCTTGTCGACATTGCAATCGACCAGGGCGGCTGCTTCGAGGACTCGCATCCGACGACGCACGCCGAGCCGACCTTCATGGTTCACAACTCGGTCTTCTACTGCGTCGCGAACATGCCGGGCGCCGTGCCGAACACGTCCACCTACGCGCTCACGAACGCCACGCTGCCGTACATCCTGGAGCTCGCGAACCGCGGCTGGGCCGACGCGCTGCGCCGTGACGCCGCACTCGCCAAGGGTCTCAACACCCATGACGGACAGGTGGTTTACCGCGAGGTGGCCGAGGCGCACGGCCTCGACCACGTCGAACTGAGCGCGCTTCTCGGCTGAGCGGTCAACGCCGTTCGTCAACCTCATGAGTCCGGCCGGACCTTGCCCAGCAAGGTCCGGCCGGACTCATGCCGGGGCCCTTCGTGAGCCCCGCTCAACTCGCCGGAGACGTAACCCTCTACCCGTTTTGCACCCCCGTGAATGATGCGCTCCGCTCCCCGTGCACTCTTGACAGAGGGGTGTTCGATTGCCGACACATCGGGCCGGGTCCGGCGGATTGTGTTGCTGCGAACCGGTGACACGCCATAGAGTCGCCAATCGTCGGCATGGTGCCACGCTGACCTATCGATAAGTTTCCTGGTCACATCCAAGGAGGTAAGACGACTTGTGAATGAGTCGACAATTACTCCCGGGGGTGGTCAACCAGGGATGCCTGCACGGGGTCTGAGCCCGATCGGGCTCGAAGCTGTCGGCTCCGTCGCTGTCCGCACCTTCGCCACCCACCAGCACATGACGACAGCCCCCCAGATGATGGACGGCCTACACGTGAACGCCATGGCCGGCAACGAAAGTGGCCGAGACACAGCCCACTTCGCCGACTTCGCCGAGGTGCCCGAGGGGCACTTCTACGACCCCGATGCCGAGTACGAGCCCGATCCGGAGTACGCGGCCACCCTCGCGCCCGACGCCGCTCGCCAGCGCCGCGAGCGGATCGGCCCGACCGGCCGGCCGCTGCCGTACTTCCCGATTCCCGGTCCGCTGACCGATCACGGCCCCGCGAAGATCATCGCGATGTGCAACCAGAAGGGCGGTGTCGGCAAGACCACGTCGACCATCAACCTCGGTGCCGCACTCGCGGAGTACGGACGACGCGTCCTGCTCGTCGACTTCGACCCGCAGGGTGCCCTGTCGGTCGGACTCGGGGTCAACCCGATGGAGCTCGACCTCACGGTCTACAACCTGCTCATGGAGCGGGGCATGGCGGCCGACGAGGTCCTGCTGAAGACCGCCGTACCCAACATGGACCTGCTCCCGAGCAACATCGACCTCTCGGCCGCCGAGGTGCAGCTGGTGAGCGAGGTGGCGAGGGAGTCGACGCTGCAGCGTGCCCTCAAGCCGCTGATGGCCGACTACGACTACATCGTGATCGACTGTCAGCCCTCGCTCGGTCTGCTCACGGTGAACGCCCTGACGGCGGCTCACAAGGTGATAGTCCCGCTCGAGTGCGAGTTCTTCGCACTGCGCGGGGTGGCGCTGCTCACCGAGACCATCGAGAAGGTCCAGGAGCGGCTCAACCCGGAGCTCGAGCTCGACGGCATCCTCGCCACCATGTACGACTCCCGTACGGTGCACAGCCGTGAGGTGCTCGCGCGTGTGGTCGAGGCCTTCGACGAGCACGTCTACCACACCGTCATCGGGCGCACGGTGCGCTTCCCGGAGACCACGGTCGCCGGTGAGCCCATCACCACGTACGCCTCCAACTCGGTCGGTGCCGCCGCCTATCGCCAGCTCGCCAGGGAGGTGCTCGCCCGGTGTCACGCCGAGTGAGTCTGCCGGGGGCCGACGAGCTGTTCCGCACCACCGGGGGCATGGGCCTTCAGGCCTCGTCCCCGGCCGACCGGCGACGCAAGGCGAACGGCGAGGCACGGGTGCCCGCGCCGGCCGGGGAGAGCGACACGGCGGCAGCCGCGGACACGGCCGGGCAGAGCGGCGCCGGGGGAGCGGGCGGCACGTCCGTCGCCCCGTCCCGTGAGGAGCACTCCGCGGCGGACTCCGACGGGGGCGGCTCACGCAGCCGCGCCGACGGGGGCGAACGGGCCGGGAACGGGTCGGCTGCGGGCAGGCCGGGCGGCAACGCACCGCAGGAGGCTCCTCCCGCCGTCCAGCAGCAGCGCGGTCGCGGCGGTGGCCGCGGCGCGAACCGCCGGCCCAGCGGTCGTGAGCGCCACGACGAGAAGATCACCGTCTACGTGTCGGCCGAGGAACTGATGGACCTCGAGCACGCACGCCTCGTGCTGCGCGGTGAGCACGGGCTGGCGGTCGACCGCGGGCGCATCGTCCGTGAGGCGGTCGCGGTGGTGCTCGCCGACCTGGAGTCGCGGGGCGACGCGAGCATCCTCGTACGAAGGCTGCGGGGCCGCTGACCGGTGCGGCGCCGGTAGCCTGCCGGGGAGCGGGCCGCCCCACGGGCGGCCCGGCCCGTGTGCACGGGCCAGCGCCCGTCCGTCCCTCCGCCGCACCCCTGGACCGCAATGCCGACTGCCGACGACTCCACCCGCCCGCCCCGCCGTGCTCTCGGCCGCGGACCGGGTGTCCGGCCCGCGGATCCGCCGGCCGCAGCCGCCGGGCCGGTGGACGCGCCGGAGGTACCCGTGGGGGCGACAGGCACGCCGCAGGAGGCCGGAGAGGTCCCGGGAGCCCCGGAGGAGGGCCCGGGCGCCGGTGGCCCCCGTGAGGGCGCCACAGGTGTGCCGCAGCCCGCCCAGGCGGACACAGGGAC
Source organism: Streptomyces sp. NPDC056452 (assembly GCF_042796085.1). Lineage (NCBI taxonomy): Bacteria > Bacillati > Actinomycetota > Actinomycetes > Kitasatosporales > Streptomycetaceae > Streptomyces > Streptomyces sp. NPDC056452. The sequence continues at coordinate 24,977 of NZ_JBHTRI010000042.1, forward strand.
CGCCCCGGTTCCGGATCCCGCCCCGGGTCCTGCCTCGGATCCGCGGACGCCCGACGGGGATCAGGCGCCCGGGACCGCCGACGACAAGCGGTTCACCGTGCGGCTGGTCAATTTCGAGGGCCCCTTCGACCTGCTGCTCCAGCTGATCTCCAAGCACAAGCTCGATGTGACCGAGGTCGCGCTGTCCAAGGTCACCGACGAGTTCATGGGACACATCCGGGCCATGGGCCCGGACTGGGATCTCGACCAGACCACCGAATTCCTCGTCGTCGCCGCGACCCTGCTCGATCTGAAGGCCGCCCGGCTGCTGCCCACCGCCGAAGTGGAGGACGAGGCGGACCTCGCGCTCCTGGAGGCGCGGGACCTGCTCTTCGCACGGCTCCTGCAGTACCGGGCGTACAAGCGGATCGCCGAGATCTTCAGCGAGCGGCTGGAGTCGGAGTCCCGCCGCTACCCCCGTACCGTCGGGCTCGAACCCCACCACGCGGCGCTGCTGCCCGAGGTCGTCATCAGCATCGGCCCGGACGGCTTCGCCAGGCTCGCGGTGAAGGCGATGCAGCCGAAGCCCAAGCCGCAGGTGTACGTCGACCACATCCACGCACCGCTGGTCAGCGTGCGTGAACAGGGGGAGATCGTGGTGGCGCGGCTGCGCGCGGAGGGCGAGCTCAGCTTCCGGACGCTCACCGAGGACGCACCGGACACCCTCACCGTCGTCGCCCGGTTCCTGGCGCTCCTGGAGCTCTACCGGGAGAAGGCGGTCGTCCTGGACCAGGAGGAGGCACTCGGTGATCTCATCGTGCGCTGGGCGGGCGGAGAAGGGGCCGAAGCCCTGGTGACGGACGAGTTCGACCAAGAGGCGCGAGAGATACTGGAGGGCGAACGGGAATGAGCGCAGAAGACGAGGGGCGCGACGCTACGGTCGCCGGTCTCGACCTCAAGCCCGCACTGGAGGCGGTCCTGATGGTCGTCGACGAGCCCGCCACCGAGGAACACCTCGCCAAGGTGCTCCAGCGGCCCCGCCGGGCCGTCGCGGACGCCCTGCGGGAGCTGGCGGACGAGTACACCGTCCAGCGCCGCGGCTTCGACCTGCGGCTCGTCGCCGGGGGCTGGCGCTTCTACACCCGCCCGGAGTACGCGGAGGCGGTCGAGGGCTTCGTCCTGGACGGGCAGCACGCCCGGCTCACCCAGGCGGCCCTGGAGACGCTCGCGGTGGTCGCCTACCGCCAGCCGGTGAGCCGGTCGAGGGTCTCGGCGGTGCGCGGAGTCAACTGCGACGGGGTCATGCGGACCCTCCTCCAGAGGGGTCTGGTGGAGGAGGCGGGCGCGGAACCCGAAACAGGTGCGATCCTGTACAGGACGACGAACTACTTTCTGGAGCGCATGGGCCTGCGAGGCCTGGACGAGCTCCCGGAGCTCGCGCCCTTCCTCCCGGAGGCGGACGCGATCGAGGCTGAGACGCTAGAGGGTGTGCCGTCGTTCGATCCGGACGCACCGGACACCCCGGAAACTCACGCAGACGACAAGACGGAATTTTGATGCGAAGCAGTGGCAGCAGCAACGGAAGCGGCAGCGGCAAGAGCGGCGGCAACCGGAACCCCCGGGGCGGCTCGGGCGGCTCCTTCCGGCCCAAGGCCGGGGGACCGAAGGCCGACGGCGGACGTGACGGCGGGCGCGAGGGCGCGCGCGACGACAAGCAGGAGCAGCGCCCCCGCAGGCCCCGCCCCGAGGAGCGCCGCTACGACGTGGGCTCCGACAAGCCGGGCGGCGACGGCGGCGCCCGCAAGGGCCGCGGCGCGGCGGCCCGTGGAGGGGCCAAGGGCGGCCCCAAGTCCGCACAGAACGTGACCAAGGGTGGACGCCGCGTGGGTGCTCCGTCCCGCCCCCGCGAGCTCGACGCCAAGATCGAGCAGCGCAACCGTGACAGGTACGCGGACAAGCCCGACGTCAAGACGCCCAAGACGCACCCGGGCGCCGAGCAGGAGGGCGAGCGGCTGCAGAAGATCCTCGCCCGCGCCGGCATGGGCTCGCGCCGCGCGTGCGAAGAGCTCATCGAGCAGGCCAGGGTCGAGGTCAACGGCGAGATCGTCCTCGAGCAGGGCAGGCGTGTCGACCCGCAGAAGGACGAGATCAAGGTCGACGGCCTGACCGTCGCGACCCAGTCGCACCTGTTCTTCGCGCTGAACAAGCCCGCCGGTGTCGTCTCCACGATGGGTGACCCCGACGGCCGCCAGAACCTCGGCGACTACGTCAACAACCGCGAGACGCGGCTGTTCCACGTCGGCCGGCTCGACACCGAGACCGAGGGCATCATCCTGCTCACCAACCACGGTGAGCTGGCCCACCGTCTGACGCACCCCGGGTACGGGGTGAAGAAGATCTACCTGGCCGCCATCCAGGGGCCGCTCCCGCGCGACCTCGGCAAGCGGCTCAAGGACGGCATCCAGCTGGAGGACGGGTACGCCCGCGCCGACCACTTCCGCGTCGTCGAGAACACCGGCAAGAACTACCTGGTCGAGGTGACCCTCCACGAGGGCCGCAAGCACATCGTCCGCCGGATGCTGGCTGAGGCCGGCTTCCCGGTCGAGCGGCTCGTGCGTACGTCCTTCGGACCGATCCCGCTCGGCGACCAGAAGTCCGGCTGGCTGCGCCGCCTGACCAACACCGAGGTCGGCATGCTGATGCGCGAGGTCGGTCTGTAACCCGCGCCCCGCACCGAACGGCCCGCGGCCGGTTCCTGGTTCGTTTTCGAACAGGAACCGGCCGCGGGCCCTTTTGCTGCCGCCGTTTCTTCTTTATAGTCAGAGTGACCATAAAGAAGAGAGAAGGAACGGCGTGACGCTCGCGGAGATACTCGACCCCCTGCAACAGCCCCTGGTGACGGTCCTGGACACCCCGGTCAGCTGGACCGAGGTGCTCGGCTTCGGCAGCGGGGCGCTGTGCGTGTGGCTCGTGGCCCGCCAGCACCTCGCCAACTGGCCGATCGGCATCGCCAACAACCTGTTCTTCATCCTGCTGTTCGCCCAGTCCGGTCTGTACGCCGACGCCGGCCTGCAGATCGTCTTCATCACCCTCGCCGCGTACGGCTGGTGGACCTGGACCCACGGGGGTGGACCAGGTGCGACCGTCCTGCCGGTGCGCAGAACCACGCGCACCGAATGGACCTGGCTGCTCGCGGCGGGGGCGGTGGGGACCCTCGGGCTCACCCTGCTGCTGTCCAGGGCCACGGACTCCACCGTGCCGTTCTGGGACGCCCTGACGACCTCGCTGTCCCTCATGGCCACGTACGGGCAGTGCCGCAAGCGGGTCGAGTCCTGGTGGCTGTGGATCGCCGCCGACGTGGTCTACATCCCGCTGTACGCGTACAAGGAGCTCTACCTGACCTCCCTGCTGTACGCCGGTTTCCTCACGCTCTGCCTCATCGGGCTGCGCAACTGGAGCCGCGACCTCGCCGCAGCCCCGGGCCGGGAGCGGGTGCCCGCATGAAGAGCTACGGACACGGTCTGGTCCTCGGCAAGTTCTATCCGCCGCACGCCGGCCACCACCACCTCGTCCGCACCGCCCAGGACCGCTGCGAGCGGCTCACCGTCCTGGTCTGCGCGGCCTCCGTCGAATCGGTGCCCCTGGCCGACCGGGTCGCCTGGATGCGCGAAGTCCACCCGGACGTACGGGTGGTGGGTGCAGTCGACGACACCCCCATGGACCTGAACGACCCCCTGATCTGGGACGCGCACATGGCCGTGTTCACCGGGGCCGTACCCGAACAGGTCGACGCCGTCTTCACCTCGGAGTCGTACGGGGACGAACTCGCCCGCCGCTTCGGCGCCCGGTCCGTCCTCGTCGACCCCGGCCGCACCGTCTTCCCCGTCTCCGGAACCACGGTCCGCGCGGACCCGGCCGGCAGCTGGGACTTCCTCGAACCGCCCGTACGGGCCGCGCTCACCCGCCGGATCGTCGTACTCGGCGCCGAGTCCACCGGCACCACGACCCTGGCCCGGGCGCTGACCGAGCACTACCGGCGGCGCGGCGGCACGTGGGCGCACACCCAGTACGTCGCCGAGTACGGGCGGGAGTTCAGCGAACGGAAGCTGGCCGATCTGCGCGGCCGATGGCCCGGCGCGCAGTGGGAGGACGTCACCTTCACCACCGACGACTTCCCCCTCATCGCCGAGACCCAGAACGCCCGTGAGGAGGCTGCCGCCCGGATCGGCTCCCCGGTGCTCTTCTGCGACACGGATTCCTTCGCCACCACCGTCTGGCACGAGAGGTACATCGGCGGCCGCAACCCGCTCGTGGAGAAGACCGCCGACCGGACAGCCCACCACCTCTGGCTGCTCACCGATCACGAGGGCGTCGCCTTCGAGGACGACGGACTGCGCGACGGTGAGGAGCTGCGGCCCTGGATGACGGACCGGTTCCGCGCCGAACTCACCCGTACGGGCCGGAAGTTCATCGAGGTCACGGGCCCGCCCCGGACGCGGCTGGACACAGCGGTCGCCGCCGTCGACGAACTCCTCTCCTCCGGCCCGTACTTCACCGAACCCCTCCCGGAGAAGCGATGAGCACCGTCCCCGAGGGATACGACCCCCATGCCTTCGCGCCCTTCGCCGTCACCGTCGACCTCGCGGTCTTCACCGTCCGGGAAGGCCGGCTCCACGTGCTGCTCGTGGAACGGGGCGAGAACCCCTACAAGGGCCACTGGGCGCTGCCCGGCGGCTTCGTGCTGCCCCGCGAATCCGCCGAGGAGGCGGCACGCCGCGAACTCGCCGAGGAGACCGGCCTCACCCAGAACACCGTGAGCGCCTTCCACCTGGAACAGCTGCGCACCTACAGCGATCCGGACCGCGACCCCAGGATGCGGGTCGTCTCCGTCGCCTACGCCGCGCTCGTGCCCGACCTGCCCGAACCGCGGGGCGGCGGCGACGCGGCGCGCGCCCAGTGGTGGGACACCGGCGGAACCGGGCCGCTCGCCTTCGACCACGACGGCATCCTGGCCGACGCGCACGACCGGATCTGCGCCAAGCTCGAGTACTCCTGTCTGGCGACGGCCTTCTGCCCCGCCGAGTTCACGCTCGGGGACCTCCAGCAGGTCTACGAGACCGTCTGGGGCGTCGAGCTGGACCGGCCCAACTTCCGGCGCAAGGTCCTGACCACGCCCGGCTTCGTCGAGGCCGTCGACGGACCGCCGCGCCGCACCGGCGGACGGGGGAAACCGGCCGCTCTGTACCGGGCGGGTGCCGCCACCGCCCTGCACCCTCCACTCCTGCGCCCGGAAGGACGGACATCATGATCCCGACAAGGATTCTCACCAAACAGGCGGCCTCGGGCGCGCTGACCGGGCTCGCGCTCGGTGACGCGCTGGGCTTCCCGACCGAGTTCAACAACGTGCCGTCCATCCTCGCCAAGTGCGGGCCGTGGCGGCAGATGCGGCTCCCGAAGCCGGCGATCGTCAGCGACGACACCCAGATGACACTCGCCCTGGGGCGCGGCATACGCACCGCGATGGACCGCGGCCTGCTCACCCCGCTGCGGCTGGTGGGCCCCGTCCGCGAGGAGTTCGTCGACTGGTACCACTCCCCGGACAACAACCGCGCCCCCGGCCGCACCTGCATGACGGCCTGCCGCATGCTCGACAGCGAACGGCCCTGGCAGGAGGCCAGCCAGACGGGCTCCAAGGGCTGCGGCGCCAACATGCGGGTCGCACCCGTCGGGCTCGTACCCGGCCTCAGCGAGGAGCAGCGCTCCGGCGCGGCACAGCTCCAGGCCGCCCTCACCCACGGCCACCCCACCGCCCTGGCCGCCTCCGACCTGATGGCCCGCGCGGTGTTCCTGCTGGCGCAGGGGGCCGAACCCATGGGCCTGGTCGGGCAGTTGCGCAGCTACGCGTTCGAGAGCAGGGGTCGCTACCTGGAGCGCTGGCTCGGCGACCTCTGGCGGTACGCGGGCGACGCCTCGCCCCAGGAGTACATCGGCCGGGGCTGGGACGAGTGCCTCAGTGCCCTGGCCAAGGTCCAGGACGCAACTCGTCGCCCCTCCCCGGAGACCGACCCCTGCGAGGCCACCGGTGACGGCTGGATCGCCGAGGAGGCCCTGGCCACGGCCCTGCACTGCTTCCTGCTCTTCCCGGAGGAACCGGCCACCGCACTGCGCAGGGCCGCCTGCACCCGCGGCGACTCCGACTCGCTGGGCTGCCTGACGGGAGCGCTGGCCGGGGCACATCTGGGGGCGGCGGCCTGGCCCAAGGAATGGTCGGAACGCATCGAGTACCGGAGCGACCTGCTGTCGCTCGGGGCGCTCTGGGACTCTTGATCCATGCACCTCGACACGACGTCCCTCCTACGGGCCGGGCTGCCGGTCACCGACTTCGCCCCGGTCCTCGCCGAGGAGCCCGGACCGCTCCTGTTCGCCACGGTCTCCGGCGCGCATCTGTACGGCTTCCCCTCCCGCGACTCGGACGTGGACCTGCGGGGGGTCCACGTCCTGCCCGCGGAGGACCTCGTCGGGCTGCGCGACCCCGAGGAGACGCGCTCGCGCATGTGGGACCGCGACGGTGTCGAGATGGATCTCGTCACCCACGATCTCCGCAAGTTCGTCCGCCTCATGCTGAAGCCCAACGGCTACGTACTGGAGCAGTTGCTGTCCCCGCTGGTCGTGCACACCACCGCGCTCCACACGGAACTGACCGCCCTGGCGCCGAGCGTGCTGACCCGCAACCACGCCCACCACTACCGGGGGTTCGCCGGCACCCAGTGGCGGCTGTTCGAGAAGACCGGTGAACTGAAACCGCTGCTCTACACGTTCCGGGCCCTGCTCACCGGCATCCACCTCATGCGCAGCGGTGAACTGGTGGCACACCTGCCGACACTGCTGGGGGAGGTCGCGGCACCCGCGTATGTGCCCTCCCTGATCGAGGCCAAGGCGGAGGCCGAGCACGGCGGCGCCCACACCGTGGACGGTGCGGTGGCGGCGCGGGACGTCGAGGCGCTGCACACGGTCCTCGACGAGGCCCAGGCCGGTTCACGGCTGGCCGACGCCGGGTCGGGGTTCGACGCGCTGCACGACCTGGTGGTCCGCGCGCGGCTCGGCTAGCCGGCCGCCGACGCCCTCCGGGAGCGGACCAGGAACGCCTCCACACGCTCCACATCCGGCTCCGGGGGCAGCGGCGAACGGGAGACCGCCTCGTCGTTGTCCTCGGCCAGGCGGTTCATCCGGCGCTCCACCTCGGACCACGGGACCTCGCCCCGCTTCACCGCGAGGAGCTCCTCGCGCGCGTCGCCCACCTCGATCGTCAGCCGGCCCGTCCGCAGCAGGTCCCGGCCGGCCGCCAGCAGCCGCAGCAGGTGCATGGCGTGCTTCCAGCGCGGGACGCCGTACTGCCGGACGTCCGCCTCCAGCTTCTTGCGCTGCCCCATCGCGTAGCGGACGAACGTCTCGTGTGCCCGGCGGGACAGGAACGCCCCGCGCAGACCGAGCAGTTCCCGGCCGGTGTCGTCGATCCGCTCCACGAGCGGCGAGTGCAGGCACTCCAGCACATTGGGATTGGCCCGGAGTGCCAGCTCGCAGAAGCGCTCCAGCTCCCAGGAGAACTGCTCCGCACCAGGTCCGTCGACATGCGTCGGCGGCTTGGTGAAGCGCCAGAACAGCGGAGTCGGCGCGAGGAAGATCCCGCGCCGGTCCGTGTCGCTGTCGTCCGTCGCCAGCCCGAAGGCGCGGGAGCCCATCACACACGAGTAGACCGTGTGATCGCGTACGAGGGCCTCGGCCTCAGGGGTGGTCATGGGCGCGAGGCTACCGGCCTACCCGAGCCGGATGCTGTCGCCTTCGACGGTGATCTGCTCGGCGGGCAGCGGGCGCGTGGCGGGACCGGCTTCGACAGCGGCGTCCGTGATGCTGAACTTGCTGCCGTGGCAGGCACAGTTGATCGTGCCGTCGCTCACCGACGCGACGATGCAGCCCGCGTGGGTGCAGACGGCGGAGAAGGCCTTGAACTCGCCCGCCTCCGGCTGGGTCACCACCACCTTGCGGTCCTTGAAGATCGTGCCACCGCCGACCGGGACGTCGGAGGTCCGGGTCAGCTCCCCGGCGGAGGTCCCCGAGGCTTCCGGGGTATCCGGGGTCTTCCCGGTCTCCGAGGCCGGGGCCGTGCTTCCGTCGCCGTCCCCGTCGCCGGACGAGCCGCAGCCGGTCACCAGTGCGGCGGCGCCCGCCGTCAGGACCGTCCTTCGCCGTGCGTTCATGGCTCTCCTCGCGTGGTGGTCGATGGGAGGCATCGTGGCGCCGCGGGCCGCGCGGACGAAGCAACCGGGCGGCGGGTGCGGCCGGGCGAGTGGCGATGGAGCCACTTCCTGTACAGTTGTCCAGGAAATCTACTCGCAGGAGGCCGAACGTCATGCAGACCGCCGCCCAGGTGCTGGTCGCGCTCGTCGCGCTGATCCACGCCTACTTCCTCGTCCTGGAGATGTTCCTCTGGGACACCCCGCGCGGCCGGAAGGCTTTCGGCACCACCGAGGAGTTCTCCGGGCAGAGCGCCACCCTCGCCGCCAACCAGGGGCTCTACAACGGATTCATGGCCGCCGGGCTGGTCTGGAGCCTGATCGCGGGCGATCCCGTCGCCCACCAGGCGCAGATCTTCTTCCTGAGCTGCCTGATCGTCGCCGGGGTGTACGGGGCGGCCACCGTCAGCCGCAAGATCCTCTACGTCCAGGCGGCACCCGCCGCCCTCGCGCTCGCCCTCGTTCTGTCGGCGGGCTGAGCGCCATGGCGCCGGCGGTGACGGACGGCAGCGGCGACCCGCGTACCGCACGCACCCGCGGCAGGCTCCGGGAGGCGCTGCTGGAGGCCTGTGCCGAGCGGTCGCTGGACCGGGTCAGCGTCGCGGACGTGGTGCGCGGGGCGGGCGTCGGGCGCGCCACCTTCTATCTGCACTACGACGATCTGCGCGCCCTGGCCCTGGACGCCTGCGCCGGGCCCGTACGGGAGGCGGTCGACGCCCTCCACGCCTGGGACCGGACACCCCCAGGACCCGACGCGCCCCCGGAAGAGCTGGTCGCCCTGCTCGCGGACGTGCGCGGCCGGGCCGCCGTCTACCGGAGCCTGCTCGGCCCCGGCGGCCCCCTCGGTGACCTGCTGCACCAGGAGCTGCGGCAGCGCAGCATCGACGAACTGCGGCGGCGCAGGCCGGGCGGCAGTGGCCACGACCTCACCGCGAGCGCCGTGGCCGGGCTGTTCACCGGAATGCTCGCCGACTGGGTCCACGACCGGACCGACGCCACACCGGAGCAGCTCGCCGGGCGGATCTGGCGCAACCTCCTCGCCGTGCACGCCGCGGCGGCGTCTCACGGACAGAGCGCGGCGACCGCGGGTCCCGCCGCACCTCTAGGCTGAAAGAGCACGCAGAACGAAGAAGCAAGGGGTTACGACGTGGCGGTACGAGCGATCCGAGGCGCCGTCCAGCTGGAGCGGGACGAAGCCGGACACATGGACGAGCAGGTGGGTGCGCTGCTCACCGCGATTCTGGAGCGCAACCAGATAGTCGCCGACGACCTGATCAGTGTCTGGTTCACCGCCACCCCCGATCTGCACAGCGACTTCCCGGCCGCCGCCGCACGCGGCCTCGGCATCGTCGACGTACCGCTGATCTGCGCCCAGGAGCTCGACATCACCGGGGCCATGCCCCGGGTGGTCCGCATACTCGCGCACGTCGAGACATACCTCTCCAAAGCAGAGATCAGCCACGTCTACCTCGGCGCCACCGGCGCCCTCCGCAAGGACATCGCCCAGTGAGAACAGCCGTCGTCATCGGAACCGGCCTGGTCGGCACCTCCGCAGCCCTCGCTCTCGCGGGGCGGGGCGTCCATGTCCACCTCGTCGACCGGGACACCACGTCGGCCGGGACGGCGGCAGCGCTCGGGGCAGGTACGGAAGAGGCGCCCGAGGGCCCCGTCGACCTGGCGATCATCGCCGTACCGCCCGCGCACACCGCGTCCGTCCTGGCCACCGCCATGCGTGACGGTGTCGCCCGCGGCTACCTGGACGTCGCCAGCGTCAAGGGCGGCCCGCGCCGGGAGCTGGAGGCGCGCGGCATCGACCTCGCCCCGTACATCGGTACGCACCCCATGGCCGGCAAGGAGCGCTCAGGCCCCCTCGCCGCCACCGCCGACCTCTTCGAGGGCCGCCCCTGGGTCCTCACCCCGACCCGGGACACCGACACCGAGGTCCTCAACCTCGCCCTGGAACTGGTCGCGCTCTGCCGCGCGGTCCCCGTCGTCATGGACGCCGACGCCCACGACCGAGCCGTCGCCCTGGTCTCCCACACCCCGCAGCTGATCTCCTCGATGGTCGCCGCCCGCCTGGAGGAGGCCGACGAGACAGCCGTACGCCTGTGCGGCCAGGGAATCAGGGACGTCACCCGGATCGCCGCCTCCGACCCCCGGATGTGGGTGGAGATCCTCTCCGCCAACCCCGGCCCGGTCGCCGACGTCCTGGCCGGCGTCGCCACCGACCTGGACGAGACGGTACGGGCGCTGCGCGGCCTCCAGTCCGCCGACGAGGACAAGCGCCGCGCGGGCACCGAAGGCATCGAGGACGTCCTGCGCCGCGGCAACGCCGGCCGGGTGAGGGTGCCGGGCAAGCACGGCGCCGCCCCGGCCTCGTACGAGATCGTGGCCGTGCTCATCAGCGACCGGCCCGGCGAACTGGCCGCGATCTTCGCCGACGCGGGGCGGGCCGGGGTCAACGTCGAGGACGTACGCATCGAGCACGCCACCGGGCAGCAGGCCGGTCTGGTCCAGCTCATGGTCGAACCGAGCGCGGCGCCCGCACTGAGCGCGGCGCTCAGCGAGCGGGGCTGGTCGATCCGCCCGTAGCGGGACGGCGGGACAGGGGTGCGCGAGGGCCCTTCCCGCACTCGGTAACCTTGGGGGAGGCCGTCCCGTGGCCCGCTCCGCCCACCCCGTGTACCAGGAAGGTGTCCACCACCGTGGAAACCGTAAGCGCCGCCGCCCGGACCGCACCGGCCGCAGTGATCGTCGCCATCGACGGACCCTCCGGCACCGGCAAGTCGAGCACCTCCAAGGCCGTCGCCGCCCAGCTCGGCCTGAGCTACCTGGACACCGGCGCCCAGTACCGGGCGATCACGTGGTGGATGCTGAACAACGGCATCGACGTGCAGAACCCGTCCGAGATCGCCACCGCCGCCGCCAAGCCGGTCATCGTCTCCGGTACGGACCCGGCCGCCCCGACGATCACCGTCGACGGCGAGGACGCCTCCGGTCCGATCCGCACCCAGGAGGTCACCTCCAAGGTCAGCGCCGTCAGCGCCGTCCCGGAGGTGCGCACCCTGATCACCGAGCTGCAGCGCTCCATCGCCGCGGAGGCCGAGCGCGGCATCGTCGTCGAGGGCCGGGACATCGGCACGACCGTGCTGCCCGACGCCGACATCAAGATCTTCCTGACCGCCTCCCCGGAGGCGCGCGCCGCCCGTCGCAGCGGTGAGGTCAAGGGTTCCGATCTCGCCACCACCAAGGAGGCGCTGATCAAGCGGGACGCAGCCGACTCCGACCGCAAGACCTCGCCGCTGGCCAAGGCCGGCGACGCCGTCGAGGTGGACACCACCGAGCTGACCCTTCAGCAGGTCATCGAGTGCGTCGTCACCCTCGTCGGGGAGAAGCAGGCCGTGAAGTGACCGAAGCCACTGCCGCACCCGCACTGCGCGGAGCGGCCGTCGGACGGGGCATCGGTATCGGGCTCATGTACGGGCTGTTCAAGCCACGAGTCCTCGGTGCGTGGCGGGTACCCGCCGCCGGACCCGTCATACTCGCGGTGAACCATGCGCACAACATCGACGGACCGATGCTGATGGGCACCGCGCCCCGGCCCGTCCACTTCCTGATCAAGAAAGAGGCGTTCGTCGGCCCCCTCGACCCGTTCCTGCGCGGAATCGGTCAGCTGAAGGTGGACCGCACGACCGTCGACCGCACCGCCATCACCCAGGCCCTCGGTGTCCTGGGCAACGGCGGGGTCCTCGGGATCTTCCCCGAGGGCACCAGGGGCGAGGGCGACTTCGCCTCCCTGCGGGCAGGACTCGCGTACTTCGCGGTACGCGGCGGGGCACCGATCGTCCCCGTGGCGGTCCTGGGAAGCACCGAGGGCCGCGGACGGCTGATACCGGCACTGCCCCCGCTGCGCAGCCGGGTCGACGTCGTCTTCGGCGACGCCTTCCAGGCCGGCGACGGCAGCGGACGGCGTACCAGGAAGGCGCTGGACGAGGCGACGCTTCGTATCCAGGGAAAGCTGACCGCGCACCTGGAGAACGCCAGGCGCCTCACCGGGCGCCAGGCCCGGCCGTCAGCGGATTGACGGCAGGGCCTGCGAGACTTGAGTAGTGGGCCGCGCGATCGTGGCCCATCGATGATGATGCAAAGAGGGAACGGACTTCATGAACGACCAGATTCACTCCGACGGCTCGGACCACGAGCACGGAGCACTTGGCGACGCCGAGTACGCGGAGTTCATGGAGCTCGCCGCGCAGGAGGGGTTCGACCCCGAAGAGGTCGAGGGCGCGATCGGTGAGGCCGGTCACGGCCCGCTTCCCGTCCTCGCCGTCGTCGGCCGCCCCAATGTCGGCAAGTCGACCCTGGTGAACCGCATCCTCGGCCGCCGCGAGGCCGTCGTGCAGGACAAGCCGGGCGTCACCCGTGACCGGGTGAACTACGAGGCCGAATGGGCCGGCCGCCGCTTCAGGCTCGTCGACACCGGCGGCTGGGAGCAGGACGTACTGGGCCTCGACGCCTCCGTCGCCGCCCAGGCCGAGTACGCGATCTCGACGGCCGACGCGGTCGTCTTCGTCGTCGACGCGACGGTCGGCGCGACCGACACCGACGAGGCCGTCGTCAGGCTGCTGCGCAAGGCCAAGAAGCCCGTCGTCCTGTGCGCGAACAAGGTCGACGGACAGAGCGGCGAGGCGGACGCGACCGCGCTCTGGTCGCTCGGTCTCGGCCAGCCCCACCCGGTCTCCTCGCTGCACGGCCGCGGCACCGGCGACATGCTCGACGCCGTGCTGGAGGCGCTGCCCGAGGCCCCGGCCCAGACGTTCGGCACCGCCCTCGGCGGTCCGCGCCGTATCGCACTCATCGGCCGCCCGAACGTCGGCAAGTCCTCACTCCTGAACAAGGTCGCCAACGAGGACCGTGTCGTCGTCAACGAGCTCGCCGGCACGACCCGTGACCCGGTCGACGAGCTGATCGAGCTCGGCGGCATCACCTGGAAGTTCATCGACACGGCCGGCATCCGCCGCAAGGTGCACCTCCAGGAGGGCGCGGACTACTACGCCTCGCTGCGCACCGCGGCCGCCGTGGAGAAGGCCGAGGTCGCCGTCATCCTGATCGACTCGAGCGAGTCCATCAGCGTCCAGGACCAGCGGATCGTCACGATGGCCGTCGAGTCGGGCCGCGCCATCGTGCTCGCCTTCAACAAGTGGGACACCCTCGACGAGGAGCGTCGCTACTACCTCGAGCGCGAGATCGAGACGGAGCTCGCGCAGGTCGCCTGGGCTCCCCGCGTCAACGTCTCGGCCGTCACCGGCCGGCACATGGAGCGGCTGGTCCCGGCGATCGAGACCGCGATCGAGGGCTGGGAGACCCGTATCCCGACCGGTCGGCTGAACGCCTTCCTCGGTGAGATCGTCGCCTCCCACCCGCACCCGGTCCGCGGCGGCAAGCAGCCCCGCATCCTCTTCGGGACGCAGGCCGGTGTGAAGCCGCCGCGGTTCGTGCTCTTCGCCTCCGGCTTCCTGGAGCACGGTTACCGCCGCTTCGTCGAGCGCCGCCTGCGCGAGGAGTTCGGCTTCGAGGGGACTCCGCTCCACATCTCGGTCCGGGTGCGCGAGAAGCGCGGCCGCAAGAAGTAACGGCATGACGAAGCCCCGGACCGCTCGCACGGAGCGAGTGGTCCGGGGCTTCGTCGTGCCGTCAGGCGTCCGCGGACCCGGGCGGCAGCGCCGCGGGCCGGGCGTGCCCGGCATGCCGTCCGACCCGCTGCCAGGACCCGAGGTTCCCGGTGTGGGCGCTCTGGCTGCCCTGCCCGTTCGCCGTGCGGCCGCCCAGCGGTGCACGGCTGCCGAACATCCCGGTGCCGAACGTTCTGAAGCCGAGATTCTCCTCGCCGCTCCGGTCCCCGGGCAGCGCCCGGAACGACCGCCGGTACTCGGAGTACAGCGCGTCGTAGATCGGGGTGGGGGACTTGCCGCCCGAGGGGTCCTGCGACGGGCGCATGGCCGGGATCGGGGTCTGCTGCTGGCGCGGAGGGTCGTATGAGTGCACGTAGGTGCCAACGACCTCACTGCCCGTCGGATGCGGGCCGGGCGGAGAAAACGCTGTTCGGCGGGTGTGGGAAGGCAGCACGGACACGATCAGGTCCCGGCCAGCGGCATCGACGCGGCGACCAGGAGCCCGTTGACCGCGGCCTTGTCCAGAGCGTCGCGGAGCAGGTCCTCGCGCGGCTGCTGGCCGATCGAGCCCGCCGGGGCGGCGAAGACGAGCACGGTCTGTGACTTGTTCGCCGCCGCCCGCCAGCCCTCGGTGACCTGGAGCGGCTGATGGGCCTGCCACCAGGCGACCGGGTTGCCGCCGCCGGCGCCCGGCTGCAGTACGGCGTGCAGCTGCCCCATGGCGAGCAGGACCGACCAGCCGGGGAGCACACCCGGCAGACGGTTCAGATCGGGCGTGGGCAGGAAGCCCTGCTCCTGCAGCAGCTGGAGGAACTGGTCGCCCGCGAGGCCGTCCGTGCCGGGCCGGGCGATCGGGCCGGTCGGTTCGACGACCAGGGCGGGGCGGAGGTCGTCCTCGATGAGGACGAGACCGCTGGTGATACCGAGGACGGCCTGCTGGGGCATGAGGCTCTCCGCGTTCTGTGGCTCGCTGCCGGTGATGGATCGCACGGCGCCCTGCAGCTGGTCCTCGGCGACCTGGACGACCTGCGACGGGATGCAGGTCGCGTGGGCGAACGCGAGCACGGCGGTCTCCTCGCCGATGAACAGCACCGTGCTGGTGCGCTCCTGGTCGGAGTCGCCGGGAGTGCGGCAGGAGGTGCAGTCGTAACTGCCTGGGGCGTTGTCGCCGACGAGCAGCCGGTCGGCTTCGGCATCGCCGATCTCGGCGCGTACGTCCTCGCTGACGTCGAGCATGCGCGGCACGGGTGGCTCCTCGAACTCGGTGCGTGGGCCGGGCGGTTCCCGGCTCATGAAGAGACAACGGGTGATCCGGGGCCGGGGTCACGCGCGAATCGTGAGGAGAAAGCGGGAGAGTCGGCAGGCCGATACATCGACAGATCGGGAAACTGATACGGAGTCGGGGATTCCGCGGATGAATCCACCATGCACGGGCGTTCGTTCGAATTGTTACGACTCTGTACGACTCCTGTGCGAGCCCTGTGACCGCTCCTGACGCCACGTAAGGTCCGTTGCAGACCAAGTCGATCAGGGGAAACGACTACGTAATGCACATTTCATTTCTGCTCCACAACGCGTACGGCATCGGGGGAACGATCCGTACCACCTTCACGCTCGCGCAGACCTTGGCCGAGCAGCACGACGTCGAGATCGTGTCCGTGTTCAGGCACCGTGACGCACCCGCGCTGGGGGCGCCCGACCGGGTACGGATGAGCCATCTCGTCGATCTGCGCAAGGAGAGCCCCTACTACGAGGGCGGCGCCGCGGAACATGCCAGGCCCGCCGGGGTGTTCCCGCGCGGCGACACCAGGCACCGGCAGTACAGCCGGCTCACCGACACCCGGATCGCGGCCCATCTGGGCGCGCTCGAGGCGGACGTCGTCATCGGTACGCGCCCCGGCCTCAACGTCCACATCAGTGCACAGGCGCGGCGCGGGCCCGTGCGCATCGGCCAGGAGCACCTGACCCTCGACAGCCACAGTTACCGGCTGCGCCGGGAGATAAGCCACCGGTACGGACTGCTCGACGCGGTCACCACCGTCACCCGGGCCGACGCCCGCGACTACCGGAGCAGGCTGCGGCTGCCCGGCGTACGGATCGAGGCCATCCCGAACAGCGTGCCGGAGCCCGCGGGCCCGCCCGCGGAGTCCGACGCCAAGTGGGTGGTCGCGGCGGGCCGGCTGCACCGGGTGAAGCGGTACGACCTGCTGGTCCGTGCCTTCGCCGAAGTCGCGGCGGCCCGCCCCGGCTGGCGGCTGCGGATCTACGGCGGCGGCGACGCGACCGGCAACGAGCAGAAGACGCTGCGCGGGCTCATCGACGGACTCGGGCTCCAGGACCGGGTGCGCCTCATGGGCTCGGTCCATCCCATGGAGGCGGAGTGGCCCAAGGGCTCCATCGCCGCCGTCACCTCGGAGCGCGAGTCGTTCGGCATGACCATCGTCGAGGCGATGCGCTGCGGACTGCCGGTCGTCGCCACCGACTGCCCGCACGGTCCGGCCGAGATCATCGACGACGGCACGGACGGGCGGCTCGTGCCGGTGGGGGACACCGGCGCGTTCGCGCGCGCCCTGCTCGCCCTCATTGACGACGACGAGCTGAGGCGGCGGATGGGGCGGGCCGCACGGGCCTCCTCCGCACGGTTCGACCCGGCGCCGATCGCCGAGCGGCACGAGAAGCTCTTCGCCGAGCTGGCCGCGCAGGGGGCGCGGGGCCGTTCCCGGAGCGCGCTGCGCACCGTGCTGCACCGCTCCAGGGGCACGGTGCTGGACGGGGCGTACGCGCTGCGCTACAAGGCGGCCGACGCGCTGCGCAAGGGGCGGGCCGGCTGAGCTCTGGCCACGGCATCCCGGATCGTTTCATTCCGGATAGCGCCGACGGGCGGGGGCGGGCGAGGGTGGCGGCGGGGGATTGATAAGACCCGCATAAGGCCGCGCACATTCTGGGTGGCGAAACTGTTTACGCCCGCCTTCGCCGGCCCGGGGGAATGCGGACCTCGTGCCGCATCTCCTCCCGCAATTTCCCCTCGAGGGCGCCGGATAGTCATTCCCGGGACAGCCTGCATTCTTACTGTGTGCGCTTGGACGGCTCGTTCGGGTGAAGCAGTTCGAAGTAAACGCGTGTGGGGATCCTGTGACACAAGCGTGACCGCTGAGGTACGTGGGGATGCATCGCGCGTTGCATCCCGCTTGTTTCCGCCCCGGCTTCCGTCACGGTGCCGGGCCGCCTACGGTGAGAGGTATGGCACCTATACCGACCCCTCCCGCCCAGCCGGACGACGCCCCCCAGTCGTATGTCGGCCTCGACGCCGAAGCCGCCGAACGGCAGGCCAGAGCGCGCGGCTGGAGCACGGTGAGGGCCCTTGCGCCGGGCACGTTCATCACCATGGAGTTCCTCGGCGGGCGGATCAACTTCGAGGTCGACGACTCCACCGTGACCCGCTGCTGGGTGGGCTGAACCCCCTCTGTACGCGCTGTACGAGCGAAGGCCCCGACCGGAGTCGGGGCCTTCGCTCGTACAGGGAAGCAGCTGTGCGCACCGTTCGCGCAGGTCAGGGGGCGACCGATCCGCCCGTCACCGGGTGCGCCGGAGTCGTGCCGCCCCGGGGGGTGCGGTCCGCGTGCGGCGGACGGCGTGAGCCGGCCGGAGTGATCGGCGTCCGTTCCGAGCGGACCGCGTGCGGGGGATGCGCCCTCGCACGGTTTCCCGCGCCGGTGTGGCCGCCGGCCGCCGGTGCGTCGAGCGCGGCGTCACAGCCCTCGGCGTGTTCGGGGGTGAGCGTGCTCAGCGACTGGGGCAGGAGGACCGGCGAGGGCCCTTCCGGGGCCACCGGGGCGGCGTCCCGGAGCCTGCGCCGCGTGCGCCACTGCTCGCGCACCGCCAGGATCCAGACCTCCGTACGCGTGATCAGCGGCTCGAACCAGGGCAGGGCCAGCAGGATCAGCAGACCGGCGGCCCAGCCCAGCAGGACGTCGCTGAGCCAGTGCGTGCCGATGTAGACGGTGGTCAGCCCCACGCCCAGCGAGACGAACGCCGACAGGGCCGACAGATAGCGCCTGGCGCGCGGCGTGGTGGCCAGGTAGGCAAGGATTCCCCAGGTCACCACGGCGTTGGCGGTGTGTCCCGAAGGAAATATATCGCCGCCGGCGAAGAGCTCCGCGGAGCCGATCTGGGTGGCGTAGTGCGGGCCGAGCCGCCCCAGGCCGAGCTTGACCGCTCCCACCGTCACATTGAGCAGCAGCAGCGAGGCGCCCAGCGTGAGCAGGGGGCGCAGCGTGTGCTGGCGCCAGGAGCGCCAGCCGAGCCAGGAGGCGACCATCACAGCCGTGGGGCCACGCTGGCCGAGCACGACGTAGTAGTCGAGGAAGGCATGGAGTCCGGGCCACTGCTGATAGGGCCGGAACAGCATGACCTTCCAGTCGAGAGCCACCAGCCAGGACGAGACCAGCACGGCAACGACGATGGCGAGATAGAACGCCAAAGTCCCGCCGAAGAGAGCGATGCGGTGACGACTCATCCGCGGGATCTCTATCTTCGGCGGTTCCGGCTCCCGGTCCAGCCGGGCAAAGATGTCGGTACGCACGCAAAGGACGTTACAGCGAGTGAGTGTGCGATCCGGCCGATCTCGGCTCTTTGTGATGACGATGTGATGTGGACTTTGTCTCAGACCGGCATCTATTCCGGGTGCCGGGAAGAATCCGATCAGCCTTGCGGCCTATTCGCGCCGGTGGCAATTCGTAGGAATGTTTGATCATCGATGTAATGGCGTGGCGCATCTTTCGTATGCATTCGCCCGGCCATTCGGGGGAGGCGCGGTGCGGCTCCCGGCGCGGCGTGCGGGGCGGCCTCCGCGCCGCTCCCGCACCGGTGCGGCGGGCAACGGATACGGCCCCGCCGGTGGGGCAGGAGTGGCGTACGACACACTCGGGGCCGGGCGAAGGTATGAGGTGGACCACGTGTGACCACGTGGAACTCGCGTACGCTGACGGCTCACTCGCCCGTCGATGCCGGACCTGAGGGACGCCGAAAGCCGGGGCCCCGGTAGGTCTGCCGAGCGCGAGGGACTCATCGGGAGGTACGTATATGAGCGGGACGTCCACGGCTGTGACCCGGCTGCGCGCAGCAGCCGGCGGTGCCAACCGCTGGGTCGTCCTGGTCGTCCTCTGCCTCAGTCTCCTGCTGGTCGCGCTCGACGCGACCGTGCTGCACGTCGCCGTCCCCGCCGTCACCGAGGACCTGCGGCCCAGCGCCGTCGGCCTGCTGTGGATCGTGGACGCCTATCCGCTGGTCTGCGCCTCACTGCTGATTCTCTTCGGCACGCTCGGTGACCGGATCGGCAGACGGCGTGTCCTGCTGTTCGGCTACGCGCTCTTCGGGATCGCCTCCGCGCTGGCGGCGGCAGCCGATACTCCCGCCGTACTGATAGCGGCGCGTGCCCTGCTCGGTGTCGGCGGCGCGATGATCATGCCCGCGACGCTGTCGATACTCCGCCAGGTCTTCCCCGACCGGCGCGAGCGCGCCCTGGCCATCGGGATATGGACCGCGGTCGCCGCCGTGGGTGCCGCCGCCGGACCGGTCGTCGGCGGATTCCTCGTCGAGCACTACTGGTGGGGTTCGGTCTTCCTCATCAACATCCCGCTGATGGCCATGATCCTTCCGCTCGGCCGCTTCCTGCTGCCCGAGTCCCGCGGTACCGGAGACGGCCCCTGGGACGTGGTCGGCGCCCTGATGGCCGCGGCGGGCGTGCTCGGAGTCGTCCTCGGGGTCAAGCGGATGGGCGGCGGCGGGCTGGACCTCGCCGGTGTCGCCCCGCTGCTTGCGGGAGCCGCGCTGCTGGTGTTCTTCGTGCGCAGGCAGAAACGCCGTACGCATCCGCTGATCGACATCGCGATGTTCTCCCGGCCCGCCTTCACCACCGCCGTGGGCTGCATCGTCCTGGCGATGCTGGCCCTGGTCGGGCTGGAGCTGATCGCCGTCCAGTACCTCCAGCTGGTGCTGGACCTCAGCCCGCTGGAAACCGGTCTGCGGCTCCTTCCGCTGACCTTCGCCGCGATGGCGGCCGGCGCCACCGGCTCGTACACCCTGAGCCGGATCGGCCCCCGCCGCATGGTCGGCTGGGGCTTCGTCCTCACGGCGGCCTCGGTGCTGCTGCTGACCCTGATGGGGCAGCACGACCGGCCGGCGCTCCTCACCGTCGGCTTCGTGCTGCTGGGCTTCGGGCTGCAGTCCACGCTCTTCGGGGCGTACGAATCGATGCTCAGCGAGGCGCCCGCGGAACGGGCCGGCGGCGCGGCGGCGATCGGCGAGACCTCGTACCAGCTGGGCGCCGGACTGGGTATCGCCCTGCTCGGCAGCGTCATGAACGCGGCCTACGCGCCCGGACTGACACGGCTCCACGAGGAGGGCGTGCCCGCCTCGGCCGGCTCGGCCGCCTCGAACTCGCTCGGCGAGGCCTACCAGGTGGCGGCCCAGCTGGGCGGCCCGATGGGTGATCTGCTGCGGAACACGGCCCGGCACGCCTTCGTCCAGGGTCTGCATGTCACGCTGCTGGTCAGCGCCGGACTGCTGCTGCTCGGGGCGCTGGCGGCGCTGCGGCTGCCGAAGGTCATGGACTGCGCTCCGGCCAGGGAGGCCTGCCGGGCGCGCGTGGCCGAACCGGCGGCCGCCGGGCCTCGCCCCGAGCCGCGTGCGCTGCCGGTGCAGAAGCGGCCGGGCCGCCGGCTCGCGCTGCCCGCGCGACGCGAACCCGCCGAGGCCACGAGCTCTGGACGGGCGCCGCACTGAGCCGTAACGTCGGCACGACGCCATAACTATCACTGCTAGTTTTAGTACCGTGCGAGCCGCCGGAGGCACTCCCATGTCCGTGAAGCCCTCGAAACTCCCGCCGTTCGACCCGGCCGACCCCATCGGCATCGACGACCTCCTCGAGCCGGAGGACCTCGCGATCCGCGACACCGTGCGCAGCTGGGCCACCGACCGCGTCCTGCCGCACATCGCCGAGTGGTACGAGAACGGCGAGCTCCCCGGCATCCGCGAGCTGGCCCGCGAACTGGGCTCCCTCGGCGCGCTCGGCATGTCCCTGCAGGGATACGGCTGTGCCGGAGCCACCGCGGTCCAGTACGGCCTGGCCTGTCTGGAGCTGGAGGCGGCCGACTCCGGGATCCGCTCCCTCGTCTCCGTCCAGGGCTCGCTCGCCATGTACGCGATCCACCGCTTCGGCTCCGAGGAGCAGAAGCAGCAGTGGCTGCCCGGCATGGCGGCCGGCGAGATCATCGGCTGCTTCGGCCTCACCGAGCCGGACCACGGCTCGGACCCGGCCGGGATGCGGACGTACGCCAAGCGTGACGGCGACGACTGGATCCTCACCGGCCGCAAGATGTGGATCACCAACGGATCGGTCGCCGGGGTCGCCGTCGTCTGGGCGCAGACCGACGAGGCCGACGGCGGCTCCGGAATCCGTGGCTTCGTCGTGCCCACGGACAGCCCGGGATTCTCCGCGCCGGAGATCCGGCACAAGTGGTCACTGCGTGCCTCGGTCACCAGCGAGCTCGTCCTTGACGGGGTACGGCTGCCCGCCGATGCCGTACTGCCCGGCGTCACCGGTCTGCGCGGCCCGCTCAGCTGTCTCAGCCATGCCCGCTACGGCATCGTCTGGGGGGCCATGGGCGCGGCGCGCGCCAGCTTCGAGTCGGCCGTGGACTACGCGAAGACCCGGGAGCAGTTCGGCAAGCCGATCGGCGGCTTCCAGCTGACCCAGGCCAAGCTCGCCGACATGGCCGTCGAACTGCACAAGGGCATCCTGCTCGCCCACCACCTGGGCCGCCGGATGGACGCGGGCAGGCTCCGTCCCGAGCAAGTCAGTTTCGGCAAGCTCAACAACGTGCGGGAAGCCATCGAGATCTGCCGCACCTCGCGCACGATTCTCGGTGCCAACGGGATCTCGCTGGAGTACCCGGTGATGCGGCACGCCACGAATCTGGAGTCGGTGCTCACCTACGAGGGCACCGTGGAGATGCACCAGCTGGTGCTGGGCAAGGCGCTCACCGGTCTGGACGCCTTCCGGTAGAAGGCGGACGGTGAACCGGATCTGTCCGGCGAGCGCCCCGCTCAGCTCTGGTTGAAGAAGCCGTCGGCCGGCCGGCCGGCGGCTTCGCCGGTCACCACCTGGGTGTCGGCGGGGGTCAGGAGGAAGACCCGTGTGGCCACGCGCTCGATCGAGCCGCGCAGCCCGAACGTCAGACCCGCGGCGAAGTCGACGACGCGCTTGGCGTCGGCGGGATCCATGGCCGTGAGATTGACGATCACCGGCACACCGTCCCGGAAGAGCTCGCCGATGCCGCGCGCGTCCCGGAAGCTGTCCGGGGTGACGGTGGCGATCCGGCGGCCTCTGTCCTCGGCCGTCTCGGCGGCCACCTGAACGCGGGGGTCGGTCGTCCAGGCCTGGTTCGTGCCGGTCTCAGCATCCTCGGAGTACTCGTCGTCGTAGTACCGCTCGTCGTTGTCCTCTACGAGGCCCAGCCAGGCACTCGCCTTGCGCACCGATCCCATGGACGCCTCCTCTCACCGCGGTTCCTTGTGTCCGTATCTCTTTCCTGTCCCTATGGTCGTCCATGATGCGGATACTGCGCCAAGGGGATAGTCGGCGCGCAGGGGATTCGTGACGGTACTGGTGCAGAAGATGTGGCGATTCGTCAAGGTTCCTCCTGTGTAAGGCCGCTCGCGCAAAGAAAATATGATGCTCCGGTCCGTACGGGTGACATGGGGGACGTACGGGTGAACGGGTCACTCGATACGATGCACGCCGCGCACGTGCACGAGCGCGGCACATCAGGTGAACGGCTCCCGGGGGATCGTCGTGTTCGGAATCGTGAGGCCCTGCACCCATCGGCTGTCCGAGAGGCTCAGGACGGAGTGGATGGCCCATCTCTGCGGGCTGTGTCTCGCCCTTCGCGCGGACCACGGGCAGTTCGCCCGGATCGTCACGAACTACGACGGCCTGATCGTCTCGGTCCTGACGGAGGCTCAGACCGAACGGACCACGGCACAGCGGCGCACCGCGGGCCCCTGCCCGCTGCGCTCGATGCGGACGGCTCCGGTCGCCCGCGGCGAGGGGGCCAGACTCGCCGCCGCCGTCTCGCTCGTGCTGGCGTCGGCGAAGGTGCGCGACCACGTGGCCGACCGGGACGGGCTGTTGAAGCGGCGTCCGGTCGCCGCCGCGGCGCGCCGGGTGGCCGCCGGCTGGGACAGGGCCGGGGCACGCACGGGCGCCGAGCTCGGGTTCGACACGGCGGTACTGGTCGACGCCGTCGACCGGCAGACCGGCATCGAGTCACTCGCCGGCCCGGGCACGCCCCTGCTGACGGTCACCGAACCCACCGAGACGGCGACGGCCGCGGCCTTCGCGCACACCGCCGTACTCGCGGGCAAGCCGCAGAACGCCGCGCCGCTCGCCGAGGCCGGACGGCTCTTCGGGCGTCTCGCCCATCTGCTGGATGCCGTGGAGGACCGGGAAACTGACGCGGCGTCGGGTGCCTGGAACCCGCTCACCGCCACCGGCACGCCGCTCTCCGAGGCCCGGCGGCTGTGCGACGACGCGCTGCACGGGATGCGCCTCGCGATGCGCGACGCGGAGTTCACCGACAGCAAGCTGGCGCACGTGCTGCTGGTGCACGAGCTGCGGCGCTCGGTGGACCGGGCCTTCGGCTCGGCCTCCTGCTCGCATCGGCCGGACCTGCCGACGGGATCCTTCGGCCCGGCGCCCGGCAACCCGTACGCGCCGACACCCGGTGGCCCGTACGGTCCCCCCGGCCCGCCGCTCCCGCCCGAGCCGCCCCGCAACCGGCGCGGTCTGATCGCCGGCTGCCTGGTGTGGGCGGGGCTCGCCTGTACCTGCCAGATGTGCTGCGGAAGCTTCCACGACCCCTGGTCGGGGCAGGAACGCGAAGGTCTCTGCCAGAAGTGCGACTGCAGTGACTGCTGCGACGCGTGCGACTGCTGCAGCAACTGCTGCAGCTGCGGTGGGGACGGCGGCTGCTGCGACTGCGGGTGCGACTGCTGAACCGGGGGTCCGGCAGCCGCACCCGGGCCTCACGTGAGGCGGCGGCATGCGAGGTGGTCGTACGCGAGGCGGCCGCCCGTCCTCACTTGATCTCGGGCGGCGAGATCTGCGACGTCTCGATCGCCGAACCCTTCGTGCCCCACTTCTTCAGGATCCGGTCGTAGGTCCCGTCCGTCTTGAGGCCGTTGACCGCCGCCTGGAAGGCGGGCGCCAGCGGGGTGCCCTTCTTGAACGCGAAGCCGACATCGAGTCGCTTGAACTCGCTGAGGAAGCGCAGCCCCTTCTGCTGGGTCACGGCGTAGCGCAGCCCGTTGATCGTCGACATGACGACATCGCTGCGGCCCTGCTGGAGCGAGATCCAGACGGCGGCCTGGTCGGCGTACGTCTTCACGTCGTACGCCTTCTTGCCCGCGTCGGCGCACACGTGCTTGTTCTTCTCCAGGGTCGCCTCGAACGTGGTCCCGGCGCTGGTGGCCACGGTCAGGCCGCAGAGCTGGGTGAGGTCGGTGACGTCCTTCAGCTTGCTGTCGTCGCGGACGGCGAAGCCCTGGCCGTCGTTGATGTACGTCACGAAGTCGATCGTCTTCAAGCGCTCGTCGGTCACCCCGAAGTTGCCGGTACCCAGGTCGTACTTCCCGCTGCCCAGCGCCGGGAGGATCGCCTCGAACGAGGCGACCTCACGCTTCAGTTTCAGTCCGAGGGCCTTGGCCGCCGCGTCCGCGAACTCGATGTCCGCACCGGTCAGGGTCTTGCCGTCCTCCAGGTAGAAGGCTCCGGGCGGGGTGCCGATGCTGGAGGCGATGGTGAGGGTGCCCGAGTCGCGTACATCGGCGGGCAGCAGCTTCGCCGCAGCCTCGTTCTTCTTCACCGACGAGACGACATCGGCCGTGGAGAACTTTCCCTTGCCCGCGGGGCCGGTACCGGCCGAGGAGGCCGCCGGGTCACCCGATCCGCAGGCGGTGAGCGTGAATGCGGCAACGGTGATCAGGGCGAAGGCAGCAGTGTGCCGGGTTCGGGGCATGACGGAAACTCTCCGGGTTCGTCGACCGTGCTCCGGTGCGTGGGAGCACGGAGCCACGGGGCGGGAGATCAGCTGTACGAGGGGAGGGTGGAGCAGCGTTGTGTACGTGAAGGCACGCGGAAGATCAGCTCGAGCGCCGGTAGCGGCGCGAGCGGGGAAAGGCGGAAAAGCAGGGGGTCAGCTCAACAGGAAGAGGACCACACGCGACCGAAGTCGATGTGGGAGCGGGTGACCAGCCACTGCTGCGAATACATGGCCCAAGTGGAGCAGGCATCCGGTTGCACGTCAACTGCCCTGAGACGTACGGCTCACAGTGTGGACAAGCTTGACAACCGGCCCCGGACAGCGGTTGTCTCGGAACCGGACCGGCGCTGAGGGGCCCGGTCCACGTTGTGTTTCTGCTGAAGGCACATCCCGTGTTCGATCTCTGCATCCACGGAGCCTTCGCATGTCTGCGCAGACAGATACCCTCCCGCCACCGCTTCCTGCCCCGCCCGCACAGCACGACGAAGCCTCCGCCCCGCGCATCGTCCCGGTACGACGAACAGGCCAGTGGGCAGCGGCCGTTGCCGTCCTGGTTCTTCTCGCGGGGGCGTTGAGCTCGGTCATCCGCAACGACGCGTTCCAGTGGGACGTCGTCGGTGACTACCTCACCACCGAGTCCGTCCTGCGCGGCCTCGGGCTCACCCTGTGGCTCACCGCGCTCGTGATGGTGCTCGGCTTCGCCCTCGGGACGCTCCTCGCCGTACTCAGGCTCTCCGGCAACCGTGTGCTGCAGGCCGTCAGCTGGGGATACATCTGGCTGTTCAGGTCCACTCCGATCCTGGTCCAGCTGCTCTTCTGGTTCAACATCGGCGCGCTGTACCCGGAGGTCCTCGGCGTCAGCACGGTGAACCTCCTCGGCCCCGTCGCCGTCGCCGTCATCGGACTCACCCTCCACGAGGCCGCGTACGCCGCCGAAGTGGTCCGCGGCGGCATTCTCTCCGTCGAGCGCGGACAACTGGAGGCCGCCCAGTCGCTCGGCCTCGGACCCTGGCGCCGGCTCCGGCGGATCGTGCTGCCGCAGGCCATGCGCTCCATCGTCCCGCCCGCCGGGAACATGCTGATCGGCACGCTCAAGGGCACCTCGATCGTCAGCATCATCGCCGTGCAGGACCTGCTGTACTCGGTGCAGCTCGTCTACCACCGCACCTACGAAGTCATCCCGCTGCTGCTGGTCGCCACCCTCTGGTACATCGCCGTCACCTCCCTCCTGTCCATCGGGCAGTACTACGTCGAACGCCACTACGCGCGCGGCACGGCAGACGCCCGATGAGCGGCGTACCGACCCTCGTCATCATCGGCGGCGGACCGCGCGGCACCGGTGTCATCGAACGCATCGCCGCCAACGCGGACGACCTGTACGAGGACCGGCGCCTGGACATCCACCTCGTCGACCCGTATCCGCCCGGCGGCGGCCGGATCTGGCGGCAGGACCAGTCCCCGCTGCTCTGGATGAACTCCATGGCCGAGGACGTCACCATGTTCACCGACGACACGGTGCAGCAGGACGGCCCCGTACGCCCCGGCCCGGCCCTGCACACCTGGGCCGCCGACGTCCGTGAGGGGCGGACCACGACCGCCACCGCCCCCGCGATACTGGAGGAGATACGAGGGCTCGGCGCCCAGGACTTCCCGAGCCGCCGGCTGCAGAGCGCGTATCTGCGCTGGGTGTACG
Source organism: Streptomyces sp. NPDC056452 (assembly GCF_042796085.1). NCBI lineage: Bacteria > Bacillati > Actinomycetota > Actinomycetes > Kitasatosporales > Streptomycetaceae > Streptomyces > Streptomyces sp. NPDC056452. Next base: position 51,714 of record NZ_JBHTRI010000042.1, read on the forward strand.
AGCAGGCGCTCGCCGCACTCCCGCCGGGCATCACCGTCCATGAGCACCTGGGCCGCGCACGCCGGATCACCGGTCCCCGCGACGGCCGGCAGCGCGTCTGGCTCGACGGGCGCACCGAGCCCCTCGTCGCCGACCTCGTCGTGCTCACCGTCGGCCACCTCGACGCCGAACTCGACCCGGAGCAGCGGGAACTGGGCGACTTCGCGGCACGGCACGGGCTGGTCCACCTGCCCCCCGACTTCACCGCCGACACCGACCTGACGGCCCTGCCCGCGGGCGAACCGGTCATCGTCCGCGGCTTCGGTCTCGCCTTCATCGATCTGATGGTCCTGCTGACCGAGGGCCGCGGCGGACGGTACGAGAACGGGTCCTACGTCCCCTCCGGCCGGGAACCCGTCCTGTACGTCGGATCGCGGCGCGGCGTTCCGTACCACTCGAAGATCGGCTACGCCTGGACCGGTGAACGGCCGCCCCTGCCACGCCACTTCGGCCCCGGCCGGGTGGAGGAACTGCTGAGCGGACCCGGCCCCGTGGACTTCCGGCGCGATCTGTGGCCGCTGGTCACCAAGGAGCTCGGCCACGCCCACTACCACCGGCTCTTCACCAGCCACCCCGAGCGAACCGCCGTCGGATGGGGCGACTTCGAGGAGAAGTACGCCGTGGCGGAGCCCGGCAGCCCCGAACTGCAGGCCCTCGTCTCCTCGGCCGTACCCGACCCCGCCGACCGGCTCGACCTGGAGGCGCTCGACCACCCGCTGGACGGTGTGCGCCACGCCTCGTACGACACCCTGCAGGACGGGCTGCGCGACTACATCACCGCCGACCTGGCACGCCGCCACGACCCCGCCAACAGCCCCGATCTCGCCGTCTTCCTCGGACTGCTGTCCGTCTACGGGCAGCTGATCCACTTCGGCGACATCGGCGAACGGTGGCACAGCTTCTTCAGCTACCTCGCCTCCGGACCGCCGGGCCCCCGGCTGCGCCAGCTCCTCGCCCTGTCCCGCGCCGGAGTCGTCCGCTTCCTCGGCGCAGGGCTCACCGTCGAGGCCGACGAGGAACGGGGCGTCTTCCGGGCCTCCGGCGCGACCGTGCCCGGAGAGTCCACCGAGGCCCGGGCACTGGTCGAGGCCAGACTCCCCGACCCGTCCCTGCACCGCACCCGCAGCAGTCTGCTGCGCGGACTGCACGAGGACGGGGCAGCCGGCACCGACACGGGACTGCTCTCCGTGGACGCCCGCGACAGCCGGGTCCTGGGCGTCGACGGCAGGCCGCACCCGCGCCGCTTCGCCCTCGGCCCGTACACCACCGCACGGTCGAGCGGCGCCTTCACCAGGCCGCGCACCGGCGGCCCCGCCTTCCGGCAGAACGACGCCACCGCCCGCACGGCGCTCGCGTTCCTGCGCGACCTCTCCTGTCGTGACCGCCGCACCGCGTGAGTGCGGCATCTCCTCCCGTACACGTCGCCGAAGGAATCCGAATGCCCCTGACCAGTGATCCACCCATCGACAAAGAGACCGTACGAACACCCCCGCACGACGGGGGCTTCGCCGAGCTGACCGTCGTCCCCCTGCGCCATCCCTGGCGCTGGGTCGCCGTCGCGGCCACCGCGGTACTGCTCGCCCAGTTCCTGAACGGGCTGATCACCAACCCCGGTTGGGAATGGGACGTCTTCGCCCAGTTCTTCACGACCGAGACCATCCTCAAGGCGGTCTGGGTCACCCTCCAGCTGACCTTCTACGGAACGGTCCTCGGCTTCGCGCTCGGCATCGTCCTCGCCTTCATGCGGCTGTCGGCCAGCCCGTTCCTCAGGGCGGTCGCGTACGCCTACATCTGGGCGTTCCGGTCGATCCCGCTCATCGTCCAGCTGCTGTTCTGGTTCAACCTCGCCTACCTCTACAAGGAGCTGCAGTTCGGCATCCCGTTCGGGCCCGGCTTCCTCTCCTTCGACACGATGAACCTCGTCGGAGCGATGAGCGCGGCCGTCCTCGGACTCGCGCTGCACCAGGCGGCCTACGCCGCGGAGATCGTCCGGGGCGGCGTACTGGCCGTGGACAGCGGCCAGTTGGAAGCAGCGGCCGCCCTCGGGATCCCCCGGCTGCGGCAGCTGCGGCGGATCGTGCTGCCGCAGGCGATGCGCTCCATCCTGCCGAACGCGGCCAACGAGATCATCTCCCTCTTCAAGGGCACCTCGATCGTCTCCGTCATGGCGATCGGCGAACTCTTCTACCAGGTCCAGGTCGTCTACGGCCGCAACGGCAGGGTCGTGCCCCTGCTGATGGTCGCCACGGTCTGGTACATCCTCCTGACCACCGTGCTCTCCGTCCTCCAGTACTACGTCGAACGTCACTACGCCAAGGGGGCCGTGCGATGAGCGCACCCACCGCTGTATCCAAGGACGCACCCGCGAACACCGCGGACGCCATGGTCGAGATCCGCGCCGTGCACAAGAGCTTCGGCTCCCTCGAAGTGCTCCGCGGCATCGACCTGTCCGTACGGGCGGGAGAGGTGACCGTCGTCCTCGGCCCCTCCGGCTCGGGGAAGTCCACCCTCCTGCGCACCATCAACCACCTGGAGAAGGTCGACCAGGGCTGGATCAGCGTCGACGGCACCCTGGTCGGCTACCGCCGGTCCGGCAACAAGCTGTACGAGCTCCGCGAACGCGAGGTCCTGCGCCAGCGCACCCAGATCGGCTTCGTCTTCCAGAACTTCAACCTCTTCCCGCACCTGACCGTCCTCGAGAACATCATCGAGGCCCCGGTCGCGGCACTCGGCCGCACCCGCAAGGACGCCGTCGCCTCGGCAGAGACCCTCCTCGCCCGGGTCGGGCTCGCCGACAAGTCGGGGGCGTACCCCAAACAGCTCTCCGGCGGTCAGCAGCAGCGCGTCGCCATCGCCCGTGCGCTCGCCCTCGAACCGAAGCTGCTGCTGTTCGACGAGCCGACCTCGGCGCTCGACCCCGAACTCGTCGGCGAGGTCCTCGACGTCATCAAGGACCTGGCGCACCAGGGCACCACGATGATCGTCGTCACGCACGAGATCGGCTTCGCCCGGGAGGTCGCCGACACCGTCGTGTTCATGGACGAGGGGCGGATCGTCGAGCAGGGGCCGCCCGCCGACGTACTCGACCGCCCCGTCCAGGAACGCACCCGCGCCTTCCTCTCCAAGGTCCTCTGAGCCATGCCCCCGCAGTCCATGCCCTGGCAGTCCGTGTCCTCGCAGGTCCTGCCGTCCGTGTCCCCGCAGTCAAGGAGCAGTCACGTGTCCGTCCGCCGCACCCTCTCCGTCGCCCTCGCCACTCTCACCGCCGCCGGCCTGCTCACCGCCTGCGGCACCAGCGACGCCGCCACCGACGTGGTCCGTCCCGAGGGGGAGAAGGACACCGGGATCAACATCGGGCCGGACCAGAAGAGGATCAGGGGCAAGAAGGTCGACGCCATCGCCGCGAAGGTGCCCGCCGCCGTCCGCGAGCGCGGCACGCTCCGCCTCGGCGCGAGCGCCGACGCCTCACCCCCGCTCGGCTTCTACGCGACCGACGACAAGACCCGGATCGGCAGCGAGATCGACATAGCGACCCTGATCGCCGACACGCTCGGGCTGAAGCCGCAGTTCGACGAGGTCTCCTGGGAGAACCTCTTCGTCGGCCTCGACAGCTCCAAGTTCGACGGCGTCCTGTCCAACGTCACCGTGACCGAGGAGCGCAAGGAGAAGTACGACTTCGCCACCTACCGGCTCGACAACCTCGCCTTCGAGGCAAAGAAGGGCTCCGGCTGGAAGGTGAAGGCCCCCGAGGACGTGGCGGGGAAGACGATCTCCGTCGCCTCGGGCACCAACCAGGAGAAGATCCTCGTCGACTGGAGCGAGCAGAACGTCCGGGCCGGCCGGAAGCCGGTGGAGATCAAGTACTTCCAGAAGGACACCGACTACTACCTGGCCCTGCAGTCGGGCCGCATCGACGCCTACCTCGGCCCGAGCCCCTCGGCCAACTACCACGTCGCGGCGGCCGGCCAGTCCGAGATCATCGGCACGCTCTCCGGCGGCGGTGACGGGGTCCAGGGGAAGATCGCCGTCACCACGAAGAAGGACAGCGGCCTGGTCGAGGCCTACGGCGCGGCGATCGACCACATCGTCCAGGACGGCTCCTACGCCAAGGTGCTGAAGCGCTGGGGGCTGTCCAGCGAGGCCGTCGAGAAGTCGGAGATCAACCCGCCCGGCCTCCCCAAGACCAAGAACTGACCCCGAGAGGTCCCGCAATGTCTGCCACCAGGCCACTCCATCTGGCCGCCGAGATCGGCGGTCCGCCGCGTTACGACGCCGCCTCCCACGTCGCGCTCGCCCGCCTCGCCGAGCAGGGCGCGCTCGACTTCGTCACCCTCGGCGACTCCTTCGCCCGGCCGGGCCCGGACGCGCTCGCCGTGCTCGCCCGGGTCGCCCCGGCCACCACCCGGATCGGTCTCGTACCGACCGTCACCACCACCCACACCGAGCCCTTCCACGTCTCGTCCGCCGTCGCCACCCTCGACTGGGTCAGCTCGGGCCGTGCCGGCTGGCACGCCGACGTGTCGACGACCGAGGCCGAGGCCCGGCTGTTCGGCCGGCGCGATGCCGCACCCGCCGCCGCCCTGTGGCAGGAGGCCGGCGAGACCGCCGACGTCGGAGCGCGGCTGTGGGACAGCTGGGAGGACGACGCGGAGATCCGGGACGTCGCCACCGGCCGCTTCATCGACCGCGACAAGCTGCACTACGTCGACTTCGAGGGCAGCACCTTCTCCGTACGGGGCCCGGCCATCGTGCCCCGGCCACCGCAGGGCAGGCCCGTCACCGTCTTCGACGGCACGGGCGGCCCGGCCCGGGAGTCCGCCGCGCGGTACGCCGACGTCGTGTACGTACGGGCCACCTCGCCCGAGCAGGCGGCCTCCCTTCGCGCGGATGTGCGTCGCATCGCCGCGGCGCACGGCCGCGATCCCGACACACTGCGGGTGCTGGTCGCCCTCACCGTCGACCTCGGGGACGCGGAGACGGCACCGGAACCGGGGCTGGAGAGCGGCCCGCAGCTCGCCGGGCGGGGGACCTACTTCCGGGGCGGCCCGGTCGACCTCGCCGAACTCATCACCCAGTGGCACCGGGGCGGGGCCGTCGACGGCTTCCACCTCACCCCCATCACCCCCGAGCGCGACCTCGAAAGGATCGTCAACGGCACCGTGGCCCTGCTCCAGCACCGCAGCCTCTTCCGTACCTTCTATCCGGGGGGCACACTGCGCGAGCACCTCGGCCTGGCCCGCCCGGCCAACCGCTACGCGCACGCGAGGACTTCGGGGGCGACCTCATGAAGCAGATGCACCTCGCCGCCCACTTCCCCGGCGTCAACAGCACCACCGTGTGGGCGGATCCCCGCTCCCGGAGCCAGATCGACTTCGCCTCCTTCGAGCATCTGGCCAGAACCGCGGAACGCGGCCGGTTCGACTTCTTCTTCCTCGCCGAGGGACTGCGGCTGCGTGAACACAACGGCCGGATCCACGACCTGGACGTGGTCGGCCGCCCGGAGTCCCTCACCGTCCTGAACGCGCTGGCCGCCGTCACCGACCGGCTCGGCCTCGCGGCCACGGTCAACGCCACGTTCAACGAGCCGTACGAACTCGCCCGTCGCCTCGCCACGCTCGACCACCTCAGTGACGGGCGCGCCGCCTGGAACGTCGTGACCTCCTCCGACGCCTTCACCGGGGAGAACTTCCGCCGCGGCGGCTACCTCGACCGCGCGGACCGCTACACCCGCGCCGCCGAATTTGTCGCCACCGCACGGGAGTTGTGGGACTCCTGGGCACCGGACGGGACGTCCCGTCCGTTCGCGCACTCCGGACAGCACTTCGAGGTCTCCGGGGAGTTCACCGTCCCCCGCTCCCCGCAGGGGCACCCCGTGGTCATCCAGGCCGGGGACTCCGACGAAGGCCGGGAGTTCGCCGCGTCGGCCGCCGACGTCATCTTCACCCGGCACGGCACCCTGGAGGCGGGACGGGTCTTCTACACCGATGTCAAGGAGCGGCTGGCGAAGTACGGCAGGCGGCCCGACGACCTGAAGATCATGCCCGGAGTCACCGTCGTCCTCGGCGACACCGACGCGGAGGCACAGCAGAACGCTGCCGAGATCCGCCGGCAACAGGTCTCCCCGCAGAACGCCATTCTCGCCCTCGAACAGGTCTGGGGCCGCGACCTCTCCTCGTACGACCCCGACGGCCCCCTGCCCGACATCGAGCCGGACCCCGATTCAGGGCTGGTCAAGGGCAGGGTCCGGGTCGCCGATCCGCTGGCCGTCGCCGCCAGGTGGCGCGCCCTGTCGGCGGCCAAGGGGCTGTCCATCCGTCAGACGGTCATCGAGTCCACGGCCCGGCAGTCCTTCATCGGCTCCCCGCAGTCGGTGGCCGCCGAACTGGAGACGTTCGTCTCCACCGGCGCGGCCGACGGCTTCATCCTCGTACCGCACCTCACACCGGGCGGCCTCGACGACTTCGTCGACCGGGTCGTCCCGCTCCTCCAGGAACGCGGAGCCTTCCGCTCCGAATACACCGGCTCCACCCTCCGGTCGCACCTTGGTCTGGCCGAGCCGGTGTGGAAAGGTTGATCACATGAGCACGGACGTACAGCAGGGCAGCCAGGACTTCCAGGATTGGCAGCGGTGGCACGAGGAGCGCATCGTCGCGGTGGCGGCACCCCACGGCCCGCTCTCCCTCACGGGCACCCACTGGCTCTCCGACCACCCGGACGGTCGAATTCCGGCCGTGCCGGGGCAGTGGCGTGAGGACGGCGACGAGGTGGTGCTCACCGCCGCCGCCGAGGACGGGCTGACCGTCGACGCAAAACCGCTGGACGGCGAGGTCCGCCTGGGCGCCGACCGCGGGCCGATCGACACGTCCCGGGTGGCGCAGGGCGAGCGCAGGCTGGTCGTCCTGAGCCGCGAAGGCCTGTGGGCGGTACGGGACTTCGACCCCCAGTCACCCGCACGGCACTCCTTCCGCACCATCGACGCCACCCCGTACGACGCGCGCTGGTCGCTGGAGGGCACCTTCCGCCCGTACGGCTCCGACCGCACCGTCCGGGTGGCGAACGCCGACGGACGTGAGCGCGGGCTGGGTCTCGGCGGCGAGATCGCCTTCGAGCTGGACGGCGCGGAGCACACGCTCCAGGTCGCGGTCGAGCCCGACGGCTCGCTCTGGGCCGTCTTCGCCGATGCCACCAGCGGAGACAGCAGCTACCGCTTCCGCTTCCTGCGGCCCGAGGCCCCGGACGCGGACGGCAAGGTCAGGGTCGACCTCAACCGTGCGCTGCTGCCGCCCTGCGCCTTCGCCGACCACTTCATCTGCCCCTTCCCGCCGCCCGGCAACACCCTCGCCGTCGCGGTTCCGGCGGGGGAGCGGAACCGCATCGACGCCTGATCCGTCCCACCGGCGACGCAGCGGCCCTGCCATCCGGCCCCGTCAGCCACAGAGCTGCCGGGGCCGTCTCCGCCGCGCGCCCGTGGCGGCCGAAAGGCGCCCTTGCGCGGCGAGTTGACGCACCCAATACTCCCGAGCAGCGCTTGTCAGGGGCACGGAGCATCCGGAATTCGAACGCTTTCGGATTTCGGACGTGCCCGCTGACTGCGCCTCACGGGTCCGGCCACCCCACAGGCGGGCCCCCGATTCCCCTCGGGAGGAACGAAAAGTGAGGATCAAGCGCACCACCCCCCGCAGCGGCACAGCGAGACGCAGCAGGATCATCGCCGTCTCCGCAGGCCTTGTCGCCGTCGCTGCACTCGCCGTCCCCGCGGCCAACGCCAACTCGACCGGGACGTACAGCGCCAACCAGCTCACCGCCGCCCAGGACGCCGTACTCGGCGCCGACATCGCCGGTACCGCCTGGAACATCGACCCCGCGACCAAGCGCCTCGTCGTCACGGTGGACAGCACCGTCTCGAAGGCGGAGATCAACCGGATCAAGGAGTCCGCCGGAGCCAACGCGGGCGCCCTCGACATCGAGCGCACCCCCGGAACGTTCAGCAAGCTGATCTCCGGCGGCGACGCCATCTACGCCACCAGCTGGCGCTGCTCCCTCGGCTTCAACGTCCGCAGCGGCAGCACCTACTACTTCCTGACGGCCGGGCACTGCACCGACGGCGCCGGCACCTGGTGGTCCAACTCGGGGCACACCACCGTCCTCGGCACCACCTCGGGCTCCAGCTTCCCGACCAACGACTACGGCATCGTGCGGTACACCAACACCTCGGTCACCAAGTCGGGCACCGTGGGCAGCCAGGACATCACCAGCGCCGCCAACGCCACGGTCGGCATGTCCGTCACCCGCCGCGGTTCCACCACCGGCATCCACAGCGGCTCCGTCACCGGCCTCAACGCCACGGTCAACTACGGCGGCGGGGACATCGTCTACGGCATGATCCGCACCAACGTGTGCGCCGAGCCCGGCGACTCCGGCGGCCCGCTCTACTCGGGAACCCGGGCGATCGGTCTCACCTCGGGCGGCAGCGGCAACTGCAGCTCCGGCGGAACGACCTTCTTCCAGCCGGTCACCGAAGCGCTGAGCGCCTACGGCGTCAGCGTGTTCTGACAAGGCCGGGCACGGCCGTACGCCCGCGAGCCCCCGCCGATTCCCGGCGGGGGCTCCCCTTCGGTCCGCGGCTTTTGAGAGGATGTCAGGACGGTCGGTCGCAGAGGCACCACGGGGGCGGACGCTGCGCTGTCCGGAGGGATGCCCTCCGGGCCCCCACAGACTCCCAGGGGGTTCCAGGTCCGTGAAACGCATCGGAGTGACCGGTCACCGATCCATCCCCCAGGAGGCCTACGCGCACGTCCTGGAAGGGATGCGGGCGGCACTGTGCGGCCTCGAAGGCTCCAAGGAGGCCCTCTCCAGCCTGGCGGTCGGAGCCGACCAGCTCTTCGCCGACCTCGCGCTGGCCTGCGGTGCGGAGCTGACCGTGGTGATCCCCAGCGGGGACTACGAGGCGGGCTTCGCCGACGAGGCCGACCTCGCGCGCTACCGGATGCTCAAGGCCCGCGCGGCCCGCGAGGTCCGGCTGGACTACCCGCACTCCACCGACGAGGCCTACTACGCGGCGGGCGCCTACATCGCCGACCACTGCGACCGGCTGCTCGCGGTGTGGGACGGCCGGCCCGCACGCGGCCTGGGCGGCACCGGCGACATCGTGACGTACGCCCGGAGCCTCGGCCGGCCGGTCACGGTCATCTGGCGCGACGGCGTGGAGCGGGCCTGAGCGCTCTGCGCACGGGATGGGCCTGGTGTGGACTCACATCCGGTGTCTGACCAGCCAGTCCGTGTGCTCGGGGGAGACGATCCGCTCGGTCTCGAAGACGGCGGCCGCCCACTGCCGCTCCGTCAGGGTGGTCTCCATCGCCGCCTGCATGTTCTCCAGATCGTCCTCCACCAGCGAGTGCGCGGAGACCAGCGGGTGATGGCGGCGCATCTCGTTCCAGGCGAGACAGGCCGCAGCGGCGGCGGACAGCGACCCCGTCAGCGCGAAGGACCCGGCGGTGCCGAATGCCTGCAGCAGGGCGAGGACCAGGGCGGGCAGTGTCAGTGCGGCGATCGTGCTCGTCCAGACGAACGCACCGCGCCGGGAGACCTGCCGGCGCCTGCGGTACCAGCGCCGCTGCTCGATCAACCGGTCTCGGATGTATGTCTCCTTGCGCACCGTGAAGGCCTTGTCCCGTAACTCGCGCATGGACTCGGTGATGAGTCCGCCGCCCGCGTCCGTCATTTCCTCCCGGGGGTCGTCCCACCCCACCTTCCTCAGCTCCTGAAGACCGTCCTCGAGCCGGTTGGCGAACACGGCTTCCGGATGGTGCGTGCCGGTGTCGAACGGCGAGCCGTGGACCGCGTAGCGCCAGCAGTTGGACTTGATGTACTCCGCGGCCGACCGGTTGAGCTGCCAGTGCGACTTGGCCTTGCGCCGCGAGGCGAGATACGTCGTGACCAGGACCCCTAGGTATGCCAGTACGGCTACGGAGTCGAGGAGTTGGAACGAGTCGCCGACTTCGACGTGCCAGGGAAGAGCACCGGGAACGGTGCCGAGGACGAGCAGGATCAGCTGCCCGCGGGTGGTGTTGACCGCCTCCCGCTGGCGTGCGATGGCGATGGCGTCCGTGTGGTGGAAGAGCGCCGGAAGGTCCTCGCTCCGGAAGACCATGGACTGAAGTGGCCCGGGAATCGCCGTCATGTTCACCCCCGTGTGCAGTTGTGGGCATGCTCCGTCGGTCGTACGGCCGGTCCGACCGCGGGCCCGACCGGGTGTGCTGGCCCGGGGCTCAGGAGGTCGCGTGCGCCGAGGCCTGCCGGGGCCATGAGAGTAGGGTCGCCTCCCCGCAGACTGCAATGGCGCCTCCCGGCCGGACCGTGCGCGCAGGACGCTCTCGTGAGATCCGCCGCTCTATGAGAGGGTCTGACAACTGGGCATGTATACAGGCGAGTTGACCCGAGGGAGCGGCAGCCGGGCCTCGCCTGCCACGGGGGGAGACAGTGTGAACAACGCAGGCAGGCGCCCTATCGATCCGCCGTCCGAGGCCCAGCGCAGGGTCCGCCGGAGCCCCCTGCTCTTCACCGCGCCGCTGGTACTGCTCGGGCTGCTGGTCCTCGTCCTGTTCTGGGAGGCGGTCCGTGCCAATGTGACCGCCGACGCGCGGACCGAGTGGCCGTGGCGTCTCCAGCTGCTCGAGATGGAGGCGCTGGGGAGCCTGCTGGCCGTCGCGGTCGGTGCCGTACTGGCCAGGGCCCAGTACGCCCGCACCGTCCGGCCCTATCTGGGCTGGCGGGGAGCCTGGGCCAAGGGGCTCCTCAAGGCGGACGCGCAGGCGTGGCGGGTGGGCATACTGAACGGCGGTCAGCACATCGCGGCGATCGAGGCCTTCGACTGCCGGGTGGTGCTGGCGGGGGAGACCGAGTCCGGCGCCGCCCCCTGGGTCGACGTCTCCGAGGCCGTGGCCGAACTGACCGCGGCCGGGCTGGTCGTGGCCGAGGACTTCCAGCTCGTCGAGTTCGGCCGGGGCTTCCCCCTGGTGGGGACCGGAAGCTACGAGACGGTGCTGGTGGGCGCCTTCTCGAAGAGATTCGTCGACAAGGTCGACGCGCTGTACGTACGCGTGCGGGTGACCGACGTGGTGGGCGACAGCCATGAGCGCATCGGGGACTGCATGAAGAGTGCGCGAGGGGTTGTCCACGCTCCGCTCGACTGACTGTCGTCCCCGCCGCGAGCGGCCGGGCAGACCGTTCACCCGCAGGGCCGGTCACCCGGAACCACCGGACGGGTGAACGGGTCGGAAGTGAACGTGTGTTGTCCTGGGAGTGTCCTGAAGTCGACCCCGGGAGTGCTCCCGGTCCGTGCGGGACCCGCGGAGCGGTGGCCTCCGCGGCGGCCGCGGGAGCGGGCCCGGCCGCAGGCGCTTTGGCCTGCGGATTCATTCATCACCCAGGTGGGCGAACCCCGGCCGGCATTTCCTTCTCCGAAATGCTCCATTACCGCAAGGTTTCACGTCAGGGCGGCGTGTGGGAGGGGCTGGTTGGGAGTAAAGTCGTGCTGAATATGCGGACTCCGACGCCCGAGTCGGTGTCCGAAAACACCCCCTCCAAGGACCCTCAAGGACGGCCGTGAAGACCTACGAAACCTCCCCCGCCTCTGCCTCCGACCACACGAAGAAGAGTCGTGTGGCGCTTGCCGAGATCGATGCACGCAGCATCGAGGCATCCAGGAAGCTCGGCCGGGTATTCGGCACGCCCGTGGGTCGTCCTGTCCAGACGTCGAGCTTCAGCTCTGCGCTCTGAGCCAAGCTTCCGCTCCGAGCTCCGAGAGGGGTCCTGGCGTGGCTAGACTGGGAGAATGACAGGACCCCTGGTCCCTTTTCGCGAGATCGTACTGAAGGTGCACAGCAGGTGCGATCTCGCCTGTGACCATTGCTATATCTATGAACACGCAGATCAGAGCTGGCGTACCCGCCCGAAAACGATCTCTGACGAAGCTATTTCATGGACAGCCCGACGACTGGCCGAGCATGCCTCGGCGCATGCGCTCGATTCGATGTCAGTGATCCTGCATGGAGGAGAGCCACTCCTGGCCGGGCCCGCGCAACTGCGTCGTGTCTGCGAGGAGCTCACATCGGCGATGAACGGTGTCGCTGAGCTGGACCTCAGGATTCACACCAACGGTGTCCAGCTCAGCCCCCGCTACCTCGACCTCTTCGACGAGTTCCACGTCAGGGTCGGCATCTCGCTGGACGGCGATCGCGCGGCGAACGACCGTCACCGCCGCTTCGCCAACGGGCGTACGAGCCATCCGCAGGTTCTCAGAGCCGTGGATCTGCTCCGTCAGGAGCGCTACCGCCACCTGGACCTCGGGCTCCTGTGCACCATCGACATCCGGAACGACCCGGTCGCCGTGTTCGATGCGCTCGCCGAGCTCGAACCGCCCCGTGTCGACTTCCTTCTGCCGCATGCCACCTGGGACGATCCCCCGCTGCGGCCGGACGGCTCGCCCACCGCCTATGCCGACTGGCTCCTCGCGGTCTTCGACCGCTGGCAGGAGCAGGATCCGGAACACCGGCTGCCGGTACGCCTCTTCTCCTCGGTGCTCTCCACCCTGAGCGGGGGCCCCAGCCTCACCGAGTCCCTGGGCCTCGCACCCACCGATCTGGTGGTGGTCGAGACCGACGGCCAGCTGGAGCAGGTGGATTCGCTCAAGAGTGCGTACGAGGGTGCCGCGGCCACGGGATTCGACGTCTTCTCGCACTCCTTCGACGATGTCGCCGCCCACCCCGGAGTGCGGGCGAGGCAGCTCGGGCTGGCGGGCGTCAGCGAGACGTGCCGCCGTTGCCCCGTCGTACGTTCGTGCGGTGGAGGGCTCTACACGCACCGCTACAGCTCGGCCACCGACTTCGACAACCCGTCCGTGTACTGCCATGACCTGGAAGCGCTGGTGCGCGGCATCGAGACACGTACCGCGCACCTCACGGTCACCCCGGCGGTGACCGACCCGCGGGAACTGGCCGCCGAGCAGCAGGACCTGACCCGCACCCTGCTCGCCGGGCTCCATGCCGAGCTGGACGGCCGCGGCGGGGCGCGATGGGACGAGGCCTGGGAGCTGGCGGCGGTGCTCGAGTCCACGGAGGAGGGCGCCTCGGCGCTCGACCGGGTCCTGGCCCATCCGTACACCCGGACCTGGCTGCTGGACGCGCTCGATGGCCTGCACGCGGGACGGCCCGGAGCGGTCGACGACGCCCTGAGGTTCCCGGCCTACGCCGCGGCAGCCGCGGTACGGGCGGGTCTCCCTCTGACGGCGCAGGTTCCGTACCGGGACGGCAGGCTCTATCTGCCCACGCTCGGCGAGCTGCGGACCGGTGGGGCCGGGCAGGCCGGCACGGTCCTGGTGCGGGCCACGGACGACGGGTTCGTGGCGTGGGCGGACGGCGGCGGGGCCGAGTGGCGGATCGTGACGGACAGCCCGGGCGAGCAACCCGACTGGCTTCCGGTGCGCCTCCTCGGCCAGGACCGCACACCCCCCTTCGTGCTCGAGGACCTCGACCCGTACCGGGACTGCTTCGGCGCTCCGGCCGCGCCCCGGCTCGGACAGGCAAAGGCCCAGGCGTGGGGCGCCGGTCTCGCGGAGGCCTGGGAGCTGCTGGAGGCGTCGGCGCCCGCCACGGCCGCGGCGGCGGGAGCCGGTCCGACGACGCTGACGCCGCTCACCACGGGGCGGAGCGAGGAGCGGCGCCGCGGCCACGGGGCGATCGGACTCCCGGTGACGGATGACGCGAAGGAACTGGCGCTCGGACTGGTGCGCGGACTCCGGCGGACCACGTTGCGGGCCATTCTCGACATCACCGATCTTTATGCGTCGGACGGTGCCTGGGAACATCGCCTGCCATGGTCGGAGGAATTGGTTCCGTTTTCCCGGCTGCTGGCCGATACCTATGAACGGGTGGCAGTCGCCGCTCTTGATCCCCATTACATGGAGGGTGTGGAACAGGCACTCGACATGATCGGGACAGCGGCCGAGCCCACTGTCGCGGGAAGGCGGCTCGTCGGGGTGCTCACGGAGGAGATGAAGGAAACACGGGACAAGTGGGCCGAATAGCCACAGGATTGCTGTGAATCACGAAGGCACCGTATGAACCTGGGTATGGATGACTGAAAAGCGGCGTTGATTGACCGAACGCCATGGGGGTGGAGCAAGGTCCGCTCCGGAATGATGAATTCGCTCGCACCCTCTCCAAAGTCCTGGGATGCGGGTGCTCACACAGGACGGGGGTCGTGTGCACGCATCGACGCAGCAGCGAGCGGCGGACCATCGGCCGTACTTCTTTCTGAGTTACGCGCACACACCGGGGTACGGCGGTGGAACCGACCCCGATATGTGGGTCGAACGGCTTTTCCAAGATCTTTGTGGTCATGTGATGGCCATGACCGATCTGCCCGCGGGCGCGCCCGCGGGGTTCATGGACCGGGAGATACGTTCCGGTGAGGGCTGGTCGGAACGCCTGGGCGGGGTGCTCGCCACCTGCCGTGTCTTCGTACCGCTCTTCTCGCCCCGCTATTTCGCCAGCGAGATGTGCGGCAAGGAGTGGTACGCCTTCGAGCAGCGCGCCATCCACCACCGGGCCCGCTCGAATCAGCCGGCCGAAGCGATCGTTCCGGCGCTCTGGGTTCCGGTGCCACCGAACCAACTGCCCGGATCAGCAGAGCGGTTACAGTTCAACCACCGTGATTTCGGGGACCGTTACGTCAGTGACGGGCTCTACGGGCTGATCAAACTCAGGCTCTTCGCCCAGGAATACGAGCGGGCCGTCTACGAACTGGCCAAACGCATCGTCAGCGTCGCCGACGCGGTACAGATCGACACCGGGAGGCCGGTCGACTACCGCCTCGCTCCCAGCGCCTTCGGATCACCGAGCAGCGGTGTCGGAGCACCCCGGCCCATGCAGATCACCATCGCCGCGCCCACACGCCACGACCTGCCGGCGGGACGCAACCCGGACTACTACGGCGACAACCCGCACGACTGGAACCCGTACCACCCGGCCGCCGCGAAACCGCTGGCCTACGTCGCCGAGGAACTGGTCCGCTCCCTCAACTACCAGGCCGTCATCACCTCGTTCGACGAGGAGTCCGGACAACTGGAGGGAAAGCAGCCGCCCAGCACCCCGGAGATACTCCTGGTCGACCGCTGGGCGCTGCAGGACGAGGACCGGCGGCGCCGGCTCGCGGCCTTCGACGCGGAGAACCGGCCCTGGGTGACCATGGTCGTCCCGTGGTGCCGCGACGACCACCAGAGCAGAGCCGCCGAAGCCGAACTGACCGAGAAGCTCGAGCAGACGATGCCCGCCAAGATGCGGCAGGGGCGGGCCTTCTGCCGGGTGGCGGCCAAAGGGGTACCCACCATGGAGGCGTTCGGGCAGATCCTTCCCCAGGTGGTCGAGGTGGCCGCTCAGCAGTATCTGAGGCATGCCACGGTCTATCCGCCCGCGACCGGCGGACGGCACACCGAACGGACGCGACTGATGGGGCCCATGGGTAATACGCAGTTCATACCCGACATGCACGACCCTGCGACGGATGCGGAGGACGTATGACAGCCGGTCGTGACGGGCGCATCGTCACTTTCTACTCGTACAAGGGCGGCACGGGGCGCACCATGGCCCTGGCCAACACCGCCTGGATCCTCGCCGCCAACGGCAAGCGGGTGCTGGCCGTCGACTGGGACCTGGAAGCCCCCGGGCTCCACCGGTTCTTCCACCCCTTCCTCGACCCGTCGACGCTCGGTGCCACCACCGGTGTGATCGACCTGATCACCGAGTACGCCTGGGCCGCGACCAACCCCGCCCAGCGCGCGGACGACTGGCACCGCGACTACGCCCGCATCCAGCCGCACGCGGTCTCGCTCAACCCCGAGGCGCTCGGCTGGGAGTTCCCGCAGGGCGGCACGCTCGACTTCGTCTCCGCGGGCCGCCAGAACCGTGAGTACTCCGCGACCGTCTCCACCTTCGACTGGGACAACTTCTACGACCGCCTGGGCGGCGGGCACTTCTTCGACGCGCTGCGCGACGACATGAAGGCCAACTACGACTACGTCCTCATCGACAGCCGTACCGGCCTCAGCGACATCGCCGACATCTGCACCGTCCACCTCCCGGACGTGCTGGTCGACTGCTTCACCCTCAGCGACCAGTCCATCGACGGCGCGGCCTCCGTCGCCCGGCAGATCGCCGAGCGCTACACCGGCCGCCCCATCTCCATCTTCCCCGTCCCCATGCGCATCGACGAGGGCGAGAAGGAGAAGGCCGACGCGGGCAGGGCCCTGGCCCGGCTGAAGTTCGACCGGCTGCCCCGGGACCTCTCCGGCGACGAACTCACCGCCTACTGGGGCGCGGTGGAGATCCCCTACCGCCCCTACTACGCGTACGAGGAGACCCTCGCCACCTTCGGCGACGAGGCCGGACTCAGCAACTCGCTCCTGTCCGCCTTCGAACGGCTGACCGCCGTCGTCACCGCCCAGGAGATCACCTCGATGCCGCCGGTGGGCGAGGAGGTACGGCTGCGCATCCGCGACGCCTTCACCCGGCGCCGCCCCGCCATGCCGGCCGATCTCTTCCTCAGCTACGTGGCGGAGAACCGCATGTGGGCCGACTGGATCGAATCGGTCCTGACCCGCGCCGGCTTCCGGGTGGTCCCGCGCGACGTCTCCGCCGACCCCGCCACCATGGACGCCCTGCACAGCACGCCCGAGGCCGCGGCCCGTACCGTCGTGCTGCTCTCCAGCGCCTACCTCAAGTCCCAGCGGGCCGTCGACCTGTGGAGCCGGGCGGTCTCCGAGGATCCCGGTGGCGGGCGGCGTCAGCTGCTGCCGCTCAGGGTCACCGATGTGCGCCTCTCGGCGCCGTACATCGACCGCAACCCGGTCGACCTGTTCCGGCTGGACGAGGTCCATGCCACCACGGCCCTGATGCGCGCCCTGGACAGGCCGGTCCAGCTCGGCGACGGGGTCTCGCCCGGGCCCCGCTTCCCCGGTACCGTGCCGAGGATCTGGAACGCTCCGCCCCGCAACCCCGGCTTCACCGGCCGCTCACTGGTCCTGGAGCGGATGCGGGACCAGCTCGGCGGCGGCATGGCCGTCGTGCTGCCGCAGCCGCAGACGCTGTATGGGCTCGGCGGCGTCGGCAAGACCCAGGTGGCACTGGAGTACGTGCACCGCTTCATGGCGGACTACGACCTGGTGTGGTGGATATCGTCCGAACAGTCCGACGACGTGGTGGCCAGCCTCGCCGAACTCGCCGTCCGGCTCGGCGCCCAGGGCGGCGACGACATGGCCTCGGCCTCGCAGGAGGCCGTGGACCTGCTGCGGCGCGGTGTGCCCTCGGACCGCTGGCTGCTGGTCTTCGACAACGCGGACGACCCCGAGCGGCTCAGGCGCTACTTCCCGCAGGGCGGCTCCGGCCACATCCTGGTCACCTCGAGGAACCAGGCGTGGTCCCAGCACGGGGACGCGCTGCCCGTCGACGTCTTCCTGCGGGAGGAGTCCATCGAGCACCTCCAGCGCCGGGCCCCGGGGCTGAGCGTGGAGGACGCCGCCCAGGTGGCCACCGCCGTAGGTGACCTGCCCCTGGCCGTCGAACAGGCCGCGGCCTGGATCGCGGAGACCGCCACCCCCATCGGGACCTACCTGGAACAGCTGGCCCGCCAGGCCCCTCAGGTCCTGGCCCTCAACCAGCCGGCGGGTTACCCGGAGCCCGTCGCTGCGACCTGGAACATCTCCATCGAACGCCTCAAGGAGCGCTCGCCGGCAGCGGTGCGGCTGCTCCAGCTCTGTGCCTTCTTCGCCCCGGAGCCGATCTCCGCGGACCTCCTCTACAGCAAGGAGATGATCGAGGCGCTGAAGCCGTACGACTCCTCGCTCCAGGAGAAGCTGGTCCTGGGCCGGGTCATCCGGGAGATCGGCCGGTTCGCCCTCGCCAAGGTCGACCAGGTCTCCAACTCGATCCAGGTCCACCGCCTCGTACAGGCCGTCATCAAGGCCCAGCTCAGTGAGGAGGAACAGCGCGAGGCCCGGCATGTCGTGCACCGGATCCTGGCCGGGGCACGGCCCGACAGCGACGAGCCGATCGACAACCCGGAGACCTGGCCCCGCTTCGCCTCGATCTGGCCGCACCTCGGCCCGTCCGACGCCCGCAACTGCAAGGAGCCGGAGACCCGCAGGCTGCTGATCGACCGGGTGCGCTACCTGTGGAAGCGCGGAGACGTCAGGACCGCGGCCACGCTCGGCGACGAACTGCGCGAGACCTGGCTGGAGATGCTGGGGGAGCAGGATCTGCAGTACCTGTACCTCTGCTTCCACATCTCCAACATCCTGCGCACCCGCGGCCGGTACGTGGAGGCGAAGGAGCTCGACGAGTTCACCCTCCAGCGGCAGCGGGAGGTGCTGGGTCCTGAGCACCCGCACACGTACATGACCACCAGCAGTCTGGCCATCGACCTGGGGCTGCTCGGTGACTACGGCAAGGCGATCGAGCTGGCGACCAAGGCCCATGAGGGCTTCGGGCAGATCTTCCACGAACGGCACCCGAGGACGCTGGCGGCGGCCAACAACCTGGCACTGAACCTGCGGAGCATCGGGCAGTACGCCCGCGCCAGGGAGATCGACCAGGACTGCTACGACCTGCGGTCCGAGGTGCTGGGACAGGAGCACCCGCACAGCCTGTCCTCCGCCATGAACCTGGCCCGCGACCTGCGCGAGGTCGGACGGTACGAGGACTCCGTCGGTCTGCTCAGCCGCACTTACGACAGCTTCAAGTCCACGCTCGGCCGGACCTATCCGACCACGCTGAGCGTCGCGAAGAGCCTCGCGGTCTCCCTGCGCAGGGCCGGGCAGCTGGAGGACGCCCGCAGGCTGACGGTGGCCACCCGCGCCAGGTACCGGGGCAAGTACACCTCGGCCAACCCCGAATCGCTGGCCTGCGACCTCAACCTGGCGGCGGACCTGTTCGCGGCAGGCGAGGCGGCCGAGGCCAGGAACACCGCTCAGGAGGTCGTCGACCAGTACATGAAGGTGCCCGGGGAGCAGCACCCCTACACCCTGGCCGCGCAGAACAACCTCGGCGTGTACCTCTTGGGGTCCGGTGCGCCGGAGGAGTCGGAGAGGCTGCTGACGCGGGTGGTCGCCTCGATGCGCGAGGTGTTCGGCCGCGAGCACCCGAACACCCTGTTCTGCGTCATGAACCTGGCCAACGCGACGGCCGAGCGCGGCGATCTGGAGCTCGTGCTGGAGACGGAGCGGAAGGTCTCCGGCCAGCTCAGGGAGGTCCTCGGGGCGCACCACCCGGAGACCCTGGCCATGACCTCCAACCTCGCGGTCACCCTCGACGCGATGGGGCGCAAGGACGAGGCACTGGGGCTGCGGGCGGAAACGGGCGACGAGCTGGCACGCCAGCTCGGCGACGACCACCCGCTGACCCGGATAGCGCGGGACGAGACGAGGTTCCTGCGCGAACTGGAACCGATGTCGGTGTGACCGTGCCTGCCACGGCCCGGGGTGCGGTGTCCGAACGGACAC
>NZ_JBHTRI010000043.1:0-61611 GCF_042796085.1 Streptomyces sp. NPDC056452
GCAGCACGCCGCCCGCGGCGGCCCCGCCCGCGCCCTCCGTGGCCGGGCCGTCCGCCTCCCCGGCCGGGCCGGGGGCCGCCCGGACGAGCGAACCGCCGAAGGTGCCCGCCGAAGGGATCACCCCGGCCACCGGCTCGTTCACCAAGAAGCAGAAGGAGTACCTGACCGACCGTGTCCCCAAGGGGATGGACCCGGCCGCGGTGCTCCAGACCGGTCAGGAGACCTGCGACAGGCTCCGCTACCTGGTCAAGGCCGACCGGGACATCGCCGTCGGCGCGATCGTCACCGGCGAGGTCACCGACGCGAAGCCTGCCGTCGCCCATCTGTGCCCGCAGCACCAGGACCTGGTCGACGAGGCGGCGCTCGGCTACGCCGACGGCACGCACAAGGGCGCGAAGCTCCGGCCCGGCCGCTACCTGGCCGCCTCACCCACCAAGGACTGCAGCTGGCAGCTGACCGGGGCGAACGGCAAGGTGCTGGGCTCCGGTTCCTCGGACACCGGCGGGCGGGTGGAGATCACCGTCCCGGCGGCTGCCCGCACGTTCACCTCCACAGGCTGCTATGCCTGGCTGCCCGAAGGAGACAAGAGTTGAGCAAGCTGCCCATCGCCGTGGCGATCCCCACGAAGAACGAGGGCCTGAACATCGCCGAGGCGGTGAAGTCGGTGCTCGGCCACTTCGAGGCGGTCGTCGTCGTGGACTCCCACAGCACGGACGACACGGCGAAGATAGCCGAGGAGTGCGGGGCCGAGGTGGTCGCGTACACCTGGGACGGGGGCCATCCGCGCAAGAAGCAGTGGTGTCTGGACAACGTCCGCACCGATCTGGACTGGATCCTGGTGCTGGACGGCGACGAACGGCTCAGCCCCGGTCTGCTGGCGGAGCTGCGGCAGATATTCGCCGACCCCGACGCTCCGAAGCCGGCCGCGTACGACATACCGCTGGGGTACTGGTTCTCCGGGAAACGGCTGCGCCACGGCTACACGATCCGCAAGCGATCGCTGACCGACCGCACCCGCTGCCACTACCCGGAGGTCGGAGACCTGGACGCGCCGGGGATCGGGGAGGTCGAGGGCCACTACCAGCCGGTCGCGGAGACCGCGGGTTCGCTGCGCCATCCCATCGAGCACCAGGACCTGGACCCCGTCACCGCGTGGTTCGAGCGGCACAACCGCTACTCGGACTGGGAGGCGTGGCTGGAGCACCACCCCGATGTCAAGGAACAGGTACGGAAGGTGAAGTCCCGTCAGGGCCAGCTCTTCCACAAGGCGCCGTTCAAGCCGCTGGTCTCCTTCGCCTACATGTACGTCTACCGGCGGGGGTTCCTGGACGGGCGGGCCGGGCTGGACTTCGCCCTGGCCATGAGTTTCTACCGCTGGCAGATCGCTCTCAAGTCCCGCGAGGCACCTGTACGTTGACGGGCCGAGCCCTCACCCTCGCCTCCGGCGGACCACGTCCTCGTAGGTCTGCCGGAGGGTGGCGGTGACGGCCTCGATGGTGAACTGGTCGTTGACCAGCTGCCAGGCGGCCTTGCCCGCCTGCTCGGCGGCCTCCGGCTCCAGCAGCTCCAGGATCGCGTCGGCGACCTTACGGGCGTTGGCCGCGTCCTCTCCGACCCGGCTGTCGATGACCCGGCCCGCACCGGCCCCCGACACATCGGGGCCCTGCCCGCAGGTGCGGGTGATGACGACCGGGGTGCCGACCGACATCGCCTCCAGGACCGAGACCGGGAACGGCTCCTCGATCGCCGGCAGCACATACACATCGGCCTCGCGCCCGGCGGCGAGGACCGCGTCGTGCTCCAGCGGGCCCACATGGTCGAGGGAGTCCGTGACGCCCAGCTTCCGGGCGAGGGCGAGGGTGCCGGCCAGCGCGCCGGTGTCCGGGCCCGCCAGCACGAAGCGGGCGTCCGGGTGGTGGGCGAGGACGTGCGGCATCGCGGCGATGAAGTCCTCGGGCCGCTTGCGCTCCTGGATGCGGGCGAGGTACAGCACGGTCGGCGGGCGGCCGGGTTCGCGGGCGGGCTTGCGCTCCTGCGGGCGGACACCGTTGACCAGCCGTACGGTACGGGTGAGCGGTACGGGAGCTGCGACGGCGTTCACGTCGACCCGCTCCATCTCGGTGAGGTGCAGGACCGCGTCGGCCTCGCGCAGCACCTTGCGGACGCCCAGGACGTCGGTGAGCTGGGCGACCTTCTTCTCGGTGGGGTCGATCATGCCGTGGGTCTGGACGACCAGGGGTGTGCGGGTCGCGAGCGCGAGGAGGGCCGCCGGCAGGGTCACCAGGTCCCGCATCAGATGGACGTGGACGAGGTCGGCGCCGCGCATCATGCGGCGTGCGGTGCGCAGCAGCGCGGCGGAGGTGATGCCACTGACCTCGAACATCGGGAGCAGGTGCCGTGCCTGGAAGAGGTGGACGGGAACTCCTTCCACGTGGCTGGGCAGTTCACCGTCGGGGAAGCCGTCGCCGAGGGCCATGACGCGTGCGTCGTCGCCGTTCGCCCGCTGGACCTTGGAGAGGTTGAACGCCACCCGGGTCGGTCCGCCGAAGGCATGGTCCGGAGTGTGGAGCGTGACAACGTGCAGGATTTTCACCAGAGTTCCCCTCAACTGCGGCCAATACTTCACAGACTAGTCATCGCGTCCCCACACGTGGGCTGATTCGTTAGAGTGTTCAGCGGTTCACTGATCCCGGGGGGGCGCATGACGTCGGTGCACACATCGACGCAGGATCAGGTCGGCCGCGGGGTCGCACGTCCGGAGTGGGCGCGGGGCCGGGGCGGCGTCCCGGAGCCGCCCGAGCAGCCGATCGCCTGGTCGATGCTGTCGCGGGCCCTGTCCGTGCCGCTCATCCTCGGCCTGGTGTGCTTCCTGCCCGCGGTGATCGCAGCCCAGCCCGGCAGCGGTGTCCGGGACACCGCGTACTGGCTCCAGTTGGTGCTGACCTGCTATGCGGGGGCCCGGCTGGCGACGATGATCCTCTCCACCCGGCGGCGGCTGCTCCAGGGCGTCTTCTGGATGTTCGTGTACATCGCGATGGGCGTGGCGCCGTTCGCCCAGGTGGTGATCGGGCAGACACCGACGCCGATGGTGGGACCGCGCCAGGACCTGGTCACGGCCATCGCGATGGTCCTGGTGGGATGTGCCGCCTTCGACCTGGGTGCGCTGCTGGCCTCGCGGCGCCCGCTGCGGCGCCGTACGCCCTCCACGCGGAGCCCGGGCGGAGGACCGGCCGTGGCGCATCCGCTGCGACTGCGACTGCTGGTGCTGCTGGCGTTCGCGGCGAGCGCGTTCTACGTGCTGAAGCTGGGCGGGCCCTCGGTCTTCTTCTCCAGCCGGCAGGAGATCAACGAGACCGTCGCGGCGAGCGGGGTGGTCTCGGAAGGGTCCAATGTCGGCTCGGCGTTCGTCAAGGGCTTCGGCCAGGTCCCGGCGCTGCTGGCGCTGCTCTTCTACACCCGCCGTCTGGCAACCTCCTACCGGGCCCGGCGCACCCCGTCGACGGTGCTGGTGTGGGTGGCGCTGGTGGCGCTGAACCTCGTGGTGAACAACCCGGTCTCCAACGCCCGTTACTGGTTCCTGACAGTGCTGATGGCCTTCGTGTTCACCGCCTTCCCGAGCAGCGCGGCGATCTACCGCATCGTGCTGGCGACGGGGGTGGTGGGGGCACTGGTGGTGTTCCCGTACGCCGACAAGTTCCGGTACGACGACGAAGGGCAGCGGCCCGCGCAGTCGGCCTCGGTCTTCGAGCCGCTGGTGACCAAGGACTACGACCAGATGGTGATGTTCGCCAACAGCATCTCGTGGGTCGACACCCGGGGCCACACCTACGGCCGCCAACTGACGGGCTCCGCCCTGTTCTTCGTGCCGCGCGCGGTGTGGAGCGGGAAGCCGGAGGACACCGGGGTCCGGGTCGGGCAGTGGATGGGTCTGCGGATGACCAACCTCTCGGCCCCGCTGTGGACCGAGTTCTGGGTCGACTTCGGCGCGTCCGGGGTGATCGGCGGTCTCGCGCTGATCGGCTACGCGGTGGCGCGCACCGACCGCCGGTACGCGCTGGCCGTCACCCGGGCGGGACCGGGCCCCGGGAGTGTGCTGGCCATCGCCGCGCCCCTGATCGCCGGATACACCTTCATCCTGCTGCGCGGCCCGCTCCTGCAGGCGGCGGGGAAGCTGGCCATCGCCGCGCTGTGTCTGCTGCTGATCAGCACGTTCAAGGAGCAGAGGGCAGGGCGCCGGCGGTGACGGCCACGTCGGGCGCCGGCTTCCTGCGTCGGATCCGGGCCACCCGGATCCAGGTGGCGGCGGCCTTGCAGAGCGACCCGAGGCACAGCCCCCAGGCGGCCCCCGGGACGCCCCCGAAGGCGTAGCCCCCCGCCATGAACGCCACGGCGGTGAGCGAGAAGACCACCTGGATGCTCAGCGTCGTACGCGGGTCGAGCATGCGCAGGGCGAGCAGTCCGCAGGTGCCCACGGCCATCGCCGCGTACTGGCTGCCGGTCGCCGGGAGGAGGGCGGCGGCCGTCGGCCAGGTGTCGCCGAGCAGCTCACGCCCCGCCTCGTCGGGGAGCAGGGCCAGGGCGGTGGCCCAGAGGGCGGCGGTGGCGGCGAGGACGGCCGCGAGTCCCGCGGTGGCCCGCACCCGGCGCCTCTCGTCGCCGACGCGGCCGAGCAGCGGGGGGCCGAAGGAGGTGGCGGAGGTGAACAGCACGTTGAGCGGCCCGAACAGGGTCGTCGCCCCGCGCAGCGCGCCGACCAGCAGCGGGTTGCCGACGGCACCGAGACCGAGGACGGAGAGCTGGCTGGTCGCGTTGCCGACACCGAACTCGACGACGAAGCGCTTCCCGAGGTGGCCGCGCCCGAGCATCGGACGCAACCGCGTCACGGCCCCGGCGGTCCCGCGGTGCAGCAGCACGGCGGACAGCAGGAGGGCCGGCAGGGCGGACGTCCCCCAGACCACGATCAGCCGGGCGGGGCTCGCCCCGTACTCCTGGGCGGACAGGGCGCCCAGCGCACAGGCCAGCCTCACCACGTCCGCGCTCAGGGCGAGATGGGGCTGCTGAAGAGCGGAGAAGGCGTACCGCAGGGCGTCCTGGCCGAGCACGACCGGCAGGACGAGGCCGAGCATCGTCAGGGCGCGTGCGGTGTCCCCCGGGACGAGCAGGCAGACGGCGGCCAGCGGCGCCCCCAGTGCGGCGGAGGCGGCCACGGTGAACGCGACAGCCGAGCGGCAGGCCCCCCGGGTCTCCTCGCCGTCGCCGCGCCGCAGGACCAGGGGCTGTCCGCTGTACGCCCCGGAGACGCCCAGCAGCACCGTGAAGACGAGGTAGACCGCGGAGAAGCGCGCGAAGTCGGCCACGGTGGAGAGCCGGGCGGCGGCCACGAGCACCAGGATGTTGGTGAGCGCGGCCACGCCCTGGTCCGCGACCGAGCAGAGGATCGCGGTACGGGCTCTCACCGGCGCGCCCCCGGCAGGGTGAAGGAGCGCAGGCCCATCGTCTCGGCGGGGTCCCCGGTGACCTCCGGAGCGTCCTCGTCGACGGCCGGGCCCTCGGGCCCCCCGCCGCTGTGGCGCCGGGCCGACTTGGGCCGGCGTTCCGCGCGGCGCAGCCGGCCGCGGCCGGGGTGGAGCAGGGCCCCGAGCACCTGGCCGCCGGAGGCCCCGATGATCTCGCGGATGCGCTCCAGGTCGCTGCGGTGCACCTCACGCGGGTCGCAGACGATCATGACGCCCTCGACCCGGTCCACGAGAGCGACGGCGTCGGCGTAGGAGAGCACCGGCGGGGCCAGGACGATGACGACGGCGCCGGGGCGGTCGGCCTCGGCGACGATGCGCCCGACGGACGCGGAGGTCAGGGCGCGCGGCACGTTGTCCGCGGTGGCCCCGGCCACCAGGGCGAAGGCGCCGGAGCCGGGGACGTCCACGTTGGACCTGCCGCCCGCGGGCCAGCTGCGGTCCCCCTCGTCGGCGACCCAGCGCGGCGGCCGCACCTCGTGGGCCGCCGGTCCCAGGTCCCGGGCCAGCGACGGGGTGCGCAGATCGGCCTCGACGAGCAGGACGTCACGGCCCATCTCGGCGAAGGCGGCGGCCAGGTTGACCGCAGCGGCGGCGGCCGCGGCGTTGTCCCCGCGCGGCGCGGTGACCAGGAGCCGGCGCCGCTCCGCGAAGGACGGGTCGTAGGCGAGCCGGAAGGCGACCGCGCGGTACTCCTCGGCCAGCCGCGAACCGCTGCGCCCGATCGCGAGCAGGGTGCCCGCGGCGGCGCGCTCCCTGGGCAGGGTGCCGAGCAGCGGGGCCCCGAGGGAGCGCACGAGCTCGCGCGGGGAGCGTACGGCGGGGTCGAAGACGAGCCGCACCCAGGACAGCAGCAGCCCGAGGGCGAGACCGACGACAGCGCCGAGCCCCAGGAGCAGCGGCAGACCCGCTCCGGCCGGCTCGGTGGGGGCGACGGGCTTCTTGTTGAGGTAGCCGGGGGTGGTGTCGAGCGCCTTGAGTTCGGAGATCTTCCGGCTCAGCTCGGAGATGGAGACGATGATGTTGGCGCGGGCGCTGCTGACGTCGTCGGCGTCGGCCCCGGTCCGCTCCTCCAGGAGGTCGCGCTTCTCCTCCAGTGGTTCGAGCTGGGCGCGGTAGCCGTTCGCCATGTTGTCGATGCTCTCCTGGGTACGCGCCTTGCGGTGCGCCAGGTAGGCATTGCCCAGGGCTTCGGCGCGGGAGCGGGCCTGCTCGGGAGTGGCCCCGGTGTAGGAGAAGCGGAGGGTGAGCGTGTTGGGCGGGTTGGTGACCTGGAGGCCGGTGAGCAGCTTCCTGGCCGTGACGTCGTCCCCCTTCTTCAGCAGGGTGCCGGCGGCCAGCTCGCCCACCGTGTCGCTGACCGCGGTCTGCCGCTCGGAACCGATGTTGATGCCCTTGTCCGCCGACGCACCTGTGGCAAAGGGGTCGGCTGTCGCGGAGCGCACCTGCACCTCCCCCGCGGCTGTGTACGTGTCCTCGCCGCTGAGCGCGAGGAACCCGCCGCCCAGGAGCCCGACGACGACACCGCCGGCGAGCAGGACCCGGTAGCGCAGGAGCTGGCGGAACTGGTCGCGCAGCAGCGCCGGTTCGTCCTGGTCCTCCAGGGCGCGGATCGGATGCGTCATCGGCTTGGCCTCCTTGGTGCGTCCCCGAGGACCTCGGTGAGCAGCGCGTCGAAGCGTGCGAGGCCCGCTTCCCTGCTCAGGTGCTGTGCGACGTAGTGCGGACCGTGCGCGCCGAGCGCTTCCGCGGCCTCCGGGTCGCCGGCGAGCTTGCGTACGGCGTCGAGGAGGGCGGCCGGGTCCTCGGGTGCCACGAGCACCCCGGCGCCCGAGCGGCGCACCTCGTCGGCGGTGCCGCCCTCGTCGGCCACGGAGGCGACGACGGGCCGCCCCGAGACGAAGTACGAGGTGAGTTTGGACGGCACGCTCATGTCGAGCACGGACGCACGCTGGGTCACCGCGAGGACGTCGGCGGCGGCGAGCACATCGGTGAAGTCGTCCGCTCCGGCCGGCGGCAGGAAGTCGATGTTCGGCAGGCCTCCGGCGCGTTCGCGCAGTCCCTCGCGCTGATTCCCGTCACCCATGAGCACGACACGGATGTCCGGGGCCAGCCGGGCCAGTTCGATCAGGACGTCGAGGCCCTGTTTGAGGCCCATGTTCCCGGAGTGCAGCAGCACCTGGGTCCCCTCGCGCCAGCCGAGGCGGGCCCTGGTGGCGGTCCTGTCGGCCGAAGGGCGCTCCACATGAGTCCAGTTGGGCACCACCCGGATACGCGCCGGGTCGACTCCGAGGGCGGAGACCCCGGGTACGAAGCTCTCGTGGATGACACCGACGACGGCGGCGTCCCGCAGCGCGTAGCGCTCGGCCGCCCCGGCGACGGCGGCCGCCCTGCCGCCGCCGCGAATGCCGCTCTGCGCCGCGGCGGCGCCCATCAGGTCCTGGACGACGGGTATGTGGGGGACGCCGTGGCGGCGCGCGATACGCGCCCCTATGACGCCGCCCGCGAGGCTCGGCATCTGGGAGATCACCGCGTCGGGGCGTCCCGGCGGCGGCGCGAGGGTCCCGTGGAGGAGCACGGACGCCTCGAACCACGCTCTGCGCAGGGCACTCTGACGCGGCGGCACATAGTGCCGTCTCCGGTGGACCGTCACGCCCTCCCGGCTCTCCTGCCCCCGCCACCTGCCGCGGTACTGCTCGTCGACGCGCCACGCGGGGTAGTGCGGCATCCCGGTCAGGACATCGGTGCGGGCACCGGACGCCGCCCAGTGTTCGGCGAGCTGGGTGGCGTACGGGCCGATACCCGTCAGCTCCGGCGCGTAGTTGGTGGAGACCACCAGTAGCCTGCGGTTTTCGAACGGTCTGTGGTGCTCATCAGCGGACATCGGACGATCGCCTTCCCCCCGGAACAGCCTCCCCTTGAGCTTATCCGTTCACGGGATGCACAAGTGTTCTTCACAGTAAGGTCGTTGAACCAGTTCCACCGTGGGGGGAGAGAACGGATGGTGCAGCACAGAGTCGGCTATGCGCCGGGGGTGTACGACCTGTTCCACGTCGGTCACCTCAACATCCTGCGGCATGCCCGCAGTCAGTGCGACTACCTGGTCGCCGGGGTCGTCTCGGACGAGATGGCCGCACTCGCCAAGGGCCACAAGCCGGTGATCCCGCTGACCGAGCGGCTGGAGATCGTCCGCAGCGTGCGTTACGTGGACGCGGCGTTCGTGGAGACCGTTCCGGACAAGGTCGAGACCTGGCAGCAGGTCCGGTTCGACGTCATCTTCAAGGGCGACGACTGGCGCGGCACGGAGAAGGGGAAGCGCCTGGAGCGCGACTTCGCCGAAGTCGGAGTGGAGGTCGTCTACTTCCCGTACACCGTGCACACGTCCAGCACCCAGCTGCGCCGCGCCCTCGACGTCCTCGTCAGCCGGCCCGGAGCGCTTTCAGCTCCCTGAACCACTTGACCAGGAACGCCACCAGGAACAGCGCGTGCACGGCGGCGAGTACGGCGTAACCGGCCCGGAAGACCACGGGTGCGCCGAGCAGCAGGAACACCAGGGCGAACACCCCGTAGTCCGCGGGAAGCAGCGCCACGGCCCGCACCCGGGACACCGGAGCCGTGGCGCCCGCGGCCGCCGGTACGGTGCGGGCGGCCGCCTTGCCCAGCTGTTCCCGCAGGAGACCCGCGCAGAAGGTCAGCACGGCGACGAACAGGAAGCCGAGCGGCAGCAGGAGCCAGGCGTCCGAGGGCAGTTCGGCGAAGCGGTAGAACGAGATCAGTACGGCGGCGTGGAGGAGGATCATCTTCGCGCAGTCCACGACATGGTCGAGCCACTCCCCGTCCGGGCCGCCCCGGCCGGTCAGCCGGGCGAGCTGCCCGTCGGCCGAGTCGAAGGCGAATCCGACGGCCAGGCCCGCGTACACGGCGATCCCGAGCCACCACGACGGCTCGGCGAGCGCCACCGCCGCAAGGGCGGTGAACGTGAAGGCCGCGCTAATCAGGGTGACTTGATTGGGTGTCAGTCCCGCTCGGTACGCACCTGCCGCCAGCAGGCGTCCGGCCGGCCGGTTCACGTACCGCGAGTAGAGCGAGACACCCTTGGACGACTTCTGTGCGCCGCGCAATTCGCGCAGCACCGTACCCGTGCTTTCCATACGCCCCCCAGCGTCCGGCCTGTTCCCCGCTGCATCATGGCACGCAGGAACCCCGGCTGCCCGGGATTCGTACCGGCGGCATGACCTGGCAGGTAATCGACTCCCCCGGCCGCCCCGGGACAAGCTGCTCCTGCCGCTCCGGACCACGGATCGGCAGCCTCAGCACCTGGGAAGGGACTCACCGTGACCGTTCACGAGGACGCCGTCCGGCGCTACTTCGCCGCCTGGAACGCCGGCAGCGCCGAGGAGCTCGAGAAGGCGGTGTCCGCCGCCTTCACCGAGGACGCCACCTACACCGACCCGCTGGCCGACGTGCGCGGCCACGACGGGCTGACCGCGGCGATCAGTGGCGCACAGACACAGTTCCCGGGCTTCGACTTCGTACCCACCGGGACGCCGGACGCCCACCACGGCCTGGTCCGCTTCACCTGGGACCTGGTCTCCCGGGCCGACGGCTCGGCGCCCGCCGCCGGCTTCGATGTGATCACCTTGGCCCAGGACGGCAGGATCAGCTCGGTCAGCGGCTTCCTGGACCGGCTTCCCGGGGCGTGAGAAGGAGTCACCCCTTTCCGGCTCCCGGCCCGGCGCCCGGATCCCGCTCGGTGAGCTGCTCGTCCAGTTCGTCGAAGAGCAGCTCACCGAGCTCGATCTGCCCGGTCCGGTACGCGGAACGAGCCACCAGGTGCGCCGCCACCGGTCCGGTCATCAGCTGGAAGAAGGCGATGAGGGCGAGCGTCGCCAGGTCCATGCCGCTGCGCAGCCGCAGGGCGACCCCGGCCAGCACCAGCAGCAGCCCGAGGGCCTGCGGCTTGGTCGCGGCGTGACTGCGCGACAGCACGTCGGGCAGCCTCAGCATGCCGATCACACCGAGCAGGCAGATCACCGCGCCGATGAACACCAGGGCCGCACCGGCCGTGTCGGTGATCTGCAGCCAGATGCTCATTCCTGCTCCTCCTTGCCCGGGGGCGTCCGGCGGGACAGCGGCCGGTCGCGCACGGCGATGAAGCGGGCGATGCCCACGGATCCGGTGAAGCCGAGGAACGCGAGCACCAGCATGATCGGGAAGTAGAACGGGTCCCGGGCCAGCGCCGACTTGGCGCCGAGGCCCGCGATGATCAGGGCCGCGCAGACGTCGAGGGCGATCGCCCGGTCCAGCATGGACGGGCCGCGCCGGATCCGTACGAGCAGCAGCGCCCCCGCGACGACGAGGACCACCACGGAGGCGGTCAGCAGCACGCGGTCGACGGTCTCGACTTCGTTCATGACCCGTCCCTCCCGCCGTCGGGCTGTGTGGTTGCGGGCGGCGGCTGCGCGACCCTCGCGATCTCGTCGCGGGTGCCGAAGGCCCGTACCGTCAGCTCCTCCAGACGCCAGACGGAGCGCCTTGCCGCGTCCAGCGCCGCGGGCAGGTCGGCGTCGAGCACATGCAGGAAGACCGTGGCGGTGTCCCTGCGCACCTCGACGATCGATCCGCCCGGCACGTTGGACATGGCGACCGCGGTGGCGGCGAGCATCAGGTCGCTGCGGCAGCGCAGCGGTACGGCGATGACGGCGGGCCGGTGCGGACGGCCGGCGAAGATCTGCCGGGTGACCTTCACGCCCGAGGTGTACATGTCGTAGAGCAGGTATCCGGCGAGCAGAAGGATCCCCCAGGGGTGCAGCCGCAGACCCAGGTCGACCCTCGGCAGGGGGAACGCCAGGCAGACGACCACCGCGACGATCACTCCGGTGACGACGTTGGCCCAGGTCAGGGTGGACCACAGCAGCACCCAGATGAGGGTGAGCCAGGCGACCAGCGGCAGATCGAGGACACGTCGGCGACGGCCGGCGAACTCGCAGCTGAAGGGCGGGAGTTCGGGGTTCCGGTAGGACAGGGTGATCAGGCGCTTCACGGGCCGAGCACCTCCTCGACGTAGGGGGTCCGTTCGACGAGTTCGTCGGCCGAGCGGTCGGTGTAGGCGGTGAGCGGACCGGCCAGCACGGTGAAGGCGAGACCGAGTGCGACCGCCCCCGCGGTCGCGGCGGTCATCGCTGCGGGCGGCCGGGTCGTCGTGATGACGGCCCGTCCCTGCAGACTCGCGGCAACGGCTTGCCCCGCCGGCCGCGGAGTGCCCCCGACCGGTTCGTCGCCGGTGCCGGGGATCCGGTCGGGTCCCGGGTCGACATCGTCGTCGTCGGTTTCGTCGGCGGACTCGAGAACGGTGCCGTAGGCGGTCTGACCCGGCGGTTCCTTGCGCCAGAAGGCCAGGTTCCAGACCTTGGCCATCACATACAGCGTGAGCAGGCTGGTCACCGTCGACCCGGCGACCAGGATCCAGGCCCAGACACTGCCTTCGGCGACACCGGCGCGCATCAGTCCGAGCTTGCCGATGAAGCCGGACAGCGGGGGGATCCCGGCGAGGTTCATGGCCGGCACGAAGAAGAGGACGGCGAGCAACGGCGCCGCCCTGGCCATTCCGCCGAGCCGGGTGAGTTCGTTCGTGCCGCCCCGGCGTTCGATGAGCCCCGCGACGAGGAAGAGCGTGGTCTGGACGGTGATGTGGTGGACGACGTAGAAGATCGCACCGCCGTAGGAATCGCGGGTGGCGAGGCCGATCCCGAAGACCATGTAGCCGATGTGGCTGATGAGGGTGAAGGAGAGCAGGCGCTTCAGGTCGGTCTGGGCGACCGCCCCGAGGATGCCCACGGCCATGGAGGCGAGCGCGGCGGCCATCAGGAGGTCGCCGAGCCGGTTCCCGGGGAAGAGCAGCGTCTCCGTGCGCAGCATGCAGTAGATGCCGACCTTGGTCAGCAGGCCGGCGAAGACGGCGGTGACGGGCGCGGGCGCGGTCGGGTAGGAGTCGGGGAGCCAGGCGGCGAGGGGGAACACCGCGGCCTTGATGGCGAAGACGGTGAGGAGCATCGCCTGGAGCAGCGTCTGGACGCCGAGCGGCAGTTCGGGCAGCCGGAGCGCCAGTTGGGCGAAGTTGGCGGTGCCGGCCGCCGCGTACGCCATGGCGATGGCGGTCAGGAACAGCATCGAGGAGAACAGCGAGATGATCACGTACGTGGAACCCGCCCTGATCCGCGGCCCGGTGCCGCCGAGGGTGAGCAGCACGAAGCTGGCGACCAGCATGATCTCGAAGCCGACGTAGAGGTTGACGAGGTCGCCCGCCAGGAAGGTGCACGACACCCCCGCCACGAGGATGAGGTAGGCGGGGTGGAAGACGGCGACCGGAGTCTCCTTGTCCCGGTCGGCCATGCCCTGGCCGAGCGAGTAGACGAGGACGGCCAGGGTGACGGCCGAGGAGACGGTCAGCATCAGCCCGGACAGCCGGTCGGCGACCAGGGTGACGCCGAGCGGCGGAGCGAAGTCGCCGAGGTGGACGGAGAGAGGTCCGTGGCGGTCGGCCGCGATCATCAGGGCGACGGAGAGGCCGAGGACGGAGGTGAGCACGGCGACGCTGATGAAGCGCTGGAAGTGGGCGAGCCGGGTGCCGAAGGCGAGGCTCAGTCCGGTGGCGCAGAGCGGCAGCAGCACGGGCAGCGGAACGAGCGCGTTCATCCGGCGGCTCCTCGGTCGGGGCCGGCGGACCCGGGACCGGCGTCGGGACCGGGACCCCCGGAATCGGGCCCTCCCGAAGCGGGACCGCCGGAATCGGGACCCCCGGAATCGGGGCCGGCGGGTTCGGGGTCGGTGCTCACGTAGTCCTCCGGATCGGCTCCCAGCACGTCGTGCCACAGATCGCCGGTGGCGTCCCTGCCCCGGGCCTGCAGCGCGCGGTCCGCGCGCAGCCGGGAGCGCAGCCGGTGGCGTTCCTCGCGGTAGCGGTCACGTTCCTCCGGCGTACGGCCGGCCTCCGCCCGGTACTCCTCGCGCAGCTCGGCCCACTCCCCCAGTACCTCGGCACGCAGCACGATGCGCCGGTCCTCCAGGTCGTCGTGGACCTCGTCCGTGCCGGTCAGCTGAAAGCTGCGGTACGCCATGGCCAGCAGGAACGCCGTCGTGGCGAGAGTGATGACGATGGCGGTGAGTGCGATGGCCTGGGGCAGCGGGTCGGTGACCTGTCGCAGCGGTACGCCGTAGAGCAGTGGAGCCTCGCCCGCCGAACCGGTCGCGGAGAGGACGAGGAGGTTGATGCCGTTGCCGGCGATGACCGCGCCGAGCAGGATGCGGGTTAGGGGCCGGGTCAGCATGAGGATGCCGCCGACCGCGCAGAGCACCACGGCGGTGGCGAGGAGCGAGACACTGACCGTCATCCCCGGCCCTCCGTCCCGGTATCCGGTACGGGGGCGAGTGCGCCCGCCGCCCGTTCGATCTGCCGGTCGACCTTCGCCCCCAGTGCCCGCACGATGTCCAGGACCACGCCCAGGACCAGGAGGTACACCCCGAAGTCGAAGGCGACGGGTGTGCCCAGGTGATAGTCGCCGATCACGGGCAGATGCCCGTGGTACGTCCAGGCGTGCAGCACGGTGCCCTCCGCGAGGCCGAACAGGCCGACCCCGGTGGAGAGGAACAGGCCGAGGCCGGTGAAGAGGCCGGGCTGCAGGGGCGCGGCCTCGGCGAGTTCGAACCTGCCGCCGGCCAGGTAGCGGGTGATGAAGGCGAGTCCCGCGACGAGTCCGGCGACGAATCCGCCGCCCGGCATGTTCTCCGCGCAGAACAGCAGGTACAGCGAGAGCACCAGGATCGGGTGGAAGAGCAGCCGCGCCACCACCTCGAAGACGACGGAACGGTGTTCCGGGGCCAGCGTCGAACCGGCGGCCAGCCAGCTGCGTTCGGGTGCCGTGTCGTCGCCCTGGGGCATCCCGGTCAGCCGTGGCGCGTTCAGCGACCAGGCCGTCCTGCCCTGCAACTCCTGTCTGGTGGGGGGTGCTTCGCTGCGGCGGTGCAGATAGATGAGGCTGGTCACCCCGATCGCAGCCGCTGCCAGTACGGCGGACTCCCCCATCGTGTCCCAGGCCCGCAGATCGACCAGGATGGTGGCCACGACGTCCTTGAGCCCGTGGTGGGCGACCTCCTCGACCATCGCGGCGCCCGCCGGCTCGGCGACGCGTGCGGCGCCGGACACCCACACGACCACGCCGAGAGTCGCCGCCGCGCCCAGCGCCACGGGAATGCGCACGGCCCGCCGCCAGGTGCTGACCGACTCCTGGAAGTGCACCGGCATCCGGCGCAGCACCAGCACGAACACGATCATCGACACGGTCTCGACGCAGAACTGGGTGAGCGCCAGATCGGGGGCGCCCTGGACGACGAAGAGCAGAGCGGCTCCGTACCCGGTCAGCCCCGCCAGCACCACGGCCTTCATCCGGCGGCTGACGGTCAGGCAGAACAGGGCGGCCGCGCAGGTCAGCACCGCCAGGGCGCCCTGGAGCGGCGTGTCCCACAGCCTGGGGGCCACGGCTCCCCGCCAGGGGCGGTCGGTGAACAGGACCGCGAGCTGCCCGGCCAGCATCACGAGCAGGGTGGTGGCCAGGTAGACGGAGAGCGAGCCGCGCTGGACGAAGCCCGTGATCTGCAGGGCGAGACGTTCCAGCCCGAGGAGCATGTGACCGAAGACGCTGTCGGCGGTCGGCCAGGCGATCCGCCGGGAGATCCGGGTGACGGCGGTGCGCCCCGCGAAGAGCACGGCGCCGCCCGCCCAGGTGAGGGCGGACAGGTACAGGACCGTCCCGAAGCCGTGCCAGAGCGCGAGGTGGTAGGGGTGGGCGGGGACCGGGAAGGCGTCGGCGTACGCGGCGAACAGCCGGTCCGTCCACCCGACGCCGGGGCCGAGGACCAGACCGGCCACGGCGAGCAGCGCGGGCGGGGCCAGGAAGGCGGCGCCGACGTGGCGTACGGGGGTGTCCGCGACGCCGGGCTTGCGCCAGAACGCGCCCCACACGAAGCGGAGGGTGTACGCGACGGTCAGCACCGACCCGACGACGGTGGCGGCCAGTACCCAGCGGTCCGCGGTGTCGCCGTGCAACAGCGCGGAGAAGGCGGCCTCCTTGGCGGCGAAGCCGAGGAACGGCGGCAGGGCGGCCATGGAGGCGGCGGCCAGCACGGCGACCGTGCAGACGTACGGGAGCGAGCGGCCGACCCCGGAGAGTCTGCGCAGATCACGGGTGCCCGTCGCACGGTCGACGACGCCGATGACGAGGAACAGCGCGGCCTTGAACAGGGCGTGGCCCAGGATCATCGCGACGGCGGCGAGTGCGGCGTCCCAGTTGCCTGCTCCGGCGAGGACGGTCAGGAAGCCGAGCTGGCTGACGGTGCCGTAGGCGAGGACGAGCTTCAGGTCGTTGAGGCGCAGTGCGCGCCAGCCGCCGAGCAGCATGGTCGCGGCGCCGAGTACGAGGACGACGGGCCGCCAGACGGGGACGTCGGCGAAGGCGGGGGCGAGCCGCGCCACCAGGTAGACACCGGCCTTGACCATGGCCGCCGCGTGCAGGTAGGCGCTGACGGGGGTGGGGGCGGCCATGGCGTTCGGCAGCCACAGGCTGAAGGGCCAGATCGCGGACTTCGACAGCGCCCCGCACAGGACCAGGACGACGGCCACCGAGACGGCGAGGGTCGTCTCCGGTGGATCGGCGACGATCGCGGAGATCCGGTACGTGCCGGCCGCCTGACCGAGGATCAGGAAGCCGACCAGCATGGCGAGGCCGCCGAGCGTGGTGACGGTGAGTGCCTGGAGTGCCGAGCGGCGGTTCTGTTTGCGCTCGCTGCTGTGGCCGATCAGCAGGTAGGAGAAGACCGTGGTCAGTTCCCAGAACACGTAGAGGGTGATCAGGTCGTCGGCGAGGACGAGGGCGAGCATGGCGCCGGCGAAGGCCAGCAGGTTCCCCGCGAAGGCGGCCAGTTGCGGGGTGTCGTCGGTGAAGTAGGAGGCGCAGTACAGCAGGACGAGCGTGCCCACTCCGGCGGCGAGCAGCACCATCAGCTCGGCGAGTGCGTCCAGGCGCAGATCGACGGAGACGCCGTAGGCGGGGATCCACTCCCAGGACCGGTCGACCGTCCGTCCGGCCGCCGCGGTGTCCCACTCGGTGGCCGCCCAGACCGTGGCGGCGGCGGGAGGCAGCGCGAGCACCACGAACGCGCGCCTGCCGAGACGGCGCACCAGCGGCCCCGCGCAGGCAGCCAGCACGAAGTGGCAGACGATGAGCGCGATCACAGGGTGGGGTCCGGAGCAAAGGGCACCAAATACAGATATATCCCTCGGCCGCATTCACCCGTCCGGCGCGCCGCACGGGCTCGGTCCCGCTCCCGGCCGCGCTCAGACGTGGTCGGCGCACACTCCGCTGTGGTCACAGAACGGCGTGTTCCCGGTCCGCCCGCAGCCACACAGCATCACCCGGGTCTCCTGCCTGGGGCCCTCCGGTGTGGCCACCTCCAGGTCCCCTCGCACATGGAGCACCCCGTCGCCGTGCAGGGAGACATGCGTCGGCACGTCGGGGACCTCGTCCGGCAGCCCGTCGGTGCGGTGGTACTGCAGGGCTCCGCTGGGGCAGCGCCCGATGACGTCCGCCACCTCGTCGGCCGGCGCGCCGTCGGGCATGATCCACGGCCTGCGCCCGGCCTGGAAGACGTCGGGCAGCCCGTGCACACATTCGGCGGCGTGCAGGCAGCGGTGCGCGTCGTAGCTCACGGTGATGCCTTCACCGTCGTACGACCTGGCCGCAGGGTGCGGAGGCGGTTCGCTGGTCACCGCTGGCCTTCCCGTCGCGTGCGTCGGGCTGTATACGGAATACCGACTACTCCAGCGTCACCCCGGAGCAGGCGCTCCGCTACCCGGCCGGTGGCGGCATCCCGAGACTTCGACGGACACAGGCAGGACCCTGTCGCGGTGCCGGTGTCTCAGTCCAGCACCGCGATGCCGTCCAGCTCGACCAGCGCCTGCTCGTCCCAGAGCCTGACCACCCCGATGACCGCCATGGCCGGGTACTCGCGCCCGGCCAGCCTGCGCCAGATCCTGCCGAGTTCGTGGGCGTGGGAGCGGTAGTCGGCGACATCGGTGGCGTACACGGTGACCCGGGCCAGGGCGGCCGGGGAGCCGCCCGCCGCGCGCAGAGCGGTGAGCAGATTGCCGAGCGCCGTCTCGAACTGCTCGGGGAGGGTGGCCCCGAGGACCTTTCCGTCTCCGTCGAGGGCGGTCTGGCCGGCCAGGAAGACCAGCCGGCCGCCGCTGACCGCGACGGCGTGCGAGAAACCGGTGGCCGGGGCGAGCTCGGTGGGGTTGATCCGGGTGAGCGGGTTCATGCGGGCGTCTCCTGTGTCGCGTACAGCTCCTTGGCGATGATGGTGCGCTGTACCTCGGTGGCGCCCTCGTAGATCCGGGGCGCGCGGACCTCCCGGTAGAGATGTTCGAGCAGATGGCCGCGGCGCAGCGCGCGTGCGCCGTGCAGCTGGACGGCCGCGTCGACGACGAACTGCGCGGTCTCGGTGGCGTACAGCTTCGCCATGGCGGCGCGTCCGGGGACTCCGGGTTCACCCGCGTCGTACGCCGCGGCGGCCGCGTACACCAGGAGCCGGGCGGCCTCGGTGCGGGTGGCCATTTCGGCGACCTGGTGGGAGACGGCCTGGAGGTCCTTGAGCGGTCCGCCGAACGCGGTGCGGTGCGCCGTGTGTTCCAGGGTGGCGTCCAGCGCGGCGCGCGCCATGCCGACGGCGAACGCGCCGACGCTCGGCCTGAAGAGGTTCAGGGTGTTCATGGCGACCCGGAAGCCCCGGCCGGGTTCGCCGAGGACATCGTCGTCCGTGACGGGTACGCCGTCGAAGTCGAGGGTGCCGATGGGGTGCGGGGAGAGCATGTCCAGGGCCGTCCCGGTGAGTCCGGGGCGGTCGGCGGGTACGAGGAACGCGGTGACGCCGCGGGCCCCTTCACCCTCCGCCGTACGGGCGAAGACGGTGTAGAAGTCTGCCTCCGGGGCGTTGGAGATCCAGCACTTCTCCCCCGCCAGCCGCCAGCCGTCCGCGGAGCGCCGGGCCTCGAGGGCGAGTGCCGCCGCGTCGGATCCGGCGCCCGGCTCGCTGAGCGCGAAAGCGGCCACGGCGCGGCCGGCACTCACCTCGGGGAGCCAGCGCTCGCGCTGGAGCGGGGTACCCGCCTGGACGACGGGATACGTGCCGAGGCCCTGGAGCGCCAGCGCGGTCTCCGCCTCGGTACAGCCGCGGGCCAGGGACTCGCGCAGCAGGCAGAGATCCAGCGCGCCGGATCCCAGCATCCGGCCGAGGAGCCCCAGCTCGCCGAGTGCGGCGACCAGCGGGCGGTTGACTCGGCCGGGGGTGCCCTTCTCCGCGAGTGGGCGCAGCTGTTCCCCCGAGAGGGTGTACAGCTCGTCGCACCATGCGGTTTGACCGGGATCGAGGGAGAATGCCGTCATACCGGCGCCTCTCTTGTCACGACTCTTCGCGGACCTATCGCGGACTGTTGACTGCCGTCACTCAAACGATACGCTCCAAGGGCGACAAGGGGGCGATGCTTCATGAAGCCGTCAGGTACCGCAAGTGCTCACTCCGACACGTTCGCGCGCGACCATCTCCCGCCCGCCGGACAGTGGCCCGAGCTGGTCTTCGACCTGCCGGAGCTGCTCTACCCCGACCGGCTGAACTGCGGGTACGAGCTGCTCGACCGGACGGCGGAGCGCTTCGGGGACGACCGCCCCGCCTTCCGCAGCCCGGACGGCGGAGTCTGGAGCTACGGGGAACTGCGGGACCGGGTGGACCGGATCGCCCATGTACTGACCGACGACCTGGGCGTCGTCCCCGGCAACCGGGTGCTGCTGCGCGGCCCCACCACCCCGTGGCTCGCCGCCTGCTGGCTCGCCGTGATGAAGGCGGGCGCGGTCGCCGTGACCGTACTGGCCCAGCAGCGGCCGACGGAGCTCGCCACGATCTGTCACCTCGCCCGGGTCGGTCATGCCCTGTGCGACATCAGGTCGGTCGACGACCTGATGAAGGCACAGGTACCGGGGCTGCGGGTCACGGCGTTCGGCGGAGGTGCCCCCGACGACCTGACGCGGCTGTCGGCGGCCCGGCCGGGGCCCTACCGGGCGGTGGACACCGCCGCCGACGACGTCGCCCTCATCGCGTTCACGTCGGGGACCACCGGACGGCCCAAGGGCTGCATGCACGTCCACCGCGATGTGCTGGCCATCGCCGACACCTTCGCCCACCACGTCCTGCGGCCCGGCCCGGACGACGTGTTCACCGGCAGCCCCCCTCTCGGCTTCACCTTCGGGCTCGGCGGTCTGGTGATCTTCCCGCTGCGGGCCGGGGCCTCGTCCCTCCTGCTGGAGCAGGCCGGCCCCAAGCAGCTCCTGCCCGCGCTCGCCGCCCACCGGGTCTCGGTGCTGTTCACCGCGCCGACCGCGTACCGCCTCATGCTCGACGAACTCGACGGCCATGACCTCTCCGCGCTGCGGCGCTGCGTCTCGGCCGGGGAGAACCTGCCCGCGGCCACCTGGCAGTCCTGGCACGAGCGGACGGGTCTGCGCATCATCAACGGCATCGGGGCCACCGAACTGCTGCACATCTTCATCTCCGCGGCCGACGAGGCGATCCGCCCCGGCACCACGGGCACACCCGTTCCCGGCTGGCAGGCGCGGGTGGTCGACGGCGACGGCGAGGAACTGCCCGACGGCGAACCCGGCCTGCTGGCGGTGCGCGGACCGGTCGGCTGCCGCTACCTCGCCGACGAGCGCCAGAGCCAGTACGTCCGCCACGGCTGGAACATCACCGGCGACACCTATGTCCGCGAGCCGGACGGCTACTTCCGCTACGTCGCCCGTGCCGACGACATGATCATCTCCTCCGGCTACAACATCGCCGGTCCCGAGGTCGAGGAAGCCCTCCTGCGCCACCCCGACGTCGTGGAGGCGGCGGTGGTGGGCCGGGCGGACGAGCTGCGCGGTCAGATCGTGGCCGCGTACGTGGTGCTCCGCGAGGGTGCCGAGCAGTCGGCCGCCTCCCTGCGCGCCCATATGAAGTCGGAACTCGCGCCGCACAAGTGCCCTCGTGCCATCGAGTTCCTGCCCTCGCTCCCGCGGACCGCGACCGGCAAACTCCAGCGCTTCCTCCTGCGCACCTCCCCGGACCCGCACGGCCGAGTCGCTCTAGAGTGATCACGTGGCCGAGCACTCTCCCCGTTCCCTGATCGTCACCCTCTACGGCGCGTACGGTCGCTCCCCGGACAACGCCCCGCTGGCGGTGTCCGAGCTGATCCGCCTGCTGCACGCGGTCGGCGTCGACGCTCCCTCCGTACGCTCCTCCGTCTCACGGCTCAAGCGCCGCGAGCTGCTCGTACCCGCCCGGACGGCGGACGGCGCCGCCGGATACGCCCTGTCGGCCGACGCCCGTCAGCTGCTCGACGACGGCGACCGGCGGATCTACCGGCATCCGGCGCCCGGGCTCCGGGAGGGCTGGGTGCTCGCCGTCTTCTCCGTACCGGAAGCGGAGCGCCACAAGCGTCACCTGCTGCGCTCCCGCCTCGGCAACCTCGGCTTCGGCGCGGCCGCGCCCGGGGTGTGGATCGCGCCCGCCGGACTCTACGAGGAGACGCGGCACACCCTGGAGCGGCTGGAACTCGCTCCGTACGTGGAGCTGTTCCGCGGGGAACACCTCGGTTTCGCCGCGACGAAGGAGTCGGTGGCCCGCTGGTGGGACCTGGACGCGATCGCCCGGCTCCATCTGGACTTCCTGGAGCAGCAGGAGCCCGTGCTGCGGGGCTGGGAGGCCCGGTCCGTCGGGAGTGCGCCGGACCCGGAGGGCGCCTACCGGGACTACCTCCTCGCCCTGGATTCCTGGCGGCGGCTGCCGTACGCGGATCCCGGGCTGCCCGAGGAGCTGCTGCCCAAGGACTGGCCCGGCGGCCGATCGGCGGAGGTCTTCGGGCGGCTGCACGGACAACTGCGGGACGCGGGGGCGGAGTTCGTGGGCACGAAGGCCGACGACGGATGAAATCGGGGTGCCCCGAAGGCTGCTGACCCGGCAGGATGAGGCATGACCTGGACCTTCACTGATGACGTCGGCGTCTTCCTGGACGCGGCCGGCGCGTCGCTGGCCGCCCGGCCCGCGGAGAACACCCTGGTGCTGACCGTCACCGCGACCCTGCGGCACAGCGGTCCGCACGCCTACGGCGAGGGCACCCCGCTGCTGGGGTGGTGGCGCGGGGCTGACGGGCAGGTCGCCGGGACGCTCGTGCGGACGCCGCCGTTCGTGCCGATCCTGGGCACGGTGGCTCCGGACGCGATCGGTCCGCTGACCGAGGCGCTCCCCCTGCCGGGCATCAACGCGGACCGCGCCACCGCCGAGGCGCTGGCCGCCCACTGGCCCGGCCACCGCGTCGACGAGGAGCACCGGCTGTACCGGCTTGGCGAGTTGGTTCCGCCGTCCCCCGCGCCCGCCGGACGGCCGCGCACCGCGACGGGTACCGACCGCACGCTGCTCATCGACTGGTTCCGGGCCTTCGGTGAACAGACCGGCCAGTCGGGCGACCGGGCCGAACGGATCGTGGACGACCGGACGTCGCACGGCGGGCTGACCCTCTGGGAGGACGACGGTGTCCCGGTGTCGATGGCGGGCGTCTCGCGCAGGATCGCGGGCACGGTGCGGGTGGCGACGGTCTACACGCCGCCGGAGCACCGCGGCCGGGGGTACGCGGCGGCGGTGACGGCGGAGGTCAGCCGGGCGGCACGGGAGGCGGGCGCCGAGGAGGTGCTGCTCTTCACCGACCTCGCGAATCCGACGAGCAACGGTGTGTACCGGCGCATCGGCTACGAGGCCGTCTCCGACCGGCTGCTGATCACCGCGGAGCCGAAGTGACGGACGGGGACCGGGAGACGCCGCCGGAGCAGGCCTGGCTGGTCGCCGCGAACGTGGTGCGCTGGCGGCGGTACGGGGACGGCGGGCAGGAGCTCCGACCGGGCACCAAGTCCTACCGGGGCGGCTCGAAGGTGCATGTGATCTCGACCTATCCGGGTACGGCCCACGAGCAGCTGACCACGATCGGACGCGGGCGCCACACGGGCACGTACATCACCATCGACATGGCGACGCGCAACCTGCACACCTTCCGCGCCGTTCCGGTCCACAGCCCGACCGTGCTGCGGCTGCGCGAGGAGGCCGGCGCGGGCGGCTGCCGGCCGAGCCGACAGGACGCCGAGGAACTGGCCGCCCTGCTCGGACGGCTGGCCGCCGAGTACCGCACCACCTCGTGGGGCTCGCCTCATCCCCTGCCCTGCCGCTGCCACGAGTGTCTGACGCTCAGCCCAGGGTGAGCCGGGGCTTGGGTGCGTCGGTGCGGCCCGTCGGCGGGGTGCGGCTGCCCGCACGGTACGGGAGGGGCCACGGGGCGCCCGGACCCTCGTAGCCCTGCTCGGCCGCGGCGTGCAGGGTCCAGTGCGGGTCGTACAGATGCGGGCGGGCCAGGGCGCAGAGGTCGGCGCGGCCGGCGAGGAGCAGCGAGTTGACGTCGTCCCAGGAGGAGATGGCGCCGACCGCGATGACGGGAACGTCCAGGGTGTTGCGGATCCGGTCGGCGTACGGCGTCTGGTAGGAGCGGCCGTACTCGGGGCGTTCGTCCGGGACGACCTGGCCGGTGGAGACGTCGATGGCGTCGGCGCCGTGTGCGGCGAAGGCGCGGGCGATCCCGAGGGCGTCCTCGGGGCTCGTACCGCCCTCGGCCCAGTCGGTGGCGGAGATCCGGACGGTCATGGGCCGGTCCTCGGGCCACACCTCGCGGACCGCGTCGAAGACCTCCAGGGGGAAGCGGAGGCGGTTCTCCAGCCGCCCGCCGTAGGCGTCGGTGCGCCGGTTGGTGAGCGGGGAGAGGAAACCGGAGAGCAGATAGCCGTGCGCGCAGTGCAGTTCGAGGAGGTCGAATCCGCAGCGGGCGGCCCGCCGGGCGGCGTCGGTGAACTGGGCACGGACGGTGTCGAGCCCGGCCCGGTCCAGGGCGTGCGGGAGCCGGCTGACGCCCGGTGCGTACGGGATCGGGGAGGCGGCGCTCAGCGGCCAGTTGCCTTCGTCCAGCGGCTGGTCGATGCCGTCCCACATCAGTTTCGTGGAGCCCTTGCGGCCGGAGTGGCCGAGCTGGACGCCGATCGCTGCGCCGGGGGCCGAGTCGTGGACGAAGCGGGTGATCCTGCCCCAGGCGGTGGCCTGTTCGTCGGTCCACAGGCCCGT
This sequence comes from Streptomyces sp. NPDC056452, assembly GCF_042796085.1. Taxonomy (NCBI): domain Bacteria; kingdom Bacillati; phylum Actinomycetota; class Actinomycetes; order Kitasatosporales; family Streptomycetaceae; genus Streptomyces; species Streptomyces sp. NPDC056452. The sequence goes on from NZ_JBHTRI010000043.1 coordinate 23,811, forward strand.
GCAGCCGGGGGTGATGCGGCCTTCGGGGCTCACGCACACCATCTCGGTCATGGTGAGTCCGGCGCCGCCGAGTGCGCGGGCGCCCAGGTGGACGAGGTGGAAGTCGCCGGGCATCCCGTCGACGGCGGAGTACATGTCCATGGGCGAGACGACGACGCGGTTGCGGAGTTCAAGGCCGCGCAGCCGGAGCGGGGTGAACATCGGCGGGGTTCCCTGCGGGCAGCCGAACTCCGCCTCGACGGCTCCGGTGAAGTCGGAGTCGCGCAGCCGCAGATTGCCGTGGGTGACGCGGCGGCTGCGGGTGAGGAGGTTGAAGGCGAACCGCCGGGGCGGCTGGTCCACGTACAGCGGGAGCTCCTCGAACCAGCGCAGGCTCGCCGCCGCGGCGCGCTGCGTGGACAGGACGACCGGGCGCCGCTCGGCCTCGTACGCGGCGAGGGCGGTGGGCAGGTCGGGCTGCTCCTCGATGCAGGCGGCCAGCGCGAGGGCGTCCTCGACGGCGAGTTTGGTGCCCGAGCCGATGGAGAAGTGGGCGGTGTGGGCGGCATCGCCGATGAGGACCGTGTTTCCGTGGGCCCAGTGGGTGTTGGTGACGGTGGCGAAGGTCAGCCAGGAGGAGTTGTTCGAGCGCAGCGGCCGGCCGCCGAGTGCCTCGGCGAAGACCTTGGCGCAGCGTTCGGTCGACTCGGTGGCATCACAGGTGTCGAGGCCGGCCGCCCGCCAGACCTCTTCGCGCATCTCGACGATGACGGTGGAGGCGTCGGGCGAGAAGGGGTAGGCGTGCAGCTGCATCACGCCGTACTCGGTCTCGGCGATCTCGAAGCGGAAGGCGTCGAACGCGAAGTCGGCGGCGAGCCAGATGTAGCGGTTGCGGTGGGTGGAGATCCGCGGGCCGAAGTGGGCGGCACGCTCCTCGCGGGTGGCGCTGTGCACGCCGTCGGCAGCGATCACCAGGTCGTGGCGGGCGGCGAGCTCGGCGGCCGGCGGGGCCTCGGCCCCGAAGCGGAGGCGTACGCCCAGGGACGCGCAGCGCTCGTGCAGGATCTGCAGGAGCCGGCGGCGGCCCAGCGCGGCGAAGCCGTGGCCGTCCGAGGTATGGGTGGTGCCCCGGTGGACGACGTCGATGGTGTCCCACCGGACGAACTCGTCCCTCAGTGCCGCGTACACGACGGGATCGGCGTGCTCGATGCCGCCGAGCGTCTCGTCGGAGAGGACCACACCGAAGCCGAACGTGTCGTCGGGTGCGTTGCGCTCCCAGACGGTGATCTCGCGCCGGGGGTCGAGCCGCTTGAGGAGAGCCGCGGCGTAGAGCCCGCCGGGCCCGCCGCCGATGACCGCGATCCGTCCGGTGCGCGGGGTGCCTGGAGCGGAGGAGGGCATCGCGCTACCGGCCCTGCCACTTCGGCGGCCGCTTCTCGGTGAAGGCGGCGTGGAACTCGGCGTAGTCCTCGCCGTTCATGAGGAGGGCCTGGGTGGCGGCGTCCAGTTCGACGGAGGCCGCGAGCGGCATGTCGAGCTCGGCGGTGAGCAGTGCCTTGGTCTGCGCGAGGGCGAGTGCGGGGCCGTCGGCCAGCCGGCGGGCGAGCTCCGCGGCCCGTGTGTCGGCCCTGCCCTCCTCGGCCATCTCGCTGATCATTCCGATGCGCTCGGCCTCGGGGGCGCGGACGGGTTCGCCGAGCATCAGGAGCCGGGTGGCGTGACCGAGGCCGACGACGCGCGGCAGGAGGTAGGCGGCCCCCATGTCGCCGCCGGAGAGACCCACCTTGGTGAAGAGGAAGGCGAAGCGGGCGGAGGGGTCGGCGACGCGGAAGTCGGCGGCGAGCGCGATGACCGCCCCGGCCCCGGCGGCGACCCCGTGCACGGCGGCGATGACGGGGAAGGGACACTCCCGCAGGGCCCGTACGACCTGTCCGGTCATCCGGTTGAAGTCGAGCAGCTGCGCGGTGTCCATGGCGAGCGTGGCGCCGATGATCTCGTCGACATCGCCGCCGGAACAGAATCCGCGCCCCTCACCCGCGAGCACGAGCGCGCGCACGGAGCGTTCACGGGAGAGCTCGGCGAGGAGGTCGCGCAGGTCGGCGTAGGCGCCGAAGGTCAGTGCGTTGAGCTTCTCGGGCCGGGCGAGGGTGACGGTCGCCACCCCGTCGTGCCTCGTCAGGCGCAGATGTTCCCATCGCTCCGTATGCGGGACGGAGCCGGTGAACGGGCTCATGGAAGGGGTCCCCTTCAGCCGTCGGGCTGCTGTGATCCGCTTCGAAGTTATCACTCATACGTGACTTCCGTCATGAGCGCGCAATAACTGATCCGTCGCGCCGATGTGGCGAAGGTCCCGTTTGTACCGGTCGACCGCCCCTATGTCTGAGGCGGTGCACTTCGTAAGGTTGGACCCAGGAAGTCCTGGTACAGAACTTTCGGTGCAGAACTTCGGTACAGAGCCTCCGTACGGAACATCGGTACAGAACCTTCGGTACTGAAATCTCCGTACGGAACTCTCCGTACAGACGTCCGGTACGACCCTCCGGTACAGCTCGGCAGGGAAGCCCGGTGCAGGATGTCCCGCTCCCGAACGGAAACCGCCTTGCCGCCCGACGCCCCCGCCCCCGTGCCCACCTCCTGGCGCGTCGCACTGCCGCACTCCACGGCCGCCGTGCCGATCGCCCGCGCCCTCATCCGTACGGCGCTGGCGGACATCGACGCACCGGCGGACAGCGACACGGCCGAGCTCCTCACGGCCGAACTGGTCGCCAACGCGGTGGAGCACACCGACGGCGCGGGGCCCATCGAACTGGTCGTGGAGCTCATGGCGACCGGATGCCAGGTCGAGGTGCACGATCACGACCCCGGTCCGCCCGGAGACCTGTCACGCCCCCGGCCCGGCAGCGAGCCGGACCCCTGGCAGGAGCACGGCCGCGGACTGGTCCTGATCCGCACCCTCAGCTCCGCCTGCGGTCATCGCGCCACCGAGCACGGCAAGGCCGTCTGGTTCACCCTTCCGTCGGTGCCGCCGCCCGGCCCTCGGGGCTGACCAGCCGGGACCGGCTGCGGCCGTAGCCGGCGTACACGAGGGCACCGACCGCCAGGAAGACCACGAACTGCACCCAGGTCGACCAGCCCGTCCCGTACATCAGGTACAGGCAGAAGGCGACGCCCAGGACCGGGCTGAGCGGGTAGAGCGGCACCCGGAAGGACCGCTTCAGCTCCGGATTGCGGCGGCGCAGCGCGATCACCGCGATGTTCACCACCGCCATGATCGCGAGGGTGCCGATGGTCGTCAGGTTCACCACGACGTCGAGCGACGAGAAGGCCGCCGGGATCGCGAAGAGGAGCGCCACGATCCAGGTGTTGGCCACCGGCGTGTGCGTCCGGGGCGAGACGCGCTCGAAGACCCGGGGAATCAGTCCGTCGCGTGACATCGACATCAGGATCCGGGTCTGCCCGTACATCACCGCGAGCACGACGGACGCGATCGCGACGACCGCGCCGAAGGCGATGATCCCGCCGCCGACCTCGGAGTCGGTGACCTGGTCGACGACCAGCGAGAGCGCGGCCGGCTTGTCGGACACGGCGTCCGCGCCCAGCGCGCCGATGGCTCCGAGGGCGACCGCGCAGTAGAGCAGCGTGACGAGGCCGATGCAGATCATGATCGCGATCGGGATGTTCCGCCTGGGGTTCTTGACCTCTTCGCCCGCAGTGGTGATGGCGTCGAACCCGATGTACGAGAAGAACGCCAGCGACGCACCGGCGGTCACCCCGGCCACGCCCTCGGGAGCGAACGGGGAGAGGTTTCCGTCCTCGAACGCGGTGAAGGCGATCACGCAGAACGCGATCAGGATGCCGATCTTGAGGACCGCCATCGCCGCGGTGGCCCCCGCGCTCTCCCGGATGCCGCGCACCAGCAGAGTGGCGGCCATCATGATCACGACGACGGCGGGCAGGTTGATCACTCCCCCGTCCGCGGGTCCCGAGGACAGGGCGGCCGGCAGCTCCCAGCCGAAGATGCTGTTCAGCAGCTCGTTGACGTACTGGCTCCAGCCGACCGCGACCGCGGAGACCGAGACGCCGTACTCCAGCAGCAGACACCAGCCCACGAGGAACGCCACGCGCTCGCCGAGCGTGGCGTAGGCGAACGAGTACGAGCTGCCGGAGACCGGGATGGCACCGCCGAGCTCGGCGAAGGAGAAGGCCGTGAAGATGCAGGTGACCGCGGCGAGGACGAAGGAGACCACGACCGCGGGGCCCGCTTCGGCGACGCTGTCGGACAGGCCGACGAAGATCCCGGTGCCGACGATCGCGCCGACGCCGAAGCAGACGAGCTGGAACAGCCCCATGGTGCGGCGGAGGCCGTGGCCCTCCAGGTCGGCACCGGACTCGGCGACCAGCAGGTCGGGGCTCTTGATGCGCGCCCGGCTCACCGGCGGGCTCACGGGTGTCCGGGGGGAGGGGACGGAACTCATGGGGGGACGTTCTCTTCTCTGGTGGAGCGTGGGGCATGGGGCGTGGGCCCGCCGAAAGCCGCGGGAGGACCTGGGCCTGCGGGCGGGACCGAGGAGCCGGTGGGGAGGACTCGGCCCGAGCGCACAGAAATGGGGTTCGAGCGTGCGAGCCCGAACCCCACCAAGTGGCACCATCGTAGGCGCCACCACGCATGTTCACCCAATCGGGTGCATGCTCATGCGTACTGCCCCTGGCCTGCCATGGTGGCCACGAGGACGGCCTTGATCGTGTGCATCCGGTTCTCGGCCTCGTCGAAGACGACGGAGTGCCCGGACTCGAAGACCTCGTCGGTGACCTCCAGCTCGGTGAGGCCGTGGCGCTCGTGGATCTCCCGGGCCACCTTCGTACCGAGGTCGTGGTACGCGGGGAGGCAGTGCAGAAACTTGACGCCGTCGTTGCCGGTGGCCCGCAGGACGTCCATGGTCACGGCGTACGGCGCGAGCGCGGCGATCCGCTCGTCCCAGACCTCCTTGGGCTCCCCCATGGAGACCCAGACGTCGGTGGCGACGAAGTCGGTGCCGCGGACGCCCTCGGTGATGTCCTCGGTGAGGGTGATGCGCGCGCCGCTGGACTCCGCGAGCTTGCGGGCCTGCGCCACGACCTCCAGGGCCGGCCAGTACGCCTCGGGCGCGACGATCCGGACGTCCATACCGAGCAGGGCACCGGTGATCAGGTAGGAGTTGCCCATGTTGAAGCGGGCGTCGCCGAGGTAGGCGAAGCCCAGCTGGTCCAGCGGCTTGTCGCTGTGCTCGGTCATCGTGAGGATGTCGGCGAGCATCTGGGTGGGGTGCCAGTCGTCGGTGAGGCCGTTGAAGACGGGGACGCCGCTGTACGCCGCCAGCTGCTCGACCGACTCCTGGCTGTCGCCGCGGTACTCGATGCCGTCGAACATCCGGCCGAGTACACGAGCGGTGTCCATGACCGACTCCTTGTGTCCCATCTGGGAGCCGGAGGGATCGAGGTACGTCGTGGAGGCGCCCTGGTCGGCGGCGGCCACCTCGAAGGCGCACCGGGTGCGGGTCGAGGTCTTCTCGAAGATCAGCGCGATGTTCTTCCCACGCAGTCGCTGCACCTCCTCGCCCGCCCTCTTGGCGGCCTTGAGCTCGGCAGCCAGGGCGATCAGGCCGCGGAACTCCTCGGCCGTGAAATCCAGCTCCTTGATGAAGTGGCGGCCTGCGAGGTCTATGGCCATGGTGACTGCTCCTGGGTCGGGCTGAGGACACGCATACAGTGACCCTGGAAGTCTATACGAGACTACGCATTGATATACAGAGGTGGTGGGGTGCCCGGTTGCCCCTGGGAGCCTGTGGCGCGCGCCACCGGGCAGCTCAAATGGGCGGGCGGCCCGCTCACACCGGGTCGCGCACCACCGGGCAGCTCATGCAGCGCGGACCGCCTCGGCCCCGCCCGAGCTCACTGCCGCGGATCTCGATGACCTCGATGCCCTCCTTGCGCAGAAAGGTGTTGGTGGTGGCATTGCGCTCGTACGCGACGACGACCCCGGGTTCCACGGCCAGCACGTTGCAGCCGTCGTCCCACTGCTCGCGCTCGGCCGCGTGGACGTCCTGGGTGGCGGTGAGGACCCGGATGGTGTCCAGGCCCAGCGCGGCGGCGATGGCACGGTGCATGTGCTCGGGCGGATGGTCGGTGACCTTCAGCTCCCGGGGGCCGCTGCCCGGCTCGATCGTGTAGGACCGGAGCATCCCCAGCCCGGCGTACTGCGTGAACGTGTCGCCGTCGATCATCGTCATCACCGTGTCGAGGTGCATGAACGCGCGGCGCTTGGGCATGTCGAGCGCCACGATCGTCCGGGCCGACCCGGCGTCGAAGAGCCCCCTGGCGAGCATCTCCACGGCCTGCGGGGTGGTGCGCTCGCTCATCCCGATGAGGACGGCGCCCCGGCCGATCACGAGGACGTCGCCGCCCTCGATGGTGGACGGGTAGTCGTGCTGCCCCTCCGACCAGTGGTGGAAGGCGCCCGCCTCCGGGCCGGTGAACAGGGGATGGTGCCGGTAGATGGCCTCGAAGTGCACGGTCTCGCGCTGCCTGGCCGGCCAGCGCATCGCGTTGATGGACACCCCGTCGTAGATCCATGCCGAGGTGTCGCGGGTGAAGAGGTGGTTGGGCAGGGGGTTGAGGAGGAAGTCGTCCAGGTCCATGACATGGAAGCGGACGGACGTCGGCTCGGCGTGCCGCTCCAGGAACTCCCGCTTCGTCATGCCGCCGACCAGCGCCTCGGTCAGCTCGGCGGCCGACAGCTCCTCGAAGACGGCACGAAGATGCTCGGTGGCGAGCGGTCCGTACTCCTTCTCCTCGAACACCCGGTCGAGGACGAGCCGCCGCGCCACCGGGATGTCGAGGGACTCACGCAGCAGGTCACCGAAGAGGTGGACCTCCACTCCGCGGTCGCGCAGCACATCGGCGAAGCCGTCGTGCTCCTCCCTTGCGCGGCGCACCCACAGCACGTCGTCGAACAGGAGCGCGTCCTTGTTGCTGGGGGTGAGCCGCTTCAGCTCCAGATCGGGGCGGTGCAGGATGACGCGGCGCAGCCGCCCGGCCTCGGAATCGACATGGAATCCCATGCCTCCATCCTCACCGCGCGGAGCACCGTTCACCCTGCGAACGGCCAACGGATTCCCGGACGGGCCCGGGAGCTACAGCCGGGGGTCGACCGGCTCGGACTCCAGGGCCAGTACCGCGAAGACCGCTTCGTGGATCCTCCACAGGGGCTCCCCGTCGGCCAGCCGGTCCAGGGCCTCCAGGCCGAGGGCGTACTCCCTCAGAGCCAGCGACCGCTTGTGGCCGAGGAACCGCGAACGCAGCCGGTCCAGATTCTCCGGACGCGTGTACTCGGGGCCGTAGATGATCCGCAGGTACTCCCTGCCGCGCACCTTGATGCCCGGCTGGACCAGCCTGCCCTTCGCGTCCCTGACGAGCGCTCCGAGCGGCTTGACGACCATGCCTTCGCCGCCGCGCCCGGTCATCTCCAGCCACCAGTCGACGCCGGAGCGCACCGACTCCTCGTCCCCGGTGTCGACGACCAGGCGCCGGGTGACCTGGAGCAGTCCGGTCGGATCGTGCTCGACCAGGCGGTCCAGCCAGGCCAGCTGCTCGTCGTGCGGTACGGAGGCGAGTGAGCGGCCCTGCACGGCAAGGATCTGGAACGGCGCGAGGCGGACACCGTCGAGCCCCTCGGTACTCCAGCAGTAGCGGCGGTAGGCCTCGGTGAAGGCCGCCGCGTCCGCGGCACGCTCCTGCTGACGTCCGGCGAGGGCGCCGACGTCAACACCGCGGGCGGCCGCCGCGGCGAGGGCCTCGCCCGCCACGGGAAGGACCGCACCCGACGCGGCGCCCACCGCCGCGTACTGCGAGCGCAGCAGCCCGGCCGCCTTGAGGGACCAGGGCATCAGCTCGGCGTCCAGCAGCACCCAGTCCGTGTCCCACTCCTCCCAGAGTCCGGCGGCGGTGACGGCTGTGCGGAGCCTGCCGAGGATCACTTCGGTGAGCGCCACGTCGTCCAGGAACGGCCGGCCCGTGCGGGTGTGCAGAGCCCCGGTGGGGCCGTCGGCACCGAAGCGCTCACGGGCCGTGTCCGCGTCGCGGCAGACCAGGGCCACCGCACGCGAGCCCATGTGCTTCTCCTCGCAGACGACCTTGGTGACGCCGTCCGCCCGGTACTGGGCGAAGGCCTCGGCCGGATGCTCCAGGAAACCCTCCTCGTGGGACGTCGCGGTCGGGGCCATGGTCGGCGGGAGGTAGGCCAGCAGCCTCGGGTCGACGGCGAAGCGGCTCATCACCTCGAGAGCCGCCGCCGCGTTCTCCTCGCGCACCGCGATCCGGCCCATGTGCCGGGTCTCCACGATGCGGCGGCCCTGCACGTCGGCGAGGTCGAGCGGACGCCCCTCACGGCCCCCGGGAGCCTCGGTCGTCAGCGGCTTCACGGGCTCGTACCAGACCTGCTCGGCAGGTACGTCGACGATCTCGCGCTCCGGCCAGCGCAGCGCGGTCATCTTCCCGCCGAAGACCGCTCCGGTGTCCAGGCACAGGGTGTTGTTGACCCAGGAGGTGGTGGGCACCGGGGTGTGGCCGTAGACCACGGCCGCGCCGCCGCGGTAGTCCTCCGCCCACGGGTAGCGCACGGGCAGGCCGAACTCGTCGGTCTCGCCGGTCGTGTCCCCGTACAGCGCGTGCGAACGGACCCGCCCCGAGGTGCGCCCGTGGTACTTCTCGGGCAGGCCCGCGTGGCAGACGACCAGCTTGCCGCCGTCCAGGACGTAGTGGCTGACCAGCCCGTCGATGAACTCCTTCACCCGCTCCCGGAACTCCGGGTCCTTCGCGTCCTCCCGCTCCAGCTGCTCGATGGTCTCGGCGAGGCCGTATCTGACCTGGACCTGCCGCCCCTTGAGGTACCGGCCGAGCTTGTTCTCGTGGTTGCCCGGGACGCACAGGGCATTGCCGGCCGACACCATGGACATGACGCGGCGCAGCACACCGGGGCTGTCGGGACCGCGGTCGACGAGGTCGCCGACGAACACGGCGGTGCGCCCGTCGGGGTGCGCGCCGTCGGTGTATCCGAGCTTGCCGAGCAGGGACTCCAGCTCGGAGCTGCAGCCGTGGATGTCACCGATGATGTCGAAGGGGCCGGTGAGGTGGCGGAGGTCGTTGTAACGGCGCTCCAGGACGACTTCGGCGCTGTCGGCCTCCTCCTCGGTGCGCAGGACGTGCACCTTGCGGAAGCCCTCGCGCTCCAGTCCGCGCAGCGAACGGCGCAGTTCGCGCCGGTGGCGCTGGACGACGTGGCGGGGCATGTCCGCGCGGTCGGGCCGCTTCGCGTTGCGCGCGAGGCAGACCTCCTCGGGCAGGTCGAGCACGACGGCGATGGGCAGCACGTCGTGCTCCCTGGCCAGCTGCACGAGCTGCTTGCGGCTCTCCGCCTGCACGTTGGTGGCGTCGACGACGGTGAGCCGTCCGGCGGCGAGGCGCTTGCCCGCGATGTAGTGCAGGACGTCGAAGGCGTCACGGCTCGCGCTCTGGTCGTTCTCGTCGTCGGCGACGAGGCCGCGGCAGAAGTCCGAGGAAACGATCTCGGTGGGCTTGAAGTGCTTGCGGGCGAAGGTGGACTTGCCCGATCCGCTGGCGCCGATGAGCACGACGAGGGAGAGGTCGGTCACCGGCAGCGTGCGAGAGGTACTGGTCATGCGGCCTTCGCCTCCTTCGTCTTCTCGTCGGTCGGCCGGTCGGTCTCCGCACCGGCCTTCTCGCCGGTTCTCACGGACTGCGCACCGGACTCTTCGCCGGTCGCGTCCTTCTCCTCGGACATCGTGAACACGGCCATCTGTGTGGGCGGCCCCACCTCGGGGTCGTCCGGCCCCACGGGTACGAACGCGACGCCGTAGCCGTGACGCTCGGACACCTGCCGGGCCCAGGACCGGAATTCCTCCCTGGTCCACTCGAAACGGTGGTCGCCGTGACGCACGTGTCCGGCCGGGAGCGTCTCCCAGCGGACGTTGTACTCGACGTTCGGCGTGGTCACCAGCACGGTCCGCGGCCTCGCCGAACCGAACACCGCGTACTCCAGCGCGGGCAGCCGTGGCAGGTCGAGGTGCTCGATCACCTCACTGAGCACCGCGGCGTCGTACCCCTTGAGCTGCTTGTCGGTGTACGTGAGTGCGCCCTGCCGAAGCGTGACCCGGCCGGCCTGCCGCTCCCCCATCCGGTCCAGCTTCAGTCTGCGCGAGGCGATCGTCAGGGCCCGCATCGACACGTCGACCCCGACGATCTCCGTGAACCGCACGTCCTTGAGCAGCGCCTGCACCAACTGGCCCTGTCCACAGCCCAGGTCGAGCACCCGGCTCGCCCCGGCGGCGCGCAGTGCCTCCAGGATCGCCGCACGGCGCTGCTCGGCGAGCGGCACCGGCTTCTCCTCGGTGTCGGTGGTCTCGTCCACGGCGTTGTCGACGCTTTCCACCTCCAGGTCGTCGGACTCGGCGAGCCTCACCAGTTCGAGCCGTTCCATCGCCTGCCGGGTCAGACCCCAACGGCGGGACAGATAGCGGCTGGTGATCAGCCGCTGCTCGGGGTGCTCGGCCAGCCAGCCCTCGCCCGCCCGCAGCAGCTTGTCCACCTCGTCGGGCGCGACCCAGTAGTGCTTGGCGTCGTCGAGCACCGGCAACAGCACATAGAGCTGGCGCAGCGCGTCGGCGAGACGCAACTCCCCCTCCAGCACGAGCCGTACGTAGCGCGAGTCGCCCCACTCGGGGAACTTCTCGTCCAGCGGTACGGCTACGGCGTCCACGCTCCTCCAGCCGAGCGGCCCGAAGAGCTTCTCCACCAGTTCGACGCCGCCGCGGGCCGGCAGTGCGGGCACTTCGATGCGCAGCGGGAGGGGCTCCTGGACCCGCTCGGGCATGGCGCGGCACACCCCGTTCAGCGCGGACTTGAAGACCGTCGTCATCGCGACCGAGAGGAGGGACGAGGCGGCGTACGGCCGGTCGTTGACGTACTGCGCGAGCGCCGCATCGGGGGCGCCGCCCCGGCCCTTGCCCTTGCCGCGCCGCACCAGCGCCACCGGATCCACCTCCAGCAGGAGCGAGGCCGTGCAGCGCTCCACGGATGCCTCGGGGTAGAAGACATGCGCGGTGCCGTGCGAGGTGGAGAACGTCTGCGCCTTCTCGGGATGCTTGTGCAGCAGAAAGCCGAGATCGGTGGCGGGACGCTCCGGGGTGCCGGTCGTGCTGATAGTCAGGAACACCCGTCCGAGTATGGCCCTGCACCCCACCCCCTACCAGGCATTTTCGGGTCCGGTCCGTCCCGGCAGAGCCGCCAGCTCGGCGATCTCGGACGGGCCGACCCGGCAGCATCCCCCGATGAGCCGGGCGCCGGCCCGCTGCCAGTCCCGCACCCGCCCCGGGTCGAAGGTGCCTTTCCCGGTCCACCTCCGGCCCACGGCATCCCACACCTCGCCGCTGTTCGGGTAGACGACGACGGGCTTGCCGGTCGTGGCCGCCGCCACCTCCACCGCATGCTCCGCGTCCGCCGGGTCGCAGCAGTTGACCCCTACGGCCATCACCTGGTCGTTGCCCGCGGCGATCCCGAAGGCCTCCTCGAGCGGCTGGCCCGCCCTGGTCCGGTCACCCGTCACGCTGTACGAGAGCCAGACCGGGACGGCGCAGTCCTGGACCGCCCGCAGCAGCGCCTCGGCCTCGTCGAGGTCCGGCACCGTCTCCAGGGCCAGCACATCGGGGCCCGCCGCAGCCAGTGTCTCCACCCTGGGGCGGTGGAAGCGCTCCAGCTCGCGGACGCTCAGCCCGTAGCGGCCGCGGTACTCGCTGCCGTCCGCGAGCATCGCCCCGTACGGTCCGACGGATGCTGCGACCCAGAGCTCCCGCCCGGTCCCCGCCCCGGCCCTGCGTGCCAGTTCCACGCTGCCGGCCATCAGCTCGGCGGCCCGGTCCCGCCCGATCCCGCGCCGCCCGAACCCTTCGAACGTCGCCTGGTAGCTGGCGGTGATGAGCACCTGCGCGCCCGCCCGCGCATAGGCCGCGTGGGCCGCCTCGATCTGCTGGGGCGCGTCGGCCAGGAGCCGGGCCGACCACAGCGCGTCGGACAGGTCGCACCCCTGCGCCCCCAGCTGGTTGGAGAGACCTCCGTCCAGCAGAACGGTGCCTTCGGCGAGCGCGTCGCCGAGGGTACGGCCGGTCGGCCCGTGCGGAGTCCGAGCAGATTGCACAGCTGCTACTTCCCGTCAGCTCAGCTGGGCCTGGACCTGCGACGAGATCAGCTCCAGGTGTTCCAGGTCGTGCAGGTCGAGGATCTGCAGATAGATCCGGGACGCTCCGATCGCCGCGTACTGGCCGATCTTGTCGACCACCTCGTCTGGCGAGCCCGCCAGGCCGTTCGCCTTGAGGTCCTCGACGTCCCTGCCGACAGCGGCAGCCCGCCGGGCCACCTCCGCGTCGTTCTTCCCGGCGCAGACCACCAGGGCGTTGGAGTACACCAGGTCGTCCGGGGCACGGCCCGCCGCCTTCGCCGCCTCCCTGACACGGCCGAACTGCTTCTCACTGTCCTCGAGCGACGCGAAGGGGATGTTGAACTCGTCCGCGTACTGCGCTGCCAGCCGCGGAGTGCGGACCGCACCGTGCCCGCCGATCAGGACAGGCACCTTGGCCTGGGCCGGCTTGGGAAGCGCGGGTGAGTCGGTGAGCTGGTAGTACGTGCCGTCGTAGGTGAAGGTCTTGCCGACCTCGGTCTCCCACAGACCCGTGATGATCGCCAGCTGCTCCTCCAGGCGGCCGAACTTCTCCTTCGGGAACGGAATGCCGTAGGCCTTGTGCTCGGCCTCGAACCAGCCCGCGCCCAGGCCAAGCTCGACCCGGCCGCCGGACATCCGGTCGACCTGCGCCACCTGGATGGCCAGCACTCCGGGCAGCCGGAAGGTGCCTGCCGTCATCAGCGTGCCGAGCCGGATCCGCTTGGTTTCGCGGGCCAGACCGGCCAGGGTGATCCACGCGTCGGTCGGTCCGGGCAGCCCGTCCCCGGAGCCCATGCGGAGATAGTGGTCCGAACGGTAGAAGGCATCGAAGCCGAGATCCTCGGCGGCCTTGGCGACAGTGAGCAGCGTGTCGTAGTCGGCCCCTTGCTGGGGCTCGGTGAAGATTCGAAGATCCATGCCTCCATCCTGCACCTTCGGGCCTGGCTCACGGCTGCCCGGCCACGAAGCCGGCCGGCCCGCGGATCACCCCGTACGGGCCGTCACGCTCCCGGCCCTGCGCCTGTTCGCGCTCCTGTTCCTGTTCGGCGAGCCGTCTGAGCATCCCGTACACCCTGTCGATCGACTCGTCGACGGCATCTATCGCTTCGATGCACTGCCAGTAGAGCCCGTCCTCCTCCGTGTCGCAGGCGACGCCGACCAGCGCGATGCCCACATCGCCGAGGAGCAGCCCGAGGGCACCCAACGTTCGTGGCACATCGGCGACTTCGGAGAGCTGTGCGGCCCGCGCAGCACCGGCCGGCACCATCGGGTGGTCGAGCACGGCGGCACCCCGTCCACCGATCTCGCTGAGCCCGCGCGCGTCGGTCCGTAACTCCGCCGGTCCGCAGCGCACCAGCTGCCCGCCGACCGTCCTGGCGAGCGCCTGCGCCTGCCAGGCCTCCGCCATGATGGCCGGGGCCCCCCGGCTGGCCGCAAGGGCTCGCCGTCCGGCCTCGATAAGCCGCTCCGCTTCCATGTGATTCCCCCGTCGCTGCGAAAACCCGCTCACCTCTTCCATTACCCACAGTGAGGTGAGCGGCACCGGAAAGCCAGAGGAAATCGGAAATCTGTGGACAGGAAGTCGACTGTGGAGAAGTCGATCACTCCGAAGAGTGACGACCGTCGAGTTCAGTGGGTTTCGGAACCGGGAAGCGCACCTCGTTCCGGTCGATCTTGGCCGCCAGCGCCGCCAGCACGTCGACATCGAGCACTTCGCAGAACTGCAGCAGATAGGCCAGAACGTCGGCCACCTCGTCCGCGACCCGGTGCGCCGTACCGGGATCCTCCATCACCCTGGCCGACTGCTCCGGTGTCAGCCACTGGAAGATCTCCAGGAGTTCGGAGGCCTCGACGCTCAGCGCGACCGCCAGGTTCTTCGGGGTGTGGTACTGCTCCCAGTCCCGTGCCGCCGCGAAGTCGGCCAGCCGCCGCTGCAGTTCAGCTACATCGAAATCCGTCACGGTGCCAGGTCTACCACTGTCACTCCCGCCGTCCCGCGGGCAGCAGCCGCGGTCGCCTCGGTGACCGTGCCCAGCAGCCGGATGTGGCCGTCCGCGCAGATCGAGGCCGCCAGCGCCAGCAGCTCACGTGTCTGCCGCGCGTCCAGGCTCCGGTCGAGCCCGTCGGCCAGCACCGTGAGCGCCTGCATCGCCGACGGCACCTCCGCGGCCGGGTCCACCACGAGGACATGAGGCCCGGTCAGCAGCACGAGGGCGAACGCCAGGTACCTGAGCTCACCGTCTCCGAGACGGCTCAAGGGCGTGCTGTGCCCGGCCCCGCGCCCCGCTCCGGCCTGCACGGCCCCGCCGGCGAGGTGTTCGACGGTCAGTCCCGTCACGGGTCCGGCGCACCCGGCGTCCGCGGTGGCGACCAGCCGGGCGTGCCGTTGGGGGCACCGGGTGTGTGTGCGGCGGAGTACGTCGGCGAGGTTGTCGCACGCGGGCCTCAGCCGCCCTTCCCCGACCGGAACCGGTGCACGCATCCGCCGCGGCTGCGGATCGCAGGCGAAGGCCGACCGCAACGCCACCACCACCTGCTCGGCGGCGGCCAGCACCCGTAACTGCCCCTGGGTGGTTCCCGCGACCCGCAGCGGCAACAGCGCCGTACCGAGCCGGTCGTCGGGGAAGGGGGCCCGTGTCACCGGGACCGCTCCCGCAGTGTGCCAGGCCGCCTGGACGGCGGAGCGCCTCGGATCCCGCAGAGCCGTGGTCAGCAGCGTCTCGCCGCCGTCCACGAGCCGTTCGCCGACGATGCGGAGGGTGGGCTCTGCCTGGACGGCGAGATCCAGTCCCACCGGACCGACGGGGCCCTCCACGGTGCAGCCGAGCCTGAATCCCCGCCGCCCCTGCGCATCGGCCCCGGTCCGTTCGGGCACCCAGGCCCCGGGATCCGGGAAGACCTCCTCCAGCGGATCGCCGGAAGCGAGCCGCGCCAGCGCCTCGTACGCGCGAAGGGCGGTGGTCTTCCCGCTGCCGCTCGCCCCGGTCAGGAGGGTGAACGGGCCGAGGGGAATCGCCGCACGGCGGTACGAGGCGAAGGCGGAAAGCCTCAGTTCGCTGACGAAGGGGCGGGCGGGACGGGCCGGGACACCGGTGCGCGTCGGGGCGGTCCTCGTGGTGATCACAGTCATGAGCGGACCGTACGCACGCCGCCGACCGCCGAACCGTTCCGCCCGCAGGACCTTCCTACGATTGGGGTACGCCCGCCGCGGTGACCCCCTCGACCTCCATGCCGACCGGCGCGAGCAGAAAGACATTGCGGTCGACGCGGTGCATCCCGCTGCCCAGTCCGAAGACCACGCCGCTGCTGAAGTCCAGGATCCGCTTGGCCACGTCGGTCTCGGCGCCCGTCAGATCGAGCAGCACCGGAATCTGTGCCACCAGGTATTCGGCCACCTCGCGCGCGTCCGCGAACACCTGGACCCTCAGCACGACCAGCCGGCGCTGTTCGGCCGAATCGCGTTCGTCGGGGACCGTGCGGTGATCGACGCGGGAGGGCCATTCGTTGCGCCCCCTCAGCGGTACGACCTGGGCGAGCCCCTCCCACTGTTCGTCGGTGGCGTCGTATCTGTCGTACCTGTCGTACCTGCTCACAGAACCACCCCGTCCGTAAGCCGGTTGGCTGTGCGCCGGCTGCGCTCGCTGTTCATCGGGCAATTCTCTCGCCCCTCACCCGTTCGGCGTACCACCGACACGGGTCGCGGCGTGATCGACACCGTCCTGGGTCGAACGGGTGTCCGCTGCGGGGAGGGTGTCGAGGGGGGTGAAACGGACCGGAAGACGAGCCGGTGCGCGGTGGAAGGGGCCCGGTCGCCAGATCAGCTCCGTGGCGTCGACGGCCAGTTCGAGGTCGCAGAGCTGACTCGTGAGCTGCTCGATCGCGGTCATCGCCATCAGCAGCGCGGGCTGCTTCGCCGGGCACCGGTGCGGACCCGCCGACCAGGCGAGATGGGCACCCGTCCCGGAACGCACCGCGGGGTCCGAAAGGCCGGGCAGGGACTGCGTGTTGGCGGCAGCGAAGGAGACCAGGAGCAGTTGCCCCGCTCGGAGCGGGACGCCGTGGAACTCCGTGTCGTGCCGGGGGTAGTGGGCTCCGAGGTTGGCCATCGGCGGATCCCGCCACAGCACTTCGTCGATCGCTTCGTGCGCGGTCGTCGCACCGCCGTGCAGGGATCCGGTGTGCCCGGTGCCGCTGAGCATGTGGAGCAGCGCGTTGCCGATCAGATTGGTCGTCGGGTCATGCCCGGCGCTCATGATCAATGTGATCTGCCGCACGGCCTCGTCGTCGTCCAGTGCCGCCGGATGCGCGAGCAGATACGTGGTCAGATCGCGCCCCGGCCGCGCACGCCGGTCGGCGACGAGGTCGGTCACGACGCCGACCAGATCGGCGTACGCAGCTGCCGCGCCCTCGGCGGAGTTCATCATTCCGGCTATGCCGCGGACGATCCGCTCGCTGTCCTGCGGCGGCACTCCGAAGGCCGCGGTGAAGACGTGCAGGGGGAGGAGCCTGGCGTACTGGGCGATGAGATCACCGCTGCCGGTGGCCGAGAAGGCGCCGATGAGCTGCTGCGCGACCCGGGCCACCTCCGTCCGGAGCAGATGCGGCTCGATCAGCGCGAGGGTGTCGTTGATGGCGTCGCGGTACCGGGCGTGGACGGCGCCGTCGGTGAAGAGCGCGGTGGGCCGGTAGCCGAGCACGGGCAGGACCGGCGAGTCGGCCGGCACGCCCGCCTGCCAGGTGCGCGGATCCTTGGTGAAGGTGTCGGTGTCGCGCAGCAGGTCGACGGCGGCCTGGTAGTCCGTGACCAGCAGCGCGTCGATACCGGGAGCGATACGGACCCGGGCCAGCGGCCCCTGGGCGCGCAGTTCACGGTAGTGGCCGTGCGGATCGGCCGCGAAACCCGGTCCGTACAGCTCGAGCGGCTCGTAGGGAGAGGTGCGGGCTGCGGGCACGGTGCCCGGGGTGTGCGCGGTCATGACGGGTCCTGGGACTTGGGCAGGCACGTCAGCGCATGCTCGGCGAGGGCGATCAGGGCGTTGATGCTGCCGCGTCGTTCACGGGCGTCGCACTGGACGAGCGGGGTGCCCGGGGCGAGGTCGAGATGCTTGCGCAGGACTTCGTCGGTGTGGGCGGGGGCGTCGGGGAAGCGGTTCACGGCCACGGCGTACGGCAGCCCCTGCTCCTCCACCATGTCCATGACGGCGAAGGAGTCCTTGAGACGGCGGGTGTCGACCATCACGAGGGCGCCGAGGGCGCCGCGCGCGATGTCCTCCCAGAGCGGGAAGAAGCGCTCCTGGCCCGGGGTGCCGAACATGTAGAGCACCAGATCGTCCTGGACGGTCAGCCGGCCGAAGTCGATGGCGACGGTGGTCGTGGTCTTGTCCGGAAGCCCGGCGGTGTCGTCGAGTCCGGTGCTGGACTGCGTCATCACCTCTTCCGTGTGCAGGGTCGGAATCTCCGACAGGGTACGGATCAGGGTCGTCTTGCCCACGCCGAAGGGACCCGTGACGACGAGCTTCATCAGGGTCTCGGCGGCACTCGGCAGATAGCCGATGCCGCCCCGGTCAGTGGAGGGAACGGAGTCCAACGAGCAGCCTCTCGACGAGCGACCGGTCGATCTCACCGGCACTGGGGATCGGTGGTCGAGCGTGCAGATGTCCGGCGGCCACGAGATCCGTGGCCAGGAAGACCGTGGCGCTGACCGGAAGTTCCAGGTGTGCGGCGCACTCGACGACGGTGAGGGCTCCCGGCTCCAGGAGTTCACACAGCCTGCGCTGCTCGGAACCGGAGCCCGGCGGCAGCTCCTCGTCCGTACGGACGAGCACGGCGAGCCGGTCGAGCGCGGGGCCGGTGGGCGCGGAGCGGCCACCGGTGACCAGATATGCGGGAATCAGGCGGCGTCCTGGGCCGGGGGTCATGGCCGGGTGGCAGCGTCCGGCAGGCGGGTGGGGGCGTGCATCGCCCGGGTCAGCGCGGTTACCTGGACCTGCATCTGGTACGCGATGTTGCCCAGGTGCGCGTCGGGGGCCGCGAACAGCGCGAGGGTGGTGTTCCTGCCCGCGGGTACGACGATGGCGAAGCCCAGTTCGGACTCCACGACCGTCTGTGCAAGCCGGGGGGACTCCGCCTCCGTGAAGGCGGTGGTGAAGGCACGGGCCGCGGCGTGCAGGGTGGCGGTCATCGCGGCGACCCGCTCGGCGGACGCGCGGTCCAGGCCGGGCGACGCGCCCTCGACGAGCCCGTCGCCGGTGGCGACCACGGCGTGCTGCACACCGGGCAGTTCCAGCAGCGGGGTCAGCACCCAGGCGAGATCACCGGTGGTGGGAGTGGTGCTCACGTCTCGTCGTCTCCTTGGTCGTCCGATGAGGATGCTGAGAGTGCTGTGGCGGCCGGGGCGGCCGAGGGCACCGGGTCTGCGGATGCTGCCGGACCCGCTGAGGGCTCCGGGTCCGCGGGCGGCTCCGCGGCGGCGGCCGGAGCGTTCCTGCCGCTGACCGTGCCCTGCTGGAGCGCGGTCCAGGAGGCTCCTGCCTGTTCGGGCGTACGGAGAACGGGCTCGTCCACCTCCGCGGCCGGTGCTGCCGTTGCGGCGTCCGGGGCGGCCGTCCGGCGGTTCCTGCGGCGCCGGCTGGGCAGCGCGGAGGGGCGCTCGTCCGGAGAGGCCGCAGGGACGACGGGGGTGGCGGGGGCGGCGGAACCGTCCTCCGCGCCGGCCTCCTCGCCGACGGGGCCCGGATCCGCACTGCCGGCACCCGCACCCGCACCGGCGGCGATCCCACGCGTCAGCACCGGCTTCGGCGCGAGCACGGACAGGGTGCGGTCGTCGTCGATCACGGTCAGCAGATGGGCGGGAATGCGCAGCATCGTGCGCATGCCCCCGTAGGGCGACGACTCGATGTGGCAGCTGAAGCCGTAGCGTGCGACGAGCCGCCCCACCACGGCGAACCCGGTCTGCGGCGGATCCCCCAGCTCGGTCAGCAGTACCTCCGAGGGCCCGGCCAGCAGCGCGCGGGCCCGTTTCAGTGCGTCCTCGTCCATGCCGATCCCGGCGTCGTCGACGAGGACCAGGGCGCCGCGCCCCGCCGTCTGCTGGACCGTCACGGGTACTTCGGTGTCCGGGTGCGAGTACGCCGTCGCATTGGCCAGCAGTTCGGCGAGGGCGATCGCGAAGGGCTCGGCGGCCCGGGCGACCAGTGCGAGCCGCTCCTGGCGCAGATGGTTGGCGACCTTGATCCGCTCGTATCCCGGGACCCGGGACTGGGCGCCGAGCACGACTTCCACGAGCGAGGAGTTCTCCCGGGCGAGCCCCGGCCAGGCATCGCAGAGCACCGCGGTGGCCTGCGTGCGGCGCAGCGCCAGTTCGTTCCGGAAGTCGAGCTGCAGGATCCGCGGATCGTCGTACTCGTGCTGGAGCTCCTGCAGCAGGTGCTGCGACTGGTTGAGCAGTGACTGGATCTTGGCGGACGTACCGCGCATGGCCGACCGGGCCGCGGCGTCGACACGCCCCCGCTCCTCCATGACCGCGTTGCGCGCGGCCTGTACGGCCTCGGTGAGCAGCCGCGCGGCGTCGCCCTCGATCCCGGCGGCCTCCCGCAGTCCGGGAACCGGTGCGGTCGGGTGGGAGAGGGCGGTCGCCGCGGCGGGTATCCGCTTCTCGGCCAGCTGACGTATCTCCTCGGTGAGGGCCAGCGTGCGGGCCTCGGCAGCCCTTGCCTGACGGTCGGTCAGTTCGGCGCGCGCGGAGGCCCCGTATGCGTCGAGGCGGGCCTGATGGGCCCGTACGACGGCCGCCAACGCCGTGATGACGGCGATCAGCGCCACGATCCATGCCACCACAGCGTCACCGTGTCTCTCTTGTCGGACGGAGGCCGCACCCCGTGGGGCCTCGGGACTCCAGGCTGTCGCTCCGGCCCGCGGTCACTCCGGCTCGCCGCCGGACGGTCCCCGCTCGGTCTCGTGCGCGAGCGCCGCCACATCGGACATCACCTGCAGCACGCCGGGCAGTTCGGAGCCGTCCAGGTGCCGGTACTCGCTTCCGATGGTCACCACCAGCCGCTCGGCCAGACCGAGTGCGGGGTAGCGGCCTTCGCCGATCACCCGGCGTGCGGCCTCGATCGCGGGCGCTCCGGACGCGTGGAGGGCGTGGGCGCGTTCGCGTACGTAGGAGAGGTAGCCGATGTGCTCCCGTACGCCGGCCGGATCGAGCACCGGTCCGTGGCCGGGCACGATCACCTCGGCGCCCGTGGCCAGTACCTGTTCGCAGGCCGCGATCACATTGCTCAGGGGGCCGGCCCAGTGGATCGGGTGGTCGCCCGGCTGCTCCGCGGTGGAGGAGAAGATGATGTCGCCGCTGAACACGGCGCGTTGCGCGGGCAGATGGACGATCAGGTCGCCCGTGGTGTGGGCGGGCGGAAGGGCTGACAGCTGGACCGCGTACTCCCCCAGGGTCAGTTCGAGCTCCCCGGTGAAGTACGTGGTCGGCTGCACCGGTTCGGTGGCCGACCAGTCGAAGTCGCCGAAGTGGCGGCCGAGGTACGCGCCGAGGGGCGTGGCCGGATCGCTGCCGGACACGAGTGCGTGCTGCTGCTTCGGGGTGGGCTCGTAGTGGATGTGCTCCCGCGCCTCGCGCGTCGCGATGATCTCGGCGTCCGGGAGCACGCCGGCGCCCCAGAAGTGGTCCCCGTTGGCGTGCGTGACGATCACGCGGTCGATGGTCACCCCGTCGGGCAGCCGCTTCTCGCTCTCCGCCAGGAACTGTCCGCCCAGCACGGGGTCGTACGGGGTGTCGATCCAGAGCGCCCCGCGCGGTGACACGAGAAGACCGCAGTTGGCCAGCCCCCAGCCCCGCTTCGGCGGCAGCCAGGCATACAGGCCCCTGCCGAGGTCAGCGACGTCTCCACCCGTGATCGACATGGGGCGATTATGCCGACAGCCATCCGGGCGCGTGTTCGAACTCGGCCAACTGGAGAGCTCAATGACGCAAAACCGCCCCTTGGCCCGGCAGCATGTCGCGCCTCGGTGACCGTCCGGGGTCACCCATCCCCTGAGACGTGGCGGACTTTCCGCTCTTTCCCCGGAATTTCACCCTTGAGCCTCGTAGCACGCGGCAGATACCCAGCCTGTTGCGACGGAACCGGATTGAGCCGACTACCCGCTGAGCATGGCTGAAAACAGCTGGACCATTGGCCCTTGATCCATCTCCCTCATGCTTGTTCTTGCTCGATTGCCCCATGTAATATGCAAAATTGAACATGCACGCGAAGATTTCTTGCACCCTGGGCCGGACCGGTCCGGGGCGGCCCAGGCACGAGCGAACAGCGGAAGCGGAAGCGGAGCCCAGACGTGTCCCATGTCGAGACCGAGACAGCCGGCCAGCCGGAGTGCTGGCGTCGCGCCGCGGAGGTCGCAGCCGACCGTGCGGCGGTCCTGCCCGCCACCGGTGAGCGCATCGCCGTCGTCGGCTGCGGAACGTCGTTCTACATGGCGCAGGCCTACGCCGCGCTCCGCGAGGAATCCGGCCAGGGCGAGTCCGACGCCTTCGCCGCCTCGGAGTTCCCCACGGGCCGCAGCTACGACCGGGTCGTCGCCCTGACCCGTTCGGGGACCACGACCGAGGTGCTCGACCTGCTGACCCGGCTGAGCGGCGCCACTCCCACCGTCGCCGTGACCGCCGATCCGCACACCCCCGTGATGACGGCCGCGGACGAGGTGGTCGTGCTCGACTTCGCCGACGAGAAGTCCGTCGTGCAGACGCGCTTCGCCACCACCGCGCTCACCCTGTTCCGTGCCCACCTCGGGCTGCACACCGATGAGGCGGTGCGGGACGCGGAGACCGCCCTGGCCGAACCGTTGCCCGAAGGACTGCTGGACTGCACCCAGTTCAGCTTCCTGGGCCGGGGCTGGACGGTCGGTCTCGCCAACGAGGCGGCGCTCAAGATGAAGGAAGCATCGCTGTCCTGGACCGAGTCCTATCCGGCGATGGAGTACCGCCACGGTCCCATCAGCATCGCCACCACCGGGACGGCGACCTGGATGTTCGGCTCCGCGCCCGAGGGCCTTGCGGAGCAGGTGCTGGCCACCGGCGCCCGCTGGATCGAGAGCGGCCTGGACCCGCTGGCCGAGCTCGTCCGTGTCCAGCGCCTGGCGATCGCCCGCGCGGTGGCCGGCGGCCTCGACCCCGACCTTCCCCGCCACCTGACCCGGTCGGTGGTCCTCGACGCGGCCGCCGGGGCCTGACGGGCACGCCGACGGACCGTGCGTCGGGCGGGTGTTCCACCCGGCGCACGGGTCCGGCGCACGGCCGGAGGACGCGGTCAGGCCTCTTCGAAGTAGGCGTCCAGGGCGGCGTCGAGTTCCGCCGTCCACTCCTTGAGGCTGCTCCTCGCTCCGGCCTCGACCTCGGCGTTGAACCACCGGCGGCTGGACAGGTGGACCGTGACGGTGAACCGGCGCCCGAAGCGGCCGGTCTTGACCTCGACCGCGCCGATCTCCGCCCAGTCGAACTCCGCCTCCTGGTCGTCCAGCCGGAACCGGACACCTTCGCGGGCCACCCTGATGGATCCGCGCCGGTCGCTGACCTCGAAGACCGGACCGTCCGCCTCGTCGGACGACTCCGCCTCGTCGGACGAATCCGCCTTGTCCGAGGACTCCGCCTTGTCCGAGGACTCCGCGGGCTCCTCCGCTTCCGGGTCGTCAGGCTTCGACTTCGCGTCCTGCGGCGTCTTTGTCCCGTCGGCGACAGCCGTCGAATCGTCCTCGCCGGCGCCCTCCTCGAGCACGTCGGACTCCTCCGGCGCCTTCTCCGCATCCCCCTCCGTCCGCGCGGGGGCAGGGGCCGTCAGGCCGGGGATGTACGCCGGGTCTGTTCCCGCGGCGAACTCGGGCTTGGTGTTCGAATCTATGCGCTGCTCCACGGCGGGCAGTATGGACGACGAACCTGTACGAGACCAGTCACAGCGGTCCGGACGGCGCGGACGGCCCTGCCGGAAGGCGCCCGTCCCGGTCGGCGGAGCAACGGGGCGCACGCCGAGGACCTGCCCGATGCCGGGGCCGATCCGCTGCCCGGCTCTCGTCCGCCACCCTGCGGGAACCCGCAGGGTGCCCCGTGCGGCGAACCCCAACGGCCCTGACGGCGAACCTCGTACCGGCGCCGCGCCGCGCTCCCTAGCGTTCCTGGAGAGGCGTGGCGGACCCCGCGCGTCTCGTGCCGCCGACCAGGAGACCGCTCATGGACCACGCACCGCTTGCCCTTCCGCAGGAACCCGCGGACGGTATCGCCGGCTGGGCGGCCGATCTCGTGGACGCCCTGGGTGCTCCCGGGGCAGGCCTCGCCGTCGCCCTGGAGAACCTCTTCCCGCCGCTGCCGAGCGAGGTCATCCTCCCGCTGACCGGATTCGCGGCCGGGCAGGGCGTCATCAGCCTGACGTCCGCCCTGTTCTGGACGACGCTCGGTTCGGTCGTGGGCGCGGTGGTCCTGTACGGAATCGGGATGCTCTTCGGCCGCGAGCGGGTCCACGCGGTCTGGGCGAGGCTGCCGCTGGTCCAGCCCGCCGATCTCGAGCGTACGGAGCGGTGGTTCGCCCGGCACGGCACCAAGGCGGTGCTGCTCGGCCGCATGGTGCCGGTGTTCCGGAGCCTCATCTCCGTACCGGCCGGAGTGGAGCGCATGCCGTTCGCCCTCTTCGTCGTCCTGACGGCCCTGGGGAGCCTGATGTGGAACTCGGTTCTGGTGATGTCCGGTTACTGGCTCGGCGACCGGTGGGACACCGTGGAGGCCTACGTCGGGGTGCTGTCCAAGGCCGTCGTCGTGCTCGTCCTCGTGGCCGTCGCCGGGTACGTGGGGGTGCGGCTGCGCTCCCGCGACCGGGGGCAGCACCGCCGTACCCCGTGAGCCTCCGGCCGCCCGCGGGACGATCATGTTCCGCCGGTATCGTGTGGCCCGCGCCTGTCCCGGTATCCCTGCAGGAGGACGTCATGGACGACGCGGCACGCCCGCTCCGGGATTCCGTGGGCGCCGGGATCGCCCCCGCGGCGCAGCCGTTCCCGCTCCCCCACCGGGCCGCCGGCGCTCTGCTCGGCTGCTGCACCGCGCTCCTGGGCCTGCTGTACTTCGCGGTTCCGGGCGCGGCGCTGGGACCGTTCCTCCTGTGGCCCCGTACGCACCGCCGCGCCCTGGCCCTGCTCACCGGTGGGGCCCGCAGGCTCGCGGAACTGGAGCGGTGGCGCCGCGGTGTCTTCTTCGGTGACGTGTTCCCCGTACACCGTGCTTCCGGGCGGGCCGTCCTGCGTTACGTGGCCGCGCGCACCTGGACCGGCCTCCTGTTCGCCTTCGTGACCGGGCTGCTCGTGTTCGGGGCCGTACTGGCCGCTCTCCTGGCGGCCGGGGTGGTCCGGTCGACCACGAGCTGGCAGGAGTTGCTGCCCCAGGCCGCCCTCGGCGGTGTCCTGCTCTTCCTCGACCTGCAGGGGCTCGTCTCCCTGGACGCCCTCGACGCCCGGCTGGCGCGTGAGCACTTCGGCCCCTCCGCGCGGGAGTTGCTGGAACAGCGGATCGATGAACTCGCCGCCAGTCGTGCCGGGGTCCTCGAAGCGGTCGACACGGAGCGCCGGCGCATCGAACGCGATCTGCACGACGGCGTACAGCAGCGGCTCGTCGCCCTGGCCATGCTCCTGGGCCGCGCCCGCCGCAACCGGACGCCGGAACAGGCCGAAGCGCTGCTGCGGCAGGCGCACAAGGAGTCGAGGGACGTCCTCACGGAGCTGCGGGAGGTGGCCTGGCGCGTCTATCCGTCGGCGCTGGACAGCCTGGGTCTCGAGGAGGCGCTCGGCGGCGTGGCCGAGCGGTGCGTGATTCCGCTGCGCATGGAGTTCGATCTCGCGGTGCCGCTGCCCAGGCCGGTGGAGACCGCCGCGTACTTCGTGGTCTCGGAGGCCGTCACCAACGCTGCCAAGCACTCCGGTGCCACGCATATCTCCGTCACCGTCCGGGGCGACGGGAACCGGGTCTCGGTGCGGGTCCGGGACAACGGCACCGGTGGTGCGGATCCCGCCGGCAGCGGGCTGACCGGGCTGCGGAGCCGGGTCGACGCGCTCGACGGCCTGCTGCACATCGAGAGCCCCCCGAAGGGACCGACCACCATCACCGCGGAGCTGCTGTGCGCGTAATGCTCGCCGAGGACTCGACGCTGCTCCGGGAGGGCCTCGTCCGGCTGCTGGCGGAGGAGGGGCACGACGTCCTCGCCGCGGTGGGCGACGGAACATCCCTCATCCGGGAAGCCGAGGCTCGGACACCTGACCTCGTCGTCGTCGACATCCGGATGCCTCCCACCCATACCGACGAGGGGCTGCGGGCCGCCCTGGACATCCGCGAGCGGTGGCCGGCGGTCGGCGTGCTGGTGCTGTCCCAGCATGTCGAGCGCGCCTATGCGGCCCGGTTGCTGTCGGGGGGCGCCGAGCGAGTGGGGTACCTCCTGAAGGACCGGGTCGCGCAGGTCGACGAGTTCCTCGACGCGCTGGAGCGGATCCGGGCGGGAGGTGTGGTGCTCGACCCGGAGGTCGTACGGCAGCTGGTGCTCCGCAGTACCCACAGCGATCCGCTGGCCGGGCTGACGCCCCGGGAACGCACGGTCCTCCAGGAACTGGCGCAGGGCCGCACCAACGCCGCCATCGCGCAGCGGCTGCACCTGTCGCTGAGCTCGGTCGAGAAGCACCTCGGCTCCGTCTTCGACAAGCTGGAGCTGCCGAGCACCACGGAGTACAGCCGCCGGGTCCTCGCGGTGCTGCACTACCTGAAGTCGTAGGACCGGCGCAGGAGGCCGGGACACGCGGACGGGTGGTGCGGGTTCGTCCGAACCCGCACCACCCGTCGATCGTGCTCAGCCGTCACACGGCCGTGTGTCAGTAGGCTCCGAAGACGTTGTCGATCGAGCCGTACCGGTCTGCGGCGTAGTTGCACGCGGCGGTGATGTTGGCGACCGGGTCGTAGCTGTCGGTCGACGTACCGGGCACGTGGTAGGCCTCGAAGGTCGGGTCGATGACCTGCAGGAGACCCTTGGACGGGATGCCCGCGGCGGCGTTCGAGTCCCAGTTGTTGATGGCGAGCGGGTTGCCCGAGGACTCACGCATGATGTTGCGGTGGATGCCGTCGTAGCTGCCGGGGATGCCGTGCTCGGCCATGACCGCCAGCGACTCCTTGATCCAGCCGTCGAGGTCGTTCGTGTACGCGGCCGGCTGGGCCGCGGGAGCGGCGGCAGGCGCGCCCTGGGCGGCGAGCTTCGTGCTCGTGCGCTCGGAACGGTCGGCGCGGTCGGCGCTCTTCTCGGCGCGGTCCGCAGCGTCGGAGGCCTTGGATTCGGCCTTGCCCGCCTTCGCGGCCTTGTTCTCGGCCTTGGCGCCGATGGTCAGCTTCAGACCGGGGCGAATCAGGTCGGGGTTGTCGCCGACAGCCGCGCGATTGTCCTTGTACAGCTCCTGCCAGCCACCGCTCACGGAATGTCCGCGTGCGATCTTGGCGAGGGAGTCGCCCAAGATCACGGAATAGGTGACGGGCGCGGACTTCTTGGCCGCAATTCCCTTTGCGGAAACGGCAGTCGACGTCGACGCCTTTTCGATGGCGACCGGCTGGGCCGGTGCTGCGAAGGCGCCGGTCGCACCGATCACGGGGAGGGCCAGAGCGGCTCCGCCCGTGCTCACGGCGATGATGCCGCGGGTCAGCGAACTGGTCCTGGAACGACGGTGCTTACCCTTTGCGGGCATGGTGAATTCCTCTCCGTCGCCTGCGAAGTGAGCTGTCGGGTTCGGGCTGGAGATGCCCGGTCGCACGCGAATGCGACTTCACCCCGAGCCGCTCCGGAAACCGGATCGGCGCTTACCTGGGTCCCCCGCTCCTGCCGTACGTGAGTGGTCGGGTTACCGGACGGCGGCAGGATTCGGCGTTCCATCCGGAGTGAGGGTGACCGTAGGCGAGAAATAGCGAAAGGAACAAGCCCTGAATTGGTGATCACAATTCATTCGCAAGATCGAATGATGGAAATTCATGTAATCGAGCCCACACCGCGAAGCCAACTTTCTTGGCGCACAAGGGAACCGGCCGGCGGCTCACGACGTCGTCGGCGCGACAGGTGACGCTGGTCACGGAGTCCGTTAAGGGCGATTTGCGCTGTGGCGAAAGATCACGGGCCGCACGATATGGGCCTTATGAATGACGGGATTAATCCCTAAAAACGACCAAATCAGGCATACAGCTCATTGATGCCGCTCCTGGGCATACCGCAGCCGTCCGTGTGGAACCGATCCACGCATGACCGAAAGCGCGAGCCCTCGCCCCTCGAACCCGCCGATCACCGTCCTGGCCGTTCAGCCGGGAGATCCGCCGTTCCGCATCGTGGAGATCAACGGAGAGATCGTCGGCAGGGCGACGGCGATGACGGACGTGCTCTTCATCGCCACCGCGGCCGGAATCACCGTCCATGACCTCGACGACCCCGCCACGGTGCGATGGGTGGGCGGCGGCAAGCTCACCTGGCGGCCGCACTGAGCGGCGGACGGTAGGCCCGGCCCGGCATGGCGTGATCCGGAGCTCGCAGCCGGGCCGAGCAGCGCCCTGGAGGGCGCGCCGCCTCAGCCCATCAGCCCGGCGGCGACCGTCGCTCCCAGTTCCCAGCACGCCTCGATGTCGGCCTTGGCCGGCTCGCCCGTCACCGTCACGGCGTCGGCCGTACGGCGCCAGCCCAGGCCGGTCGTGATCGACTCCATGGCCCGCAGCGCGCCGGTGACGTCGCTGCCGCCGTGCACGTAGTAGCCGAAGGGGCGGCCGCGCGTGGAGTCCAGGCACGGGTAGTAGACCTGGTCGAAGAAGTGCTTGAGGGCGCCGGACATGTAGCCGAGGTTCGCCGGGGTCCCCAGGAGATAGCCATCGGCGGCGAGCACGTCGGAAGCGGTGGCGGTGAGCGCCGCGCGCCGTTCGACCCTGACTCCTTCGATCTCCTCCGTCGTCGCACCGGAGACGACGGCTTCGAACAGCGCCTGGCAGTTGGGCGAGGGCGTGTGATGCACGATCAGCAGAGTGGCCACACCCAGGAACCCTGCCGCCCCGACCCGCCGACCGCAAGCGAGGCGCGCGCCGGCAGCCTGCACGGCCCGGCCCGAAGAGCGGGTTGGCGCGGCGGGCGGGCGTTGCCCGACTCGGCCATGTCGCTGACCGGCTGTGCGCGGGCGGTCCCTGGGGCCTTGGGAGCGCCGTGCGTCCAGGGGTACGGAACCCCGGGCCCATAAGGGGTGTGCTCACTGCCGTCGGGGTGGGGTATCCCCCCTCCTGGGGTTCTTGTAGGGGGCCCCTAAGGGTATGGCGTACCGCAGTAATTGCATAGCCTTTTCAACGTCGATGGATGCGCCGAGCTCCGTACCACTTCCTTGAACGACTTGGCCATATCGAAGAGGAGAGGCTGGAATGGATGCAATGACCGAGGCCATCTTGCGAGGGGCAGGCCCGGAGGAAATCGAGAATACGGAGCTCCCGGGGGAGTATCTGGCGGCGCACCTCCGCGCCGAGGATCTCGGCATGTTCGACGGGGTCTCCGACAAGGACGTACGTAAATCCCTCCATGTCGGCAACGTCCCGATGCCCGAAATAGCGCCGGACGAGGTGGTGGTGGCCGTGATGGCCAGCTCCATCAACTACAACACGGTGTGGTCCGCGACATTCGAGCCGGTGCCGACCTTCGATTTCCTGAACCGATTCGCCCGGGAGGGCGGGTACGCCTCGCGCCACAACCTGCCCTACCACGTGCTGGGTTCGGATGCCTCGGGTGTCGTCGTGCGTGTGGGTGCCGGTGTGCGCCGTTGGCGGCCGGGGGATCACGTCGTGGTCAGTTGCGTCCAGGTGGACGACCAGGAGCCGGCGACCCACGCCGACGGGATGCTCGGCTCCGGTCAGCGGATCTGGGGTTACGAGACCAACTTCGGCGGGCTGGCGCACTACAGCGTCGTGCGGGCCAGCCAGCTGCTGGCCAAGCCCGCCCATCTGACCTGGGAGGAGTCGGCGTCGGTGCTGCTGACGGCGGCCACCTCCTACCGCATGCTCGTCGGCGACAAGGGAGCCCGCATCAAGCAGGGCGATGTCGTACTGATCTGGGGCGCGACAGGTGGCCTCGGCGCGTACGCCGTGCAGATGGTCAAGAACGCCGGTGGCATCGCGGTCGGCGTGGTCAGTTCGGAGCGCAAGGCGGAGATTCTGCGCGCGCTCGGCTGCGACGTGGTGATCAACCGCAACGAGATAGGACTCGGCGGCGATGACGCACCGACGCCCGAACTCACCGTGGACATGGGTAAGAGACTCGGCCGGGCCATCAGGGCCGCGGTCGGCGAAGACCCCCACGTGGTCTTCGACTTCATCGGCCAGGCCACTTTCGGAATTTCCGTGTTCGTCGTACGGCGCGGCGGGGTCGTCGTCACCTGCGGTTCGAGCACCGGTTACCAGCACCAGTTCGACAACCGCTATCTCTGGATGAACCTCAAGCGCATCGTGGGAAGCCACGCCGCGAATCTCCAGGAGCAGTGGGAATGCAACAGGCTGTTCCGACTGGGCAGTCTGCACCCCGTTCTCTCGGATGTATATCCGCTGGCCGAGACTGCCGAGGCCGCCAGGCTCGTCCAGCAGAACAAGCACATCGGAAAGGTCGGCGTGCTCTGTCAGGCCCCGCAGGAGGGCCTGGGTGTCACCGACCCCGAGAGGCGCGCGTCTATCGGTGCCGAGCGGTTGAATCCGCTCCGTTCCATGGGCGCGGCCATTCCTTCCGAGAGTGCGAAGTCCCAGGAAAGGGCTGCCTGACATGACGGGTACACGCATCGGAATCATTTCCACCGGCTCCTACCTGCCGAAGGACGAGGTGGGCAACGAGGAAGTCGCGGCGCGGGCAGGTGTCACCGCCGAGTGGATCGAACGCAAGACGCAGATAGAGTCGCGCCGCTATGCGGCGCCCGATGAGGCCACGTCCGATCTGGCGGTGCGTGCCGCGGAGCAGGCACTGGAGCAGGCGGGACTGACCGCCGACCGCATCGACTACCTGATCGTGTCCACCTCGACCGGCGACTTCCCGCAGCCGCCCACCTCCTATCTGGTGCAGGACGCCCTCGGGGCCTACGGCGCCGCGTGCTTCGACATCAACGTCGTGTGCAGCGGTTTCGTATACGCGCTGGAACTGGCCCGCAGCCTCGCCGGACAGCGTCCCGACTGCCATGTCCTGGTGATCGGTGCGGATCTCTACTCCCGGATCCTGGACTTCGGCGACCACAGGACCGCCGTGCTGTTCGCCGACGGTGCGGGCGCTGCCGTTGTCGGCCCGGTCTCCGAGCCGTACGGAATCGTCGGCATCGACCTCGTGAGCCGCGGCGACGCCCACCACCTCATCCGCGTCGAGGCGGGAGGCAGCCGGAACCCGGCCTCGGCCCGCAGCGTCGCCGAGGGCGGCCACTACTTCAGGATGAACGGCCGCGGGGTGCGGGACTTCGTCGCCGAGCACGTACCGCCGGCCCTCGTCGCGCTCGCGGAACGTTCGGGTCTCAGCCTGGACCAGGTGGACCACTTCGTCCCGCACCAGGCCAACGGGGTGATGCTCAGCGAGGTGGTCGAGCGGGCGGGGCTGACCCACGCGACAACGCACCGCACGCTGCAGAAGTACGGCAACGTGGGCAGTGCGTCCGTGCCGGTCGCGCTCGACGAGGCGAACCGGTCAGGCGCCCTCGCTCCGGGCGACCTGGTCCTGCTCGCCGGCTTCGGCGGTGGCATGTCCATCGGTGCGTCGCTCCTGCGCTGGGGGGTGGCCGCGTGAGCACGAGGGACACCGCCACCGTGACGGACATCAGCAGGATCGGAGTCGTCGGCAGCGGCATCATGGGCGCCGGCATCGCGGAACTGTGCGCGAAGGCCGGCCTGGACGTCCTGGTCGCGGTCTCCTCGGAACGCTCGATGGACGCCGGGCCGGCACGAGTGACGCGTTCGCTCGACCGGGCCCTGAGCAAGGGGAAGATCACGCAGGAGCTGCGCGACGACGCACTCGGCCGGGTCACCTTCACCCGCGATCTGGGTGACCTGCACGACCGGCAGCTGGTCATCGAGGCGGTGAAGGAGGACGAGGCGCTCAAGCTCGACGTCTTCGCGTCCCTCGACAAGATCGTCGAGGCGCCCGACGCGATCTTCGCCTCCAACACCTCGTCCCTCTCGATCGCCCGACTCGCCCGGGCCACCAGCCGGCCGGCCCAGGTCGTGGGGATCCACTTCTTCAACCCCGTGCCGGTCCTCCCGCTCGTCGAGGTGGTCGACTCCGTCCTGACGAGCCCTCTGACCGGGTCCACGGCCGTCGATTTCGTGGGAGGCACACTCGGCAAGTCGGTGATCAGGTCTCCCGACCGGGCCGGCTTCGTGGTGAACGCGCTGCTGTTCCCGTACTTGCTGTCCGCCATCCGCATGGTCGACTCCGGCCTGGCCACCGCCGAAGTCATCGACCAGGGCATGACCCTGGGCTGCTCGCACCCCCTCGGCCCGCTCCAGCTCGCCGATCTGATCGGCCTGGACACCACGGTCTCGATCGCCGAAGCGATGTACGAGGAGTTCAAGGAGCCCCTGTACGCGCCGCCCGCGCTGCTGCTGCGCATGGTCGAGGGCGGGCTGCTGGGCAAGAAGTCCGGCCGCGGTTTCTACACCTACACGTAGCCCTGCGGGAGCGCCACGACCGCTCCCCCGCACTCGTACCTCAGATCACCTTTCACCGCATGCGGGGCACCGTCATGCCCGCACGCGGCTTCGCCGATAGGGAGAGCAAAGAACATGGCTATCCGTCCCGGGTCCGGTGTTCCGGAAGGATATGCGCCGGACGATTCCATCGCCGTCGTCGGACTTTCCTGCCGCTTCCCCGGCGCGCCCGACCCCGACGCGTTCTGGAACCTGCTGTCGAACGGTGAGAGCGCCGTGGGTCCCGTTCCCCAGGGGCGTCCGGGACTGCCGGCCGCCGGCGACGTGAAGCCGGCCGGGTTCCTCGGCCGGATCGACACGTTCGACCCGGAGTTCTTCGGCATCTCCCCGCGCGAGGCCGCCGCGATGGACCCGCAGCAGCGCCTGGTGCTGGAGCTGGCCTGGGAGTCCCTCGAGAACGCGGGGATCCTGCCCTCGAACCTGCGTGACAGCGCCGCGGGCGTGTTCATCGGCGCGATCTGGGACGACTACGCCAAGCTCGCCCACGCGTACGGCTCCGAGGCCGTCACCCACCACTCGATCACCGGCACCAGCCGCAGCATCATCGCCAACCGCGTGTCGTACGTCCTCGGACTCCGGGGACCCAGCCTCGTGGTGGACACCGGCCAGTCGTCCTCGCTGGTCGCCGTCCAACTGGCCTGCGACAGCCTGCGCGCCGGCGAGACGTCCGTCGCGCTCGCCGGCGGGGTGAGCCTCAACCTCGTACCCGAGGGGTTCGCCGTCGCGGACACGTTCGGGGCGCTGTCCCCCGAAGGCCGTACCTACACCTTCGACGACCGCGCCAACGGTTACGTGCGGGGGGAGGGCGGCGGTGTGGTCGTTCTCAAGACCCTGAGCCGGGCACTCGCCGACGGCGACACCGTGCACTGCCTGATCCGCGGCGGCGCTGTGAACAACGACGGTGGTGGCGCCACCCTGACGACGCCCCACGGACCGGCGCAGCAGGACGTGGTGCGGCGGGCCTGCGCCGAGGCCGCGGTGTCCCCCGCCGCCGTACGGTTCGTGGAACTGCACGGAACGGGAACCCCGGTCGGCGACCCCGTCGAAGCTGCGGCGCTCGGTGCGGTGCTCGGTGAGGGCAGGGCAGCGGACCAGCCCCTGCTCGTCGGCTCGGTGAAGACCAACATCGGCCATCTGGAGGGCGCGGCGGGCATCGCCGGGCTCATCAAGGCGGCCCTGTGCCTGCGCGAGGGGACGCTCGTTCCGAGCCTCAACTTCGACAACGCCAACCCCGCCATCCCGCTGGAAGACCTGCGGATCGAGGTCAGCGGCTCTCTGCGACCGCTGCACGCGGACGACGGCTCCCCCGTCCTCGCGGGCGTCAGCTCGTTCGGCATGGGCGGCACCAACTGCCACCTCGTGCTGTCGGACTGGCAGCCCGGCCGCGTACTCGACAGCACCGGGGACGAGGACACGTCGGTGGCCCCGGCACTGCTGTCCGGTCGGACCGAGGACGCCCTGCGCGCCCAGGCCGCCCGCCTGCACGACCATGTCGCCGGCCACCCGGCCGCCCGGCAGGACGAGATCATCCGCTCCCTGGCGACGACCCGCTCGCACTTCAAGCACCGGGCGGCGCTCTTCGCCGAGGACCGCGAAGCACTCCTCACGTCTCTGGCGGCACTGGCCGACGGTGGATCCGGGGCGAGCATCGTGCGCGGTGCCGCACAGGAAGGCGCGACCGCGTTCCTCTTCACCGGCCAGGGCAGTCAGCGCCCCGGCATGGGGCGCGACCTGTACGCGGCGTTCCCCGTATTCGCCCAGGCACTGGACGAGGTGTGCGCGCACCTCGACGCCGGACTCGGGCGGTCCCTGCGGGACGTGATGTTCGCCGACGACGACTCGGCGGATGCCGCGCTGCTCGACCGGACCGGTTACACCCAGGTCGCCCTCTTCGCCTACGAAGTGGCCCTGCACCGGCTGCTGGAGCACTGGGGTGTCAGCCCATCCGTCGTGCTGGGCCACTCCGTCGGGGAGCTCGCCGCCGCTCATGTGGCGGGTGTGCTGTCGCTGCCGGACGCCTGTGCGCTGGTCGCCGCCCGCGGGCGGCTCATGCAGGAGCTGCCCGAGGGCGGGGCCATGGTCTCCGTACAGGCTTCCGAGCAGGAACTCCTGCCCGCCCTCGCCGGACGCGAGCACGAAGTGGCCGTAGCCGCGGCGAACGGCCCGCTGTCGACCGTGATCGCGGGTGACGAGGCCGCAGTGCTGGAGATCGCCGGGGCCTGGCAGGAGCAGGGGCGCAGGACCAAGCGGCTGCGGGTCAGCCACGCCTTCCACTCGCCCCTCATGGACGGCATGCTCGACGCCTTCCGGAAGGTGGCCGAGGGGCTCACGTACCACGCACCCCGCCTCACCGTCGTGTCCGACCTGACCGGCAGGGTGGTCACCGCCGAGGAGATCGGTACCCCCGACTACTGGGTGCGGCACGCCCGCGGGGCAGTCCGGTTCCTCGACGGTGTGCGCACCTTGGAGGAACAGGGTGTGCGCACCTTCCTGGAGGTCGGCCCGGACGCCGTGCTCACCGCCATGGGCCGGGACTGCGTGACACAGGACAGCCCGGTCCTCGTACCCGCCGCCCGCCGCGCGCGAGCTGAGGTGCCCACCTTGCTCTCCGCGCTGGCGGAGTTGCACGTCCATGGCCAGACGGTGGTCTGGGAGCGCGCCATCGAGACCTTCGGGGGCCGCCGGGTCGCGCTGCCCACGTATGCCTTCCAGCGCGAGCGCCACTGGTTGCAGGCTCCGCGGCGCACCGGCGATTTCGGTTCGGCGGGGCTGGCCCCGGCTGGGCACCCGCTGCTCGGCGCCGTCGTTCGGCGCGCCGGTACGGGCGAACTCATCCTCACCGGGAGGCTGTCCGGCGACGAGCACCCGTGGCTCGCGGCCAGCATGTTCCTGGACGGTGTCGTACTGCCCGGCTCCGCGTACCTCGAGCTGGCACTCCAGGCGGGTGCCGAGACCGGTGACGACTACCGCGTCGAGCGGCTCACGCCGCACACACCGCTGATGCTCGCCCAGGACGATGCCGTACATCTCCAGGTCGTCGTGGGCACCCCGGACGAAACCGGGCGGCGGACGCTGGGGGTCCACTCCCGGCCCGCGAGCGCCGACCAGGACGAACTGTGGACCCTGCACGCCGATGCCGTCCTCACGCCGGCCACTCAGGACGGACCCATCGAGGGCGGCAACGCCACCGAGGCCACCTGGCCACCCGTCGGCGCGGAGTCCGTGGCGCTCGGCGAGCACCACGCCGAGCTCGGGCTCCGGGCCGTGTGGCGGCGCGGCAAGGAACTCTTCGCGGATGCCGAAACAGCGACGGAGGAGACCGTCCCGGCAGGCGCCTACCGGCTGCACCCTGCGCTGCTGGCGCCTGCCCTCCTGGACGCGGTTCTGCGCGCGGCATCGTCCACGGACGCAGGTGCGGATCTGCACGCGGCATCGTCCACGGACGCAGGTGCGAATCTGCACGCGTCCCGGCCCACCGACGACGAGGCCTTTCCCGCCCGGTCGCCGGAGCCGGCCATCACAACAGCCGACTGGCAGGGGGTGCGCCTGCACGCCGTGGGGGCATCACAGCTCCGCATCCGTATGGTTCCCGGCGCGAACACCGCGTTCGCGCTGCGTGCGACCGACACCGAAGGCCGCCCGGTCGTCACCGTGGACGAGGTACGACTGCACGACGTCCCGGCCGGTGATCCGGCCCAGGGACTTCTCCCGTACCCGGATGCGCTGTTCCGTCTCCGGTGGCGCGAACTCCCCGCGCCGGAAGCCGAATCCACGCCGGTCCAGTGCGCCGTGCTCGGGACGGACGCCTCCGGTCTGGGCGCCGCACTGACCACTGACACCCGCGGCGTCGAGCTGTATCCGGACCTGGCGGCACTGCTGCAGGCGACCGTCGGGGGCACCGTCCCCCGGCTGGTGCTGGTGCCTCTCGCCCCGCCAGCACGGCTCGCCGCCGGGGGCACGGAGTCGGCGAGGACCGCCGAAGCCGCCCGGGCCTCGGTGAAGCGGACCCTGGACCTGGTGACGTCGTGGACCGCGGAGGAGCGGTTCGCCGCGTCCCGGCTGGTCATCGTCACGCGCGGAGCGATTGCTACGGGCCCCGAGGACACCGCACCGGACCTCGTCCACACACCGGTCTGGGGCCTGCTGCGGTCCGCACAGGCCGAGCATCCCGGCAGGTTCGCCCTGCTCGACCTCGGCGAACGCCCGGAGT
The DNA here is from genome assembly GCF_042796085.1 of Streptomyces sp. NPDC056452. Lineage (NCBI taxonomy): Bacteria > Bacillati > Actinomycetota > Actinomycetes > Kitasatosporales > Streptomycetaceae > Streptomyces > Streptomyces sp. NPDC056452. The sequence continues at coordinate 60,012 of NZ_JBHTRI010000043.1, forward strand.
CGCTGCGGACGCTGCCCGCGGCGCTCACGTCCGGGGAACCCGAACTCGCCCTGCGCGGCGGCCGGATGCTGGCACCCCAGCTGGAGAAGGTACTCCCGGCGTCCGACCGCGCTCCCGTGTGGGAGTCGACAGGAACCGTCCTGATTACTGGCGCGCTCGGCAGCGTCGTCGCCCGCCGCCTGGTCGCAGAGGAGGGTGTGCGGCATCTGCTCCTGGCGGACCCGCTCGGCATGGATGCGCCCGGTGCGACCGAACTTGCCGCCGAACTGCGTGAGTCGGGAGTCGATGCCACCTTCGCCACCTGTGATCTCTCCGACCGTGACGCGCTGGCTGCACTGATCGCCGCCATACCTGCCGCGTATCCGCTGACCGCCGTCGTCCACGCGGCCGGGGTGCTCGACGAAGGTCTGCCCGAAGGCATCACGTCCGATCGGACGGACCGGGCGCTGCGGTCCGGAATCGACGCGGCGCTGCACCTGCACGAGCTGACCCGGCACCTGAAGCTCTCGGAGTTCGTGCTCTTCTCCTCGGTGCTCGGCACGGTCGGCTACACGGGCCAGGCCACCTGTGGCGCCGCGAGCTCGTTCCTCGACACGCTGGCCCACCACCGCCGCTCCCAGGGCCTGCCCGCCGTATCCCTCGGCTGGGGGCCGTGGGAACGACATGGCGAGTCGGCGGGGGGTCCGTCGGGCGCGGCTCCCGGCCGGTCGGCCCTCGCGGGCCTGATTCCGCTGTCCGCCGCCGACGGGCTGCCCCTGCTCGGCAGGGCACGTGCCCTGGACGAACCCTTCCTCGTGCCGGCCCGGTTCGACCGGTCCGTACTGGCTGATCAGGCAGGTACCGGCGAGCTGCCTCCCGTACTGGGCGGGCTCGTACGGGCACGGGCCCCGCGCCGGGCAGCAGAGCGTCGGCCGGCCGAAGCACAGGAACTGGGACGGACCGGACTCGCGGGCCGACTGGCGTCCCTGCCGGAGGCCGAACGCGGCGCCGCAGTAATCGACTTGGTGCGTGAGCAGATCGCTGCCGTGCTCGAACACACATCGGCCGCCTCCGTCGACACCGCGCGGACCTTCAAGGAGCTGGGTTTCGACTCCCTCACCGGCGTCGAGCTCCGCAACCGACTGGGCGCGGCCGCGGGAGTGCGCCTGCCGGCCACCCTCGTCTTCGACCACCCGACCGGCGACGCGGTCGCCCGCCTGCTGAGCTCAGAACTGCTGGACACGCCGCAGACGGCAAGCAGGGCCCTCACCGCGAGGGCAGCGACCGACGACGACCCGATCGTGATCGTAGGCATGAGCACCCGGCTGCCCGGGGGCATCAACTCACCTGACGAGTTGTGGGAGTTGGTCGCCTCCGGCGGTGACGCGATCTCGGGGTTCCCGGAGAACCGCGGCTGGGATCTGGAGTCGCTGTACGACCCCGACCCTGAGGGATCCGGCACGTCGTACACACGCCACGGAGGCTTCCTCGACACGGCGGACGAGTTCGATGCCGAGTTCTTCGGTATCTCGCCCCGTGAGGCACTCGCGATGGATCCGCAGCAGCGGCTGCTGCTCGAAGCCTCCTGGGAGGCCTTCGAGGACGCCGGCATCGACCCCAC
>NZ_JBHTRI010000044.1:0-58741 GCF_042796085.1 Streptomyces sp. NPDC056452
GTGGCCCTCGTCAGAGGGCCACGGCGGCGGGGCCGTCGGGACCTGAGCGGTCAGTACGCTCCGCCGAGCGATTCCTTGGCGTTCGTGTCGTCGTACTCGCGGTCGCTGATGATGACGTTCTCGGGGATCTCCTCGCCGCCGTAGAACTTCTGGGCGGTCGCGAAGGCCAGCGGGCCGAAGCGGGGGTTGGACTCGATGACGGCGTTGTACTCGCCGTTGACCAGGGCCTGCACGGCGTTGCGCGTGCCGTCGACGGAGACGATCTTGACGTCCTTGCCGGGCTTCTTGCCGGCGGCCTTCAGCGCCGTGACGGCGCCGAGGCCCATCTCGTCGTTCTCCGCGTAGACGGCGGTGATGTCGGGCTTGGACTGGATGAGCTGCTCCATGACCTGCTGGCCCTTGTCACGGGCGAACTCGCCGGTCTGCTGGGCGACGATCTCGATGCCGGGCGCCTTGGCCTTGATCTGGTCGACGAAGCCCTTGGTGCGGTCGGTGGTCACGTTGTTGCCGGAGGCGCCGAGGAGGATGGCGACCTTGGCCTTGCCGCCGGTGGCCTTGATCATCGCGTCGGCGGCGCGCTTGCCCTGCTCGACGAAGTCGGAGCCGAGGAAGGCCACGTAGTCCTTGCAGGCCGTGGAGTTGACCTTGCGGTCGATGGTGAGGACCGGGACCTTCTTCGCCGCGGCGGCCTTGAGCGCCGGCTCGAGACCGTCGGAGTTGAGCGGGGCGACGATCAGGAACTGGGCGCCCTGGGAGAGCATGTCCTGGATGTCGCTGATCTGCTTGGAGAGCTGGGACTGCGCGTTGGTGACGAGCAGCTTCTTGACACCGATCTTCGCGGCCTCGTCCTTGATGGACTGGGTCTCGGCGATACGGAAGGGGTTGGCCTCCTTCTCCGACTGGGAGAAGCCGACCACGGCGTTCTTCAGGTCCAGTTCGGGCGCGCCGTAGGTCTTCAGCGAGCAGCCGGCACCGGAACTGGCCTCGGGGGTCTTGGCCGCCTGGGCTCCCTGGCTGCTGTCACCGCCCGCGTTGTCCGAGGTCTCCGACTTCGAGCAGCCGGAAACGGCCAGCGTGGCGGTGGCGGCGAGCAGGCAGGCCGCGGCGAGGGTACGGGATCGACGCTGGGTCATCATGCGCGGGACGCTCCTTGGCGGGATGACGGCACGCCGTTCGGCGTGCGGTCGGGCATGGCGGGACGGTGGATCGGCCGCTCGGCGGCAGAGGGTGCCGCTTTCCTCACGACCTGCGTCTGAAGGGGGCTCCAGCTGCGCAAACTGTGGTCGTGAGAGCCTGTGCGGCCTCTCGGCGGCTCCGGTTTACAACGTTATATAGGCGGGGTGGCGCAGGCGGCAAGAGAGTTGTCGATGCGTTTCCAAAATGTGTCGCCCCGGGTCGCGGTCTCCGGCGCGCGGCCGGCGGGGCGGGACGGCATCAGCTGTTGCGCCACCTATGGACACCGGCTTGACGGCGTGCTGTCATACCGCCGACATCAATTTTCCAACGTTGCAAGTGAGTTGGCGCGTCGGCACCCCCGTTCGCGGCAGCCGACTTCGCCATGCGCCGGCGCGGTCCGGGCCGGTCGCATCCCCTCCCTGTCCTGCAGAGCAGAAGCGGAGCCCCACCGATGCCCCTGAACCGCAGACAACTCATGGCCGGCGCCCTGGTCACAGCTGCAGCGACGACCGCAGGCGGCCGCTGGGCCACCACCGCGACCGCCGCCGGTGGCAAGGCACCGGCCGCGCGCGGCGGCCACTACTCCCCCAACGCCGCTCCGCTGCATCCGACGGCGTTCCTGAAGTTGCCGCCCGGCCGGGTCACCGCACGCGGCTGGCTCGCCGGCCAGCTCCGGCTCCAGCTGGACGGGCTCTGCGGCCGCTACGAGGAGTTCTCGCACTTCCTCGACTTCGACGCGTCCGGCTGGGTCCGCCCCGACCGGGGAGGCTGGGAGGAGGTCCCGTACTGGCTGCGCGGATACGCCGACCTGGCGATCGTGACCGGTGACGCGACGGCGCTCGCGGCCACCCGCCGCTGGATCGACGCGATCCTCACCACCCAGCAGTCCGACGGTTTCTTCGGCCCGAAGTCCCTGCGGACCTCGCTCAACGGGGGTCCGGACTTCTGGCCCTTCCTGCCTCTGATCCAGGCCCTGCGCTCCTGGCAGGAGTACAGCGACGACAACCGGATCATCCCGTTCCTCAGCAGGTTCTTCCGCTACATGAACGCCCAGGGGCCCGGCGCTTTCAACACCAGCTGGATAGCGCTGCGCTGGGGCGACGGCCTCGACAGCGTCTTCTGGCTCTTCAACCGCACCGGCGACACCTTCCTGCTCGACCTCGCCGACAAGATCCACCGGTACGGTGCCGACTGGGGCGACAGCCTGGTCAACCTGCACAACGTCAACATCGCGCAGGGGTTCCGGGAACCCGCCCAGTACGCCCTGCGCAGCGGCTCCCCGCAGGACACCCAGGACACGTACGGGACCTACGGCAAGGCCATGGACCAGTACGGGCAGTTCCCGGGCGGCGGCTTCGCCGGGGACGAGAACGCCCGTCCCGGGCACGGAGACCCCCGGCAGGGATTCGAGACCTGCGGAATCGTCGAGTTCATGGCGAGCCACCAGCTCCTCACCCGGATCACCGGCGACCCGCTGTGGGCGGACCGCTGCGAGGAGCTCGCCTTCAATTCGCTGCCCGCCTCACTGGACCCCTCGGGCAAGGCGGTCCACTACGTCACCAGTGCCAACAGTGTCGATCTGGACAACGTCCCCAAGAGCGGCCGGCAGTTCCAGAACGGCTTCGCGATGCAGGCGTACCTGCCGGGCGTCGACCAGTACCGCTGCTGCCCGCACAACTACGGGATGGGCTGGCCGTACTTCGTCGAGGAGCTCTGGCTCGCCACTCCGGACGGCGGGCTGGCCGCGGCCATGTACGCGGCCTGCGAGGTCACCGCCAAGGTCGCGGACGGTACGGAGGTCACCTTCACCGAGGAGACCGGCTACCCGTTCACGGACACCGTCTCGCTCTCCCTGAGCTCACCGAAGAGTCTGCGCTTCCCCCTGGTGCTCCGCGTTCCCGCCTGGTGCACCGAGCCCGACATCAAGGTCAACGGGCGCAGCGTAGCGGCGCCGGCGGGCCCCGCCTTCACCCGTATCGACCGCACCTGGGCCGACGGCGACAAGGTCACCCTGCGCTTCCCGCAGCGCACCGGCGTGCGCACCTGGGCGGACAACCACGGCTCGGTGAGCGTCGACCGCGGTCCGCTCACCTACTCGCTCCGTATCGGCGAGGACTACCGGCGCACCGGTGGGACCGAGCAGTTCCCGGAGTACGAGGTCCACGCCACGAGTGCCTGGAACTACGGGCTCGTCCTGGACGGCAACAGCCCGTCCTCCTCCCTGCGCCACCACACACTGCGCGCTCCAGGGGACAACCCGTTCACGCTCGAAGGCACCCCGCTGACCATGACCGCCCGGGCGCGCAGGATCCCGGAGTGGACCGCGGACGGCGAACACGTGGTGGCGCCCCTGCAGGACAGCCCGGCACGGAGCGCCGAGCCGGTGGAGGAGGTCACCCTCGTCCCGATGGGTGCCGCCCGGCTCCGCATCACCTCCTTCCCCACCGCGGATCCCCAGGGGACGCCGTGGCTCGCCGACCGCTGGTACCGGATCGGCAATCTGCACTCGGGCAAGGTCCTGGGCGTGGACGGCATGTCCACGGCCGACAGCGCCCATGTCGTCCAGTTCGGCGATACGGGCACCGACGACCACCTCTGGCGGCTCGTGCCCAACGGCGACGGCTGGTACCGCGTCCTCAACCGCCACTCCGGCAAGGTCCTCGGCGTCGACACCATGTCCACCGCCGACAGCGCCCACGTCGTCCAGTTCGCCGACAACGGCACCGACGACCACCTCTGGCAGCTGCTCTGACAGGCATGTCGGACGCAGCTGACGCACCGCTCCCCCGCACCGGTCCGGTGCGGGGGAGTTTCCCCCTGTGAAGGAGATCAGACCGATGAACTCCGTACGAGTCCCGGGCCGCGGGCCCTGGTGGCGCAGATTAGCCTCCGCAATCGGGCTGCCGGCCCTTGTCGCCACCGCACTGGTGGGCGTCGGCGCGGCTCCCTCCGGTGCCGCTGCCGCGGCGTGGACACCGAAGCCCTCCCCCATGACCACGCCCTGGACCGACCAGGTGCCCGTGGACAACCCGCTCCCCGAGTACCCGCGCCCCCAGCTCACCCGCCCGGACTGGGCCAACCTCAACGGCATCTGGGACTTCGCCGTGACCGGCCGGGATGCGGGGCAGCCCGCGGCGTTCCCCGATCAGATCCGGGTCCCGTTCGTCGCGGAGTCCGCGCTCTCGGGCATCAAGCGCAGGATCACCGAGAACGACAAGCTCTGGTACAAGCGCAGCTTCACGGTCCCGTCCAACTGGAACGGCCGCCGCGTCGAGCTCAACTTCGGCGCATCCGACTGGGAGACCACCGTCTGGGTCAACGGCACCCGGGTGGGAGCGCACAAGGGCGGGTACGACTCGTTCGCGTACGACATCACGCCGCAGCTCAACGGCGGTTCGAACACCGTCGTGGTCTCCGTGTACGACCCGACGCAGACCGGCGGCCAGGCCGTCGGCAAGCAGCGGATCAACGACGTGAACCCGCACCCGGGCGGCGGCATCTTCTACACCGCCGCCTCCGGCATCTGGCAGACGGTCTGGCTGGAGCCCGTCGCCACCTCGCACATCACCCGGCTGGACATGACGCCGAACCTCGGCAGCAGCACCCTGCGGGTGAAGGTCCAGGCGGCTTCCGCGGGCGGGCGCGGCGCGCGGGTCACGGTCTCCAGCGGGGGCACCGTGGTGGGCAGCGCGACCGGAACACCGGGCTCGGAGATCTCCGTGCCGGTGCCGAACCCGAGGCTGTGGAGCCCGGACGACCCGTATCTGTACGACGTGCGTGCCGAACTGCTCGACGGAACAGCCGTGGTGGACACGGTGGGCAGCTATGCGGGCATGAGGTCGATCGCGGTCGCGAAGGTCGACAACATCCTGCGGCCGGTCCTCAACGGGAAGTTCGTCTTCCAGAGCGGCACGCTCGACCAGGGCTACTGGCCCGACGGTATCTACACGGCGCCGACCGACGCCGCCCTGAGGTCGGATCTGCAGGCGCACAAGGACCTCGGGTTCAACATGGTCCGCAAGCACATCAAGGTCGAACCGCAGCGCTGGTTCTACTGGGCCGACAAGCTGGGGCTCCTCGTCTGGCAGGACATGCCCGCGATGGACACCGGCAAGACACCCGACGGCGCCGCCCGTACCCAGTGGGAGGCCGAGTACCACGCGATCATCGACCAGCACCGCAGCTCGCCCTCCGTCGTCATGTGGGTCAACCAGAACGAGGGCTGGGGACAGTACGACCAGGCCAGGATCGCCAATGAGGTGAAGGCGTACGACCCGTCCCGGCTGGTCAACAACATGAGCGGGGTCAACTGCTGCGGTTCCGTCGACGGCGGCAACGGCGACGTGGTCGACAACCACATCTACGTCGGCCCCGGCAACACCGCGCCCACCGCGACCCGGGCCGCCGTCCTCGGCGAGTTCGGCGGTCTGGGATACAAGGTCCCGGGCCACGAGTGGTATCCGGGCGGTGGCTTCAGTTACGAGGACCAGGCGAGCGTCGCCGCGCTGAACAACCGATTCGTCGGGCTCCTGGACGCCATCAGGATCGGTCAGTTGCCGGCCGGTCTCTCCGCCTCGGTCTACACGGAGATCACGGACGTCGAGAACGAGGCGAACGGGCTGCTCACCTACGACCGCCAAGTGGTCAAGGTGGACACCGCCCGGGTGAAGGCCGCCAACCAGGCCCTCATCCAGGCGTCGAAGAGCCCCGCCCCGCCGGTCACCCTGCCCACAGGTCAGTACAGGTCGCTCCGGGTCACCACTCCGGGGCACACGACCAAGTACCTGCGCCACTCCGAGGCACTCGCCTACACGGCGGTCGTCGAGAGCGGCAGCAGCGCGCTGCTGAAGAGCGACGCCACCTGGAAGGTCGTCACGGGCCTGGCGAACGGCAACTGCTATTCGTTCGAGTCCCGCAACTATCCCGGTGAGTACCTGCGTCACCGGGACTTCCGGGTCCGCCGCGACGCGAGCGACGGATCGGAACTCTTCAAGGCCGATGCCACCTGGTGCGCGGTCGCGGGTCAGGGCGGGGTACGGCTGTCGAGCGTCAATCTGCCCGGCAGCTACATGCGCCACATCGGCTCCGAGGTGTGGCTGGCCACTCCCGGTGGCGGTCACGCGTGGGACAACGCGGCCACCTTCACCGAGGACACGACCTGGGCGGTGGACGGCCCCTGGGCACCTTGAGGTGAGCCTCTGGGCCCGGCGGCCGGCCTTCTCCGGACGCCGCCGGGCTCGGGGCATCACGCGTCACCCATGACCAGGCCTTCGATGGTGTGCTTCTGGACGATGGGAGTCAGTTCCTCCACCACCGGGCAGTGCAGATGGGCCCGTACCCGCCCGGGCAGGGAGGCCCAGTACGCACGGGTCACCGCCATGTCGTGCTGGGCGTCGTTGCCCGCGCCGGGGGCGTCGACGCCCAGCACCAGGACCGGCCTGGCGTCGGACGAGTGGTTGGCGGTGCCCCGGTGAATCGTCAGGGCGGAGCGGGCCGAGATGTCTCCGCGCCTCGGGTACTTGCGCTCGGCGAGGGCGGTATAGCGCGGGTAGGCGTCGCGGGGCGGGAACATCCCGTGGGCGAAGCGGGGGTCGTCGTCCCACTGGGTGCCGGGCGCAATCTCGAACGGGCCCATGTCGTCGCGCGTGTCGACGGCGGTGAGGTTGAACGCGAGCGAGGTCAGCCGGCGCCGATGCCGGGTGGCGTCCGGCATGGGGAAGTCCCGGTGCCAGGGCTGGTTCACCGCTCCGGCCAGCGGGACGTCGAAGCCCAGCTCGACGATGCGGTAGTCGGGCCCCAGTACGGCCTCGGACACCGCACGCACCCACGGATGGTCGACCAGGTCCACGAAGCCCCGAAGCTGCTCGGGGTGGATCTCCACGTAGAAGCGGTGGGGCCCCCGTCCGACCGCTCCGCCTTCCCGGCCACGCGCCTCGGCGAAGGCCTCGTCGATGTCCTCGCGCATCGCGTCGGCCCACTGCGGGGCAAAGGCGCCCCGGCACGCGGTGATGCCTGCGGTGTACAGGTCCTGAACAGCTGTGTCGAGGTGCGGGGCGAGGGCGGCGGCGGTCGCGGCCTCGGTCATGGCAGCGGTCCTTTCGTCGGTGGGCGGCGGGGACAAGACACGGACCGGAAGGGTGCGTTCCTCTCGTCCCTGTCTGTCGACACTCATATTGCAACGTTGCAAGCAACGAGGCAATAGAGAGAACGCACCGTCCGGAACGGGGACTGTTACCGTGCTCAGCGCAGAGGGCGCGGCCACCGGCCGCCCCGTACGGAGGAACAGGAGCTCACCGACCTTGGCAGCGAGACTCAAGGACGTCGCCGCGCTCGCCGGCGTGTCCGTCCGGACCGTCTCCAACGTCGTGAGCAACGCCGCGGCCGTCGCGCCAGGGACGCGCGCCCGGGTCATGGCGGCGGTCGAGGAACTGGGCTACCGCCCCAACCTCGCCGCCCGCAACCTCCGGCAGGGGCGCACCGGACTCATCGGGGTGGTCGTACCGGAGATCCACTCCCCCTACTTCGGCGCACTGGCCGGTCTCCTCATCGACGCGGCGCGGGAGCGCGGATGGACGGTGCTCCTGGAGAGGACCGGAGGGCGGGCGGATCTGGAGCGGCGCCTTCTCGACGGCTCGGAGGGACACCAGGTCGACGGGATGATCATCAGCCCGTGGTCGACGTCCCCGTCCGAACTGGCCTCGCTCGCGGGTGATCTGCCTCTCGTCGTCCTGGGTGAGCTGGAGCCGGACGGGCCCATCGACCATGTTGCCCTGGACAACGTGGAGGCAGCGCGGGATGCCGCTCGCCATCTGGCCTCGCGGGGCCGTCGGCGCATCGCGGCGATCGGCCTGCAGTCCGGGCTGGGCCACGGTACGGCCGAACTGCGCGCCGAGGGTTTCCGGCAAGGGCTGCGGGAGGCCGGTCTGAGTCCGGTGGCCGAGGTGGAGGTGGCCGATCTGCACCGGGCGGAAGGAGCACGGGCTCTTCGTGAACTGCTGAAGGTGCCCGGTTCCGTCGACGCCGTCTTCTGCTTCAGCGACGAACTCGCCCTGGGCGCACTGCGTGCAGCCGCCGAGCAGGGTGTCCGGGTGCCCGAGGACCTGGCGCTGATGGGCTTCGACGACATCGAGGACGGCCGGTTCGCCGCACCGTCCCTCACGACGATCGCCCCGGACCGGGAGCAGATCGCCGAACGCGCGGTGCAGTGTCTGACCGAGCGCGTATTCGGCCGGCTCGACGCGCTGCCCGCCCGCCGCATCGTGGTCCCGCACCGCGTGGTGGCCCGGGAGAGCACGGGAGCCGCGGTCTCCCCCGTGTGACACGGTCGGAGTGCGGCCGTCGCGTACGACAGGGAGCTGCCCAGGTGGTGGCGATCACCGCACGCCTTCAGGGGCCACCGATCGACAACACGGGCGCTCCCGGCGGCGCGGACTCGTGCGCGCGCCGCCGGGAGCAGTCCTGTGTGGCCTTTCCTACGGCTGTTCGCCGTCGTGGAGCGCGGTCACCTCCTGGTCGGTGAGCGCCTTGTCGTAGACCTTCACCTGGTCGACGGAGCCGTTCCAGAAGTCGGTGTCGGCACCCGACCACTTGGCGCGGCCCACGGACAGCGCGCCGGTGCTGACATCGGCGGTGCCGGCCGCCGCGGTCGCGGCGAGCTTGCCGTCCACGTACAGCTTGATCTCGTCACCGCTGCGTACGCCGACCACGTGGTACCAGTGGCCGAGTTCGGGCTTCATCTCCAGCCGGGCGCGGTTGCCGCCCGGCGTGGAGAAGGCGAACGCACCCTGTCCGTACTGGAGGTAGAACGGGTTCTCCTGGCGCCGGCCGTCCTGGCTGACGAGGGTGGCGTAGTTGCCCGGGAGGGCGTCGAGCGAGGCCCAGGCCGACACGGTGTAGTCGCCGGTGGTGTCGACGACCGGACCGCTGGTCTCGGCGTACTGGCCCTCGCCGTTGAACTTCAGCGCCGAGCCCTGCACTCCGGGCGCCCAGGACGTCCCCTCGGAGAGGGTGAGGTCCTTGTGGTTCGGTCCGCTGTCGGCGGCCTTGGTGCCCGTGTTCTCGTCGAGGGACCAGCTGCCGCCGCCCTTGACCTGGTCACGCTCACCGGCTGCGGCGCCGGCCGCGATGACCTCCTGGTTGATCTTCCGCACCTTGGCCTGGTCGACCTTGATCTCCCGGCGGTCGTACGTCCAGAGCCCGTTGAGCTCGTTCTCGAGGTCGGTCACCTGGGTGTAGATGGAGCCGGAGAGTTCGGCGCCGGCTGCCGCCAGGTAGTGCGTGCGGGTGTTCTCGACGTACTTCGCGGTCAGGGCGTCCTTGTCCGCGACACCGCTGTAGATCGCGGTGGGGGCACCCGGCCACATGTGTCCGGGCATCCGCAGGGTGAAGCCGCCGTGCTCACCGTCCATCGCGGCGCGGGTGTCGTCCGGGAAGGCCGGGTCGGTGTTGTTGTAGTCGTGGTGGTCGATGATGTCGCCCTTGCCGGAGTCGCCCTTGGAGTTGCAGCAGTTGACACCGCTGTGGGCGTTCACGACACGGGAGGGGTCCGCGGCCTGGACCTTCTCGGTGATCTTGCCGGTCTCGGTGCGGTCCCACTCGCCCCAGCCCTCGTTGAAGACGATCCAGGCACCGATCGACGGGTAGTTGTGCAGCTGCTCCATCATCTCGGCACCCTGGTCGAGGAAGGCCTTCTGGCCCTTCTCACCGGTGATGTTGCCGGAGACGAAGTCCTGCCACACCAGGAGACCCAGCTGGTCGGCGTGGTAGTACCAGCGGGCGGGCTCGACCTTGATGTGCTTGCGGACGGAGTTGAAGCCGAGGTCCTTCTGCGTCTTCAGGTCGAAGACCAGGGCGGAGTCGCTGGGCGCCGTGTTGAGGCCGTCGGGGTAGAAACCCTGGTCGAGCTGGGCGAGGGAGAAGAACGGCTTCCCGTTGAGCACCAGCTTCTGGTAGCCGCCGACCTCGGCGACACCGAAGGAGCGCATCCCGAAGTAGCTGTCGACGGTGTCCTTGGAGCGGCCGTCCTTGAGGGTGACCTCAAGGTCGTACAGGTACGGGTCGTCCGGCGTCCACAGGTGCTGCTTGGCGACCGGAAGGCTCAGCTCGCTGTTGGCCGGGCCGGTGACGGTGCCGACGACCTTGCCCTTCTTGTCACGGGCGACGGCGGTGATCCGGGCGGCCTGCGAGGCGTCCTCGGAGTTGACCTTCAGTGCGAGCCGGCCCTTGTCGATGTCGGGCGTGGTCGTCAGGGAGTCGACCGCGGCGGGCGCGACGGGCTCCATCCAGACGGTCTGCCAGATGCCGGAGGAGGCGGTGTAGAAGATGCCGCTGGGGTTCGCGGACTGCTTGCCCGTGGGCTGGTCGGCCCCGGTCGTGTCGGTGACCGCGACCACGATCTCCTGGGGGCCGCTGCCCTTGAGGGCGTCGGTGATGTCGGCGCTGAAGGCGGTGTAGCCGCCGGTGTGCTCGGCGACCTGCTTGCCGTTGACCCAGACGCGCGCCTGGTAGTCGACGGCGCCGAAGTTCAGCTTCAGACGGTCGTCGCTGTTCCGCTTGCCGACCGACCAGCTCTTGGGCACGGTGACGAGCTTGCGGTAGAACATGTGGTCTTCGTGGCGCTCGAGTCCGGAGAGCTGGGACTCGACGGGGTAGGGCACGGTGATGCGCTCGTCGAGCGACTTGCCGAAGACGGGCTGCTCACCGGCGGTGGCTCCCGCGAACTCCCACGGTCCGTTGAGGTTCTTCCAGTCGTCGCGCACCTGCTGCGGGCGGGGGTACTCGGGCAGCGGGTTCTTGCGGTCGACCTTCTCGCCCCACGGGGTGATCAGCCGGTGCGTGGAGAGGTTCTTCGCCCTGCGGCTGATCTCCGGGACGGTCTCGTCGCCGGCCTTCAGGCCGCCCTTGCCGTCGTACGCGAACCTGACCTGCTGGTTCTTCTGCACGGCCGCGTCCAGCGTGACGATGAGCGCCTTGGGGTTGCCCTTCACCGCGGACACCGACTTCACGGGCATCGGCGTCGTGTCGGCCTCGACGGTGAGGTGCTCCTTGACGCCCTCGATGTCGCTGACAGCGTTGTCGAAGGTTGCCTGCAGCTTCCGGCCGTCCTCGTTGACGCTCAGCGCGACGGGGTAGACCTCGAAGTCCGCGGGCGGCGTGAACGCGGACTCGGGCACGATCTGCTTGGCGAGCTTCGCGCTCGACCAGCGCAGGAACATGTTGGCCCCACCGATGTCCTGGAACATCTCCAGGCGGAAGGTGTGCGGCTCGCCCGCCTTCAGCGCGACCGGGGAGCTGGTCTGCTCCTTGTCCCAGTCCGGCACCCAGTGGTCGATGACGGGCTTGTCGTCGATGAACAGCCGGAACCCGTTGTCGCCGATGGCGGAGAAGGTGTAGTCACCGGTCTCGGGGGCTTCGATCTGTCCGGTCCAGCGGGCGGTGGTGTGCTCGGTCCTGCCGGTGGCCGACTCGAACGCGCCGGTGAGCCCGGGGAAGTTGATCTCCGGGTCGAGCGCCACGGCACCGAGCTGGGCGAAGTCCCGTGCGCCCGGGGCGGACATGGCGAAGTACTCGCCCTTGAGGCCGTGGACCTCGGTGGACGGCTGCTCGGCCGTGAACGCGGAGGCTGCGGCGGTGCCGGCATCGGGCGCCGCGGCGGCGGCCGGGACCAGGGTGGCCCCGACGGGGAGCAGCAGCGCTGCCGTACAGGCCAGCGCTCTGAAGAGCGTGCGGGGGCGGGCTAGTTGTCGTATCAAGGCGTCGTCCTCGTCGAAGAAGCCGGAGTGCCCCGAACGGCGAGGCACTGCACATAGTCGAACATTGAGCCACAGCCTCAAACACTTAACAACGGTCGTGCACGCATAATTTTCAACGATATAAAAATCTGCTCCCCGACCGCCCTCCGAGCGCCCGACCGTCCGCCCCGCCGGTCCGTTCCACCCGGGCACACCCCGATCGCAAGGGATCCGGGTGTGCCCGGGCGGCGGCTACTGCGGCAGACCCGCAGGTCCGGTGGCCCAGCCGGTGTTCGGCCGGTCGGCGAGCCGGTGGTTCAGCGAACCGCCCCGGGTGACCAGTCGCGCGTCGGTCCACGACCGGTCGCTCGGACGGCCGTCGACCTCGACGGCGTCGATGTACGGATGTGTCGCATCGGCGGCCGGGGCACTGATGGTGATGTCCTTGCCCTGCGGCCGGTCGATCACCGCGGCAGGGAAGAGCGGGGCGCCCAGGAGCATCGTGGCGCTGCCCGGCGTCTGCGGGTAGAGGCCGAGGGCGGAGAACACGTACCAGGCGGACATGGTGCCGAGATCGTCATTGCCCGGCAGCCCGCGTGGACCTGTCCCGTACACCGTGTTCACGATCTCCCGCACGGTCTCCTGGGTCTTCCACGGCTTCCCCAGGGCGTTGTAGAGCCAAGGGGCGTGGATGCCTGGTTCATTGGTCGGGTCGTAGCGCAGCGCGTCGCCGCCCTTCACGGACCAGGAGCCGTCCGCCTTGTGGAAGAAGGAGTCCAGCCTCTGCGCGGCGGTGTCCCGGCCGCCCATCGCGTCCGCCAGCCCCTGCACGTCCTGCGGGACCATCCACGTGTACGTGGCGCTGGTGCCCTGGGCGAAGCCGCGGTCGCTGCCGGGGCTGAACGGGGTCACCCAGGAGCCGTCGAGGTTGCGTGCCTGGATGTAGCCGGTCGTCCCGGCGCCGTCGCCGGCCTCGGGGTTGAAGACGTTGCGCCACCAACGGCCGCGCGCGTCGAAGGCGTCGGCCTCCGCATCGCGCCCCAGCAGCCGGGCCCAGCGGCCCAGCGCTGCGTCGGCGACCGCGTCCTCCAGTGTCTCGGCGGCGCCGCCCCAGCAGTGGCAGACGTCCTGGGGTGCGTAGTGGGACTCCAGGTACTGGGCGAGGTTGGGCCGCTGGCCGGTGCACTGGCCGGGACATCCTGCGTCCGAGAGGCCGTCGGGGTGGGGCACGGTGGCCTGCCGGGCCAGGGACTCGAAGGCGCCCTCGTAGTCGAAGTTGCGTACGCCCATCGCGTAGAACGTGGCGAGGGTGGCCGCCGTGGGATCGCCCGTCATCACGTGCGTGGCGCCGTTGACGTGCACCCAGCGGTCCCAGACCCCGCCGTTCTGCTGGGCGAAGTTGTACAGGGACTGGGCGAAGTCGCCCGCGATCTGCGGCTTGAGGAGCGCGAGGAGCTGGATCTGGGCGCGGTACTGGTCCCAGCCGGAGAAGTTGCTGTACTGCGCCCCCTGCCCGCGCGTCACACGGTGCGGTTTCCCGTCCATGCCCGGGTAGCGGCCGTCGGTGTCGCTGATCAGGTTGGGCTGCATCAGCGAGTGGTACAGCGCGGTGTAGAACGTGGTGCGCTGCGCGTCGGTCCCGCCGCCCGTACGTACGGAGCTCAGCTCCCGGTCCCAGGCAGCGGATCCGGCCCGGGCGACGTCCTCCACGTCTGCCTTCGGCGCCATCTCCTTGCGGAGGTTGGCCTCCGCTCCGGCCTGACTGACGTACGAGATCCCGATCCGCATGCGGACGTCGTCGTCGGCGGCGGTGTCGAAGCCGACCCATCCGCCGGAGCCGCGTCCCGCCCGGTCGGCCCCGGTGGCGTACCCCTCGCCGCCGCTCGCGGTGGTCGCGCCGGGTGCGAGGGTGCCGTCCTTCCAGGTACCGGTGGAGGCGAAGTCCCGGTCGAAGGAGGCGCTGAAGTAGAGCCGGTAGTAGCTCTTGCGGTTGTTGGTGCCACCGTTGGCGCGCCGTCCGCAGAACGCACCGGTCAGCACCGAACCGGTCACCTTGCGGTGCGCGGTGTCGATCTCGACCTCGGCGTCCTCGCTGCCGTTGAGGGAGTTGGACACCCGGAAGAGCAGGTTGGCGGGCTTGCCGGCCGGGAAGCTGAAGTCGGCCACGCCCGCACGCTTGCTCACCGCGAGGTCCGCCGAGGCGCCGGAGTCCAGGCCGAGGGTGTAGCGGCCGGGCACGGCACGCTCGTTGTCGTGCGAGAAGTTCGCCGCGTACACGGCGTCCTTGGTGTCGGCCGACGGCGACGAGGTGACGTCGCCGACGAAGGGCATGATCGGCACATCGCCTGCGGCGCCCGGATTGCACCCGGCGCCGTTGACATGGGTGAGGCTCAGTCCGCGCAGACGGGTGGCCCCGTACTCGTAGCCGTTCGCCGCCCCGGTGCTGGTCTGGTCGCCGGTCGTACTGGTCGGGGACCAGGCGATCATGCCGTACGGGAGGGTGGCGCCCGGGAAGGTGTTGCCGCCGTTCGCGCTGCCGATCAGCGGGTCCACGTAGGCGGTGGGACGGGTGACGAGCGCGTCGGCCTGGGCGACCGGCGGCATGACGGCAGCGGCCAGCGCACCGGTGATGACGATCGCGGCGGCTCGCGCACCGAAGCGCCTGGCCGTGGGCGGTCTGGGGGGCATGTCGTACCTTCCGCAGTGTGGACAACGTTGTCGGACTCCGTTCCCCGGCGCCCACGTTGATCGTTGCGCGGCCGAGCGTAGGTCCCCGCCACACCTGGGGGAAAGCCCTGCGCGGACTCCCACCGGTGAACGGGTGGTGAACGACCGGGCGGGGCGGGCCCCTGGCACTATGACAGCACCGGCCATGGAACCCGACCTCGCTAAGGAGCAACGTGATCCGCTGGACGTACGCCCTCATCGACCGCCCGACAGCCGCCGCCGACCGCGCACGCGCATTCTGGACCGAGGTCACGGGGACGCACGAGTCCGTGCCGTCGGGCGACCGGGGCGAGTTCACCACGCTGCTCCCCGACGGGGCCGATGGGGCGGACGCCTGCCTGGTGGTGCAGGCCGTCGATGGGGCGGGCGGGGCCCATCCGGATCTGGCGGTCGAGGACATGCCGGCCTTCACCGCACGGGCCACCGGGCTCGGCGCCGTGGTGGAGGCACGGAGGCCGGAGCTGACTGTGCTGCGCTCCCCCGCCGGTCAGCGGTTCTGTGTCGTCCCCTGGCGCGGGCAGAAGGTCCGCCCGCCGGTCCTCGCCGCCCGCGGCGGTCCCGAGAGCCGGCTGGACCAGCTCTGTCTCGATGTCGCACCGGCCGCGTTCGACTCGGAGGTCGCCTTCTGGACAGCCCTGACGGGATGGGAGTCAACTCCCGGTGATCACAAGGAGTTCCATGTGGTGCGTCCGCACCTGGACCTGCCGGTGCACCTGCTGCTCCAGCGCCTGGACGAGGCGCGCCCTGCCTCGGCGCATCTGGACATCGCGTGCCCGGACCTCGACGGGGGGCAGGCCTGGCACGAGCGGTGCGGCGCCACGTTCGTCCGCAAGGGCCCTGTGTGGACGGTGATGCGGGACCCCGCGGGCGGCATCTACTGCCTCACCCGGCGCGACCCGGTGACGGGCGACTGACCGCGCGCCACCGGAGCCGGGTGGGCGAACCGAACGCCGGTCAGCAGCGAGTGGCAGGTGCTGGACGGATCGGCAGGGGAGACAGCCTCGCGCCGGAAGTCGCGGAGGTGCTGAACGATCCGAAGCAATGGACGTGCCGCAACCCTCCCGTGGGGAGGACGGGAGGGTGGCAAGCCCCGCCTGACTCGCAGCTACCCGCGGAGGCCGAGTGATCGCACCTCGGCCCGGGGACTCCCAGGGGGTGAATCACGTGAGCAACGATGCACCTGAATCGGCCACATGGCTAGATGTGCGACCGAGAGACGTCAGGGACATGCGCCCAGGTCGGCAGTGACCTGCGTGGGAGATTCCCTGCCTGTTCCGGCGACAATGAGCCCTGTGGACCATCTGCTGCACCTCGACCGCACGCTCGATGAGCTCGACCCACCCCAATGGGGGCCTCCTGCCTCCGACGCGACCCATCTGGTCCGCAAGGTCCACGAGTTGCGCCGTGTTCCGCTGGGCGAACTCGGGCCGGCGGATCTGCGCACCCTCATCCCTCAGCAGGTGGCGCTGCCGTACGTCCTTCCGCTCGCAGTGCGCTTGCTGCTCGACGAACCGCTGCTTGATGCCTGCTTCTACGAGGGCGACCTTCTGCTTGCCACCGTGAAAGCCCCCGCTTCGACCTGGTCCCTGTTCCCGGACCTCGGCGCGCGGTTGCGCACCGTGATCGCGGCCTTGCCGGAGGCCGAGATCGCCGGCCTGCCCCGCGGCGCCGCCGAGGACCTCGCCCGCTTCGTCGCCCGCCCCGATTCGCTCCGCTGACCGAACGCGACCTCTGCTCACAGGGAGATGGGGCCGAGATCCGCGGCAGTTCGGGCCAGCGCGCGGATGACGGGGCTGTCGTTGTCGGAGCGCCACGTCAGGGCGAATGCGACGGTGGGGGCGTCGTGGACGGGCAGAAAGACGACGCCGGGAGGATTGTTGTAGCGGGCAGCGATTTCGCCGAGCGGGTGGACGCAGTGTCCGGCGGTGACCAGGGAGAGAATTTCGTGGAAGGTCCGTGCGACGGGCCCGCGGGGGACGCGGCGGCCGAGCGGTGTGCGGGTGGGAACCATGCCCGACACCCAGTACTCGGGCGCCTCGGGGCCGAGGTCGACGACGCGGTTGTCGGCGAGATCCTCCAGGGACACGGTGCCGCGATCGGCCAGGGGATGGTTGGTCGAAACGGCCAGCACGCGGCCACCGGTGAGCACGGTGGGACCGACGGTGAGGTCCCGTTCGGCAACGGGCAGCCACAGCACGTGCACGTCATGGTCTCCGGTGCGCAGGGCGCCGAACGGGTCGCTGCCGTTGATTTCGCCGAACTGGACGTCGCAGCCGGGGTGACGGGCAAGGAACGCGTCGACGAGCGGACGTAGTTCGTGTCCGGCATGGCCGAAGACGCCCAGCCTCAGGGTATGGCCGGCGCCCAGGGAGGACGCTTCGGCACGTGCCAGTCCCGCGTGGAGGAGGTCGAGGGCCTGCTGGAGGTCTTCACGGAGGCGGCGGCCGACGGGAGTCAGGCTCACGCGCCGGCTGGTGCGGTCGAACAGGGCCACGCCGAGGCGTCGTTCCTGTCTGCCGATGGCCTGACTGACGCGGGCCTGGGACACGTGGAGTCGTTCGGCGGTCCGGCCGAAGTGCAGTTCCTCGGCCAACGTCAGGAAGATCTCGATGTCGCGCAGCTCCATGGATAACTCCCATGTTATGGATCTCTGCGCGAACCTTACATTGATCCACCGCTGAGCTGCATCGATGCTGAGTACACCACCACCGGACGGGCTGCGCATCGCCTGCCGTACGCATCGACAGGACAGGGGAATCCGATGAGCGATATGCAGGCGATTGCCGATCGCGTCGAGATCGAGGCACTGCGCGCCGAGCTCACCGACGCGGTGATGATGCGTGACTTCGACCGCGTTGCCTCGCTGTTCACACCTCGGGGCGTGATGCGGTGGCCGCACATCGACAAGGAGTTCACCGGCCGCGAGCAGATCCGTGCCGGGGTCGAGTGGGGGCAAGGCCTCTGGGAGTTCTTCGTCCAGAACGTTCACCCGGGCGTCATCCGGCTGGACGGCGACGCCGCGACCGGCCGCGCGTACATCCAGGAGTTCGGGCGCATGCGTGACGGCACCTCGCACCTGAACTACGCCCTCTACCACGACCACTACCGGCGCACCCCGGACGGCTGGAAGTTCAGCGAACGCGTCTACGACGTCAGGTACGTGGACTCCACCCCGCTGGCAGGCGCGCCGCTGCCCGCCGCGCCCCGGGGCTAGCGCTCCGCGCCACCGGCCCCGAACCGAACGATCAGACCCCCCTCTTCCACCGGATCAGGAGTACCTCATGAACCTCGCACTGTGGATAACCGCCGGGCTGCTGGCCACCGTTGCCCTGCTCGGCGGCATCACCAAGACGTTCGTCCCCAAGGAGAAGCTGGCCGCGCAGCATGGCGGCGAGTGGACCGGAAATGTCGGCGCCGGCTTCGTGAAGGCTCTCGGGATCCTTGAACTGCTCGCCGCGGTGGGCCTGATCCTGCCGGCCGCACTGGACATCGCCCCGGCGATGGTTCCGGTGACCGCCCTGTGCTGGGTCCTTCTGATGATCGGCGCGATGGTCACCCACGGCCGACTCGGCCAGTACAAGCTCGTCATGCTGAACTCTGTCTATCTCGTGCTCGCGGCCTTCGTCGCGGGGGGACACCTCGCCGCCTGAGCACGGACCGAGCGCCGAGAGACGGGGCGCCGCCCCTCCCCCACCTCTCCGTCACAACTCTGTCACTACCGGAACATCTTGCTCCCCCTGTCGCATAACGCACCGCTACGGTCATGCCTCCACGAACCACCCTTGGGGGACCATGAACACCCGCGCACTCACCGCCGCCCTGGCTTGCCTTGCCGCCGTGACGCTGGTCGCCTGCGACCCTGCCACCACGGATCCGAAGCCCGCAGAACCTGCCGCCCCCGAGTCCTCCACCGTCGCCTCTACCGCGCCGCCGTCCCGGAAGTCCGACAGGCCGGCCGAGCCCAAGGCCGTCCCGGACTTCGTCGGCATGGGCCTGCAGTCGGCGCAGGACAGGGCCCAGGCGGAGGGGTTCTACCTGCTGACGTCCCACGACAGTGCCGGCCGCGACAGACTGCAGGCACTCGACCGGAACTGGAAGGTCTGTTCCCAGAGCGTCAAGGCGGGGAAGACGGTGTCCACCGGAACCGAGTTGGACTTCGGCGCGGTGAAGCTCGAGGAGACCTGCCCCGCCGGTGACGCCGAGGCTCCTGAGGTGGTGGGCGGAAAGATGCCGAACCTGGTGGGGAAGTCCGTCAAGGCAGCCCGTGGCGCTCTGGACTCGGGTACGTCGATCACCACGACGGACGCGGCGCAGGATCGCATGGTTCTGCTGGAGAGCAACTGGCAGGTGTGCACCCAGTCGCCGGCCCCGGGAGCGGCCCTGAAGGGACAGCCCGTCACGTTCACAGCCGTGAAGTACGAGGAGAGCTGCCCGTAGGAGGGGAAACGCAGCGTGGGGTGCCCGAGATCAAATCGGCTGGGGAACAAGGTGCTCTGCCACTGAGCTACGGAAGCCCTGAGGCTCCGACGGGATTCGAACCCGCGACCACCCCATTAACAGTGGAAGTATCCCCTGCCTGCGCACCGGGCACCCCCGACGCTGTGCCTCCCGAGATCAAGACGGCTGCGGCTCTGCGGGGTTCGATCCCCGCCCACCGAAGTGGTTCTACCCAAAAGAAGTAACCGCCGCCTGCGCACCGGGAGGTGCTTGACGTTGTGGCCTCACTCTAACCGGTAGGAGCGGTACCAGCGTTTCGATTTATCGGCCCGATCATGGATTCGGCGGCTGCGAGGAACGCCCTTGCAGCCGCCGCCCCCATGAGCGGGTGACTACGTCTTCTACGGTGTGGTGATCGTCGGCCGCGGTGCGGTGGCCATTCCGCTGCCGATGGCGAAGCTGGGGTGCGGCGGCTGGTTGTAGGCGGTGTTCTGCCAGGCCAGCGCGGTGCGGTACATGGTGTCGTGGAGCAGCGTGGTGATCTTGGTGCCGGTCTCGTACGGCGTCGAGTAGATCCGCAGCGCCGTGTTGTTGGTGGTCGGCCAGACGACTTCCTCGCGCCAGTCACCGAAGATGTCGCCGGAGATCGCCGGAGTGGCCTTGGTGCCGTTGCTGCTGTGGACCGAGGCACCGGTCAGCTGGCGTGTGTCGCCCGAGGTGCCGTACTTGTCGATGTGGGTGCCGTCGAGGAGTTCTCGGGTCGTGTCGCCGTCCCACCAGGACAGGAAGTTCGAGCTGGACGGTTTCCGGCTGGAGACCTCGGTGCCCTGCGGGTTGCGCACTCCGGAGACGGCGGAGGACCAGGATTCGGCTCCGGGGCTTCCTGACCAGATGTCACCGGACACCCCACGGCCGTTGTCGCCGCTCGCCGGGGTGGACCAGAGGATCTTGCCTGATTTCGCCTCCGCCATCCAGGAGGACGGCTTCGAGCTGTCCTCGTCGACCTTGAACTCCTCCAGTCCCGCCCGGGAGGGGTCGAGGTCCCCGACATGCATGGCGTCGCCGTGGCCGTTCTTCGTCGTCCACAGTCCATTGCCGTTGTCGTCCACGGCCATGGCCCCGTACACGATTTCGTCCTTGCCGTCGGCGTCGACATCGGCGACCGACAACTGGTGGTTGCCCTGACCGTCGTACCCCTTGCCGGAGTTGGTCGAGCTGTTCGTGTCGAAGGTCCAGCGCCGGGTGAAGGCGCCGCCTCGCCAGTCCCAGGCGGCGATGACACTGCGCGTGTAGTAGCCGCGCGCCATGATCAGGGAGGGTCTGGCCCCGTCCAGGTAGGCGGTGCCCGCGAGGAAGCGGTCGACCCGGTTGCCGTACGAGTCGCCCCACGAGGACACCGTGCCGCGTGCGGGAACGTAGTCGACGGTGCCCATCGCGGCGCCGGTCCTGCCGTTGAACATGGTCAGGAACTCGGGTCCGGACAGGATGTATCCGGAGGAGTTGCGGTAGTCGGCGGAGGAGCTGCCGATCACCTTGCCGGTTCCGTCCACACTGCCGTCGGCCGTCTTCGTGGCCACCTCGGCCTGGCCGTCGCCGTCGTAGTCGTACACCTGGAACTGGGTGTAGTGCGCGCCGGAGCGGATGTTGCGCCCGAGGTCGATCCGCCAGAGCCGGGTGCCGTCGAGCCGGATCCCGTCGATGATCGTGTTGCCCGTATAGCCGGACTGGGAGTTGTCCTTGGCGTTGGTGGGCTGCCATTTCAGTACGAAGTCGAGTGCGCCGTCGCCGTCGAGGTCGCCGACGGACGCATCGTTGGCCTCGTAGGTGTAGGCGACCCCGTCGGGTGTCGTGCCGCCCGCGGGCGGGCTGATGGGCACGTCCTTGTAACCGGTGCGGAACTGGATGGCGTTGACCGAGTCGCCCTGCTCCGTCCCGTTGACGACGGCCCGCACGGTGTAGTCGGCGGTGGCGGGTGCGCCCGAGTGGAAGTAGTTCGTCGAGGCGGTGACGGGTGAGGCGTTGACCTTCGTACCGGCCCGGTAGACGTTGAAGGACACGCCGTCGGGGTCGGTGCCCAGCCAGCGCCAGCTGATGAGGTTGCCGCTGTCGGTGTGCACACTGACGACGCCGCGGTCGAGCGCCTCGGCCTGCCGGGCGGTGGCGGCGTGCGAGGTGGGGCCGAGGGCGACCAGTCCGGCAGCGGCGAGAAGGCCTGCCGTCAACGAGCCGAGCAGTGCCCGGCTACGGGTGATCCGCCGTCGCGTGCGGGGGGAGCGGGGATCGGGGTGGGGGAGCAGAGGGTCCACGGTACGCACCTTCTGGCCGGGGATGGCTTACGTCACGTCAGTTGCTCCCGGACGCCGAAAGGTTGCCGCTTCATCGGCCCGTTTTCCGCCCCGCGTCCCCAGCCCGGCGGCGTGCGCGGCGGTGTGCAGCGAGCGCAGGGCCAGCAGCAGGAAACCGATGTCGTCGAGGTACACGGGATCCGGCAGCAGGTCGACGGGCGACACCGTGTAGATCACCGCGGCCCACATCAGGGCCTTGCTGCGCAGCGGGACCCCCGCATCGAGGAGCAGCTTCCTGGCCCGGAACACCCGTACCAGGAGAACGACGGCGACGCCCGCCGCGAGCAGGGCGAGGAGCCCGCCGAGGACGAGCCAGAAGGAGGTGTCCATGACCTATCGTCCGCCTGTCCGGCCGCCGGAGCTCCCGGGCACGCCGTCCCCGCTCCCGGCCCGACGGCTCGTGGGCGTGCCTCGTTCCGGGGCACGCTGCCTGCCCGACTCGTTCAGGGGCCAATTGTCCATGTGTCCTTCTCCTCTGCTCCGGATCGTCCTATGGGGTGGTGCCGGACAGTGGCGGGTCCGCACAGCGCGGGTGACCGGCATCGGGCGTCCGAAACCAGAGGGGACCCTGCCCGTCGGCCCGTCGGCCCTCATCGGACCTCCGGCAGGGGGGATCCCGGGTGCGGAGCCGCCGCGCAGGCGGCGTCCAGCCTGATGCGGAGGTCCATCACCGCTCCCGGCTCGTCGATGATGTCCACCCGGCCCCCCGGGGCCTCGAGAACCGCCCGGTCGCCGATCTCGGGAGCGGACACCCGCAGGAGGTGCAGCGGCGGGACAGCGGTCATGGGGTGCGGCGGGGAGTCGAGGGGCATCACCTGCACCGTGAGGTGCGGCCGGTGCGCGGCGTCGGCGAGCGCCGCCCACTGCTCTGCCATCACCTCGGGACCGCCCACCCGGGTGTACAGCGCCGCAGCCGGGACCAGGGCCCACAGGGCCGCGCCGCGGTCCTCCAGACGCCGCTGCCGCTCCCGCAGGAGCTCCAGGCGCCGGGTGAGCTGCGCCCCGGTGTCCGCGGGGTACAGGGTCCGGTCCAGGGCAGCCGCGTAGGCCGGGGTACGCAGCAGTTCGGGGATCAGCGCGGGATGCCAGGTACGGACGAGTGAGGCCGAGGACTCGAGGCCGATGACCTCCTGCCGCCACGGCTCCATCGCGTCCCGCCAGCGGTGCCACCATCCGGGCAGGTTCGCGGCCCCGAGGCCCGTGATGATCGGTTCCGCCTCCGCTTCGGGAACCTCGTAGCGGTCCAGCAGGACCCGGACCTGGCGGGCGTCCAGCCCGGTCTCGGCGCGTTCGATGCGGCGCACGGTGGCCGGGTGTGCGTCGAGGGCCCGGGCGGCCGCCTGCAGGCTGACACCCGCACGTTCCCGCAGTATCCGCAGTCGTGCCGCGAGGACACGGTGCTCGACCGTGGGACCGGATCGGGGCCTCATGCGCCCGCCTTCCTCATGAGAGCTCCGAAACAGAGCAACCCGGACATTCTGTCACTTGCAAAGTATGCACTTTGCGCCGAGAGTACATACATGCCGGAAATAGACACCCGCTCGCGCCTCGCTCCGGAGGACCCGAGCGGGAGGAGCGCACAGAGCTGGTGGATCCCCCGTCTTCCCGAGGGGGTGCCCGAAGCGCGCCACCGTGTCCAGGAGGCGATGCGGGACTGGGGAGAGTCCGACGAGCGTGTCGAGACAGCCGCCCTGGTCGTGACCGAGCTGGTCACGAACGCGGTGCAGCACACCTCGGGCCGGCGGGTCCGCTGCAGACTCCTGCGTTCCTCCGGCGGGGTGCGGATCTGCGTGTGGAACCGCGGCCGGGCCCGTGTGCCTGCTCCGACGCGGCCCATGGACGCGAAGTCGGCCTCGCACGGTTCCCACGGTTCCCACGGTCCTACGCCGCGCCGCCCCGAGCTGTCGCACTCACCCGGGGACGGACCTCATGGCCAGGGCGCCGGGTCCGGCGCGCACCACCGGGACCTCGCCGGAGCCCTCGACGGCCCCGACTCCCCCGACATCACGGATATCGACTCCCTCGCCGAGGACGGCCGGGGTCTGATGCTCGTGGACGCGCTGGCGACCCGATGGGGAACACGCACCAGCCTTTCCAGCCGGCTGGTCTGGGCCGACATCTGAACCGCTCAGGCGGCGGCCGTCCGGCACTCCGGGTGGCCCCAGCCCTTCGGGTTCTTCGCGATCATGTCCTTCGCCGCATACGGCTTTCCGCAGTGGCACCGGCCCGAGAACTTCGCCCGGATCGTCGCGGTGGGGCGTGAGGCAGCTCCCTCGGTGCCCGCACTCGAGGTCCTGCCCTTCGTCGAGCGGGCAGGAGCCGGCACCGGCACGGCCGAACCGTGCGCGCTTCCCGCGACCTGCTGCGAAACAGCGGCCTCGCTCGCGGCCTGATCGGCGAGCGCGTTGAGCGGATCACCGTTCACCTGGTGCGCGGGCACGTAGCGAAAGGTCACGCTCCGGCCGCCGAGCAGCGCATCGATGCCGACCACCAGCTCACGGTTGGCGACCGGCTTGCCCGCCGAGGTCTTCCAGCCGTTGCGCTTCCAGCCCGGCAGCCACTTGGTCACCGCGTTCATCGCGTACTGGGAGTCCATCCGCACCTCTACCGGCACGGCCGGATCGGTGGACTTCAGCAGCTCCTGCAGGGCGGTGAGCTCCGCGACGTTGTTGGTGGCGGTACCCAGCGGACCGGCCTCCCACCTCTGCGGGCGGCCCTCGGCATCCGCCACGACCCATGCCCAGGCAGCAGGTCCCGGATTTCCTTTGGATGCCCCGTCACACGCGGCGATGATGCTCTCGTTCATGCCCTTGATCATGCCAGCACAGGGGCTCAGGGCACGATCGAGTCGATGTAGCCGCCGTCCACCCGCACCGCGGCACCCGTGGTGGCCGATGCCTGCGGAGAGCTGAGGTAGACGACCATGTGCGCGATCTCCTGCGGCTCGATCAGCCGCTGCAGCAGGGACTGCGGGCGGTGCAGCCGCATGAACTCGCGCTGCGCCTCGTCCCACGGCAGGCCCTTGTCGACCAGCTGGTAGACGAAGTCCTCGATGCCGCCGGTGTGCGTCGGACCGGCGATCACGGAGTTCACGGTCACCCCGGTGCCGGCGGCCACTTTGGCGAAGCCCCGGGAGACCGACAGCAGCGCCGTCTTCGACATGCCGTACTGGATCATCTCTGCGGGGACCACGATCGCGGAATCGCTCGCGATGTTCTGCACGCGCCCCCAGCCCCGCTCGGTCATTCCCGGCAGATAGCCGCGGATCAGCCGTACGGCGCTGAGGACGTTGGTGTCGAAGTAGGTGCGCCACTCCTCGTCGGTGATCTCGAGCGGCGGCCTGGCACCGAAGATGCCGAGGTTGTTGACGAGGATGTCGGCGGCCGGCACGGCCTCGTACAGCTCGGCCGCTCCCTGTTCGGTGGTCAGGTCGCAGGCGAGCGTGAGCACCGTCGCGTCCGGTACGGTCCCGCGCAGGACGTCCGCGGCCGTCTCCAGACGGTTCTGGGCACGGCCGGTGAGGACGACGTGCGCCCCCGCGTCGGCGAGCCCGGTGGCGATGGCGAGGCCGATGCCCTGTGAGGAGCCGGTGACGACCGCGGTCCTACCGGCAAGATCGATGCGCACCTTGCGCTCCTTCCGTCGCCCGTCAACGGTGTACGGGGCCGTATCCACCCTGGCACCCCTCGGACCTGGACGCCTTCCGGGGCGCGGCGGTGTATCAGCCCGCGGCCGCCGGGCGCCGACGTGCCCAGCCGAGAAGCACGACCGAGCACACCGCCGCGAGGGCGCACCAGGTGGAGATAAATTCCGTGCGCCACAGCGCGACGCACACCGCCGCACCCACCGCGACCAGGACGCCCAGCAGCACGAGCCACCGGTCTCCCGAGAGCAGGAGGGCACCCACGGTGGCGAGCAGGTATCCCGCCACGAGCAGTTCCGGGAGGGCCAGGTCGAGGACGTAGCCGAGCGTGTGGCCGCGGATGTCGGCCGTGACGGGACGGGTGGCCAGGCTGTACGACAGAGCGGCGGCGGTCGCGATGCCGGCCGCGAGAGGGACCGACAGCCGGCGACGGGCCGTGGGCGGTGCCGCACACAGCACTCCCAGCGGCACCCACAGTGCCAGCAGGGGCAGCGCGATGACGGCCCAGACGAGGGTGGCGGTCCCGCTGCCGCCTCCGGAGCGCCAGATGACCGATTCGACGACCTGGTGTGCCCCGAGCAGCAGCGGTAGCGAGGCGAGCGGCAGATCGCGGGCCCTTGGCGGTCGCGCGACGCAGGCCACCCCGATCGCGATGACTCCCGCGCCCGCGACGAGATCGGCGGTCGCACTCCAGCACATGGCGCCACCCCGGTCCGGAACCGCACGCGTCAGCGGTTGCCCGCGCCACGCTACGGTTCCGCGGGCCCGCGATCGGGCCGACACGGCGGCCGCGCCGTCTTCACCGGCGGCGTGCGGGGCCCCGGCCTGCGGGAAGCGCGGCCGGGAGCCCCGTTGCGAGTGTCAGAGGACCCCGGACGCGGAGACGGCGATCTGGGCCTTGGTCCGGCCGGTCGACGAGCCGTACGACTCGATCTTGCGGACCAGCTCCATGCTGGGCTCGTCGGCGACCTCACCGAACACGACGTGCTTGCCGTCGAGCCACGGGGTGAGGACGGTGGTGATGAAGAACTGCGAACCGTTGCTGTTCGGGCCCGCGTTGGCCATCGAGAGCAGACCCGGCTTGTTGTGCTTCAGGGTGAAGTTCTCGTCGGCGAACTTCTCGCCGTAGATGCTCTTGCCACCGGTGCCGTCACCCCGGGTGAAGTCGCCACCCTGCAGCATGAAGTCGGGGATGACACGGTGGAACGGCGAACCGGCGTAGCCGTAGCCGTTCTCGCCCGTGGCCAGGGCGCGGAAGTTCTCCGCGGTCTTGGGCGCCACGTCGTCGAAAAGGTTGAACACGATCCGCCCGGCGGGCTCGTTGTCGATGGTGATGTCGAAATACGCCTTGATGGTCATGAGGCCATCCTGACATCACCGGCCGTCCCCCGATGCACAGCCCCCGCCCGACGCGGCTCGCCCTCCGCCGAATGCGGGTCGCTCCCCCGCCCGTCGCGGCTCGCCCCTGCTGTCGCCGGTGGAACGAACTGCGGCGTACCACGGCCCCGAAGCCGTGGTACGCCGCATCAAGCCGTCGGATCAGCGGTTGCCGCCGCCACCGTTGTGGTGGCCGCCGCCGTTGTGGTTGCCACCACCGTTGTGGTGGCCGCCACCGTTGTTGTGGCCGCCACCGTTGTGGTTGCCACCACCGTTGTTACCGCCGCCGTTGTGCCGGCCCCAGGACTTGGAGTCGACCCTGTGGCCACGGTTGTCGCGCAGGGTCGCCGTGTCCCTGGAGTCCCACACGTAGTGGCGGCGGTCCTGGTACACGTCGTGCCTGCTGTCGCGGCCCACGCCGGTGTGGACCCGGACGGAGGAGCGGCCGGGCAGGCGGAGGTCGAAGCGGTAGGAGCGGTTGCTCTCGTCCGTGAGCGTCCAGCCACGGAGGTTGACGGCACGGCGTCCGGTATTGGTCACGGTGACCCACTCCGCGTTCAGGCTGCGGTTGGACGCGTTGTCCCGGCCGGGACTGTCGTACTGGATCTTGCCCAGGACGACAGCCGAGCG
This sequence comes from Streptomyces sp. NPDC056452, assembly GCF_042796085.1. Lineage (NCBI taxonomy): Bacteria > Bacillati > Actinomycetota > Actinomycetes > Kitasatosporales > Streptomycetaceae > Streptomyces > Streptomyces sp. NPDC056452. The sequence goes on from NZ_JBHTRI010000044.1 coordinate 27,066, forward strand.
CTGGGCCGGCCTGTTGTTGCCGTGGTCCCGGCCATCGGCGCTGGCAGGGAGTGCCGCTGCGGCGAGCAGTGCGCCTGAGGCGAGAACGGTAGCGGTGATCCGTCGTGCGGAACGGGACATGGAAACCCCTCATCATGCAGGCCCGGAACGAAGTGCCGGGCGTTGTTCGGCCCCGGCGTGGTGCCGGGAACGCAAACTTTGTCCCGCTTTCGCTCTGGCCGGAAGATGCCCTGGTTCGTGTGACAAAGTACGGACATTTCTGTCACACACGACTGCAATCGGCACCGATCCCGACGGTCGTATACCTGTCAACCGTTGATCCTTGCACCGACCCTTTCAGGGGGCCGTTCCCCTGGTCACAGCGCCCCCGTCGCGCCTCGTTCCGCTCCCCGCGCACCCCCGTCCTGCCCGTGCGCATCGTGTAACGAAAGCGACAGCGCTTTCCTGGACAGGAGTTCCATTACGTCGGGAAAGAAGTTCACGCGTTCGAGCGTTCAGCGCCCAGCCCGCCGGTCCGATGCGGGCACGCTGGCCGCCACTGGTGACCAGCGCGTTGACAGAGGTCATCGGATCGAGCGCCATCGTCCTGGCCAGCAGCACCCCGGCAGCCAGCGGAAGCAGGGTCACGGCCAGGGCCGTACCGGCACTCGTCAGGTTCTGGATGCGGGGGCGCCGCGGCGCGTCGGGGAGCATGGCTCCCATTCGATCAGCGGCGGTCCGCCGCGGGATCGGGCAACGTACTCAGGCCGGCGGCTCCCCCGTACTCATTCGCCGCCGCCCGTCATGCCTGGACCGGTCATGCCCCGGGCGCGGCGGGCGGGCCCCAATGCGAGTACCTGGGCAGCCACTTCACCCGGTATTCGGGGTGCCCGGCGTACTCCGCGGCCATCTGCCGGACGACGAACCCCAGGCCCACGGCACGGCCGGAGACGAAGTCCTGGCCAGGACGGTCCGTGTCCATGGACGCGATCTCCTCGTACTCGTCCAGCAGGACCCTGTTCGTCTCGATGCGGCGCAGCGTGCGCGCGGGGTCCTGCAGGGCGATGTGCCGGTCGTAACCGCGGTTCCGCACGACGAACGCGATACCGCTCGTGCGGTCATGCACCTCGCCGGGTGCCTCCGCAGGGCACCGCCAGCCCTCGCCGCCGGCTTCCTGCGCAGTGCGCTCCTCCTCGGAGAGGCGCGCCCGCACAAAGGCCAACAGGTCCGAGTTCTCTGCCATCTTGTTCCAAATCCCTCGCCGTCACAGGCCCGTACCGGCTGCGCACCGGACGTGCGCCTGCCGCTGCGGGCCCGTTCTACCCAACCAGCAGAGGATGCCTCACGAGCACGTCCCCGGCGCAGTCCGCTCCGCACGCGTCCGTATGACGGACACGGGCGCGTCAGGCGCCGACGGGAATCAGCAGTGCCGTGACGTTGTCGTGCCCTCCCGCGTCGAGGGCGAAGTCCACCAGGGACCGCGCGTCCTCGATCAGGCCGTCGCCCCGGGCCGACACCTCGCGCCGCCGGTGGGGCAGCGCCGACCTCAGTGCCCCGGCGTCGGGCAGGTACCGCCACAGCCCGTCGGTACACAGCAGGAGGCGGCCGGGCACCGACGGCCGGTAGCTCCGCACCCGCGGCGCCGGCTCCCCCGCATCCGCTCCCAGCCAGGCGGAGAGCGCTTCGTGCTCGCCGGTGTCGTCCTCGGTCAACGCCATTCCCGGTCCCTCGTCCGGGAGCCAGTAGGCGCGGCTGTCACCGATCCAGGAACTCCAGATGCCCTGCGGACCCGCGATGCCGGCGACATAGGTGCAGGCCGGGGCGGCGTCCTTCGTCGCGGCCAGGGCCGCAACCGCGTGCGCCGCGCGGACGGCGGCGTCGTGGAGGGCGGTCTCCGGCAGGACTCCGGCGCTCAGACGCATCGTCAGCCACCTCGCGCCGACATCGGCCGCGACCTTCGCGGCGCGCTCGGCGCGCGGTGACATCGACACGCCGTCGCAGACGACGCCGATCGTCCACCGGCCGGCCGTGGTGAGCACCATGGCGTCCGCATTGATCGCGCGCCGCCGGCCGCGGTCGCTGACCGCCGCCGCACCCGTGTCCTGAGTGATCTCCACATGCGAACGGAACGCCGGCTGCGCCGCACCGCAGTCCCAGCAGTGGCCGTCGGGGGCGACCGTGCCCCCGCACGCGGCACATCCCGGAGTGGTGACACCCCGCACGGTTCGTGCGCGCTCCATACCCATCGGGCGAACCTATCCGGCCCGGTCAGCCGGGCGACACCCCGCAGGCGGCCAGCAGGAGCGCGATGTCGTCGGGCCGGTCCTCGTCCTGGATCGCCTGCCCGATGACCCGGTCCGCCATCTCGGCGAGGGGCGCGTGGTCCACCTCGGCAAGGGTGCTGCGGAGACGCTCGATCCCCTCGTCGATGTCCTCTCCCGACTTCTCCACGAGTCCGTCGGTGAACAGGGCGAGCACGACGCCCGGGGCGAGATGCAGATCGGTCACCGGATACGACGCCCCGGGGTCGACGCCCAGCACGACGCCGCCCGGGAGGTCCAGGACCTCGGTGCGGCCGTCGGGGTGGCGCAGTACCGGCTGGGGGTGGCCGGCCCGTACGGCCTGGGTGAAACCGGTGCCGGGGTCGAGAACGACGTAGCAGCAGCTGGCGAACTGGCCCGGATCGAGGTCGATGAGCAGCCGGTTGGTGGCACTCATGATCTCCTGTGGGTCGTGCCCGCTGAGGGCGAACGCCCTTACAGCGCTGCGCAGTTGGCCCATGGTCGCGGCTGCTGCGACACCGTGCCCCTGTACGTCCCCGATGACCAGGGCCAGCCCGCTGCCGGTCTCGATGACGTCGTACCAGTCTCCGCCCACCTCCATGCCCTGGGTGCCGGAGAGGTAGCGCCCGACGGTGTCGACGCCTTCGACCACGGGCAGCCGGTGCGGCAGCAGGGCGTCCTGCAGTCCGCGCGCCAGGGCGGCTTCGGTGTCGTAGCGCTGGGCCCGTTGGAGCGCCTGGGCGATGAGGCCCGCCAGGGCGGTGAGCACGGTGCGCTCCTCGGGGCTGAAGCCCCGCGGCTGGTCGAAGCCGAGGATGCACGAGCCGACCGGCCGCCCGGAGGCGATGAGCGGCAGGAAGGCGCGGGCCCCGACACTCGTGTCCATGGGGATGCCGGGATAGGCGGCTCCCAGCTTCTCCATGGACTCGAAGAACAGCGGCCTGCCGGTCGTGAGCGTGTCCACTCCGGGGATGTGGGCGTCGAGCCCGACGCCGTCGAAGCGGTCCAGGAAGCCCTTCGGGAAACCTGTCTCCCACGCCAGGTAGAGGCGCCCCTCGTTCTGCAGGTAGATGGCCAGCTGTCTGCCGCCGAAGGCGGGCAGCAGTTCCTCCGTGACCACGGCGGACACCTGCCGGGCCGTGACGGCCTCCGTCAGCGCGATGGCCAGGGCGACCGGGCGGTACAGAACGGTTGCGCGGTCGGCGGCGGAGCCGAGGCCCGCACCCGGTGCGCCGACGGAATGCGGCGTGTAGTCGGGCTGCGGGGCGGGGATGACGGTGACCGTCACCCCGTCGCGGCCCGGGTACATCGCTACGGACAGCCATTCGGTCGGGGTGCGTTTGGCGCGGAAGTGCACGGGGGCGTCGGAGAAGAGGGCCGCCCGGTGGTGGTCCTCGTAGGCGGGGTGCGCGAGCCAGGGCAACACGTCCCACAGGAGCCGGCCGACCAGTTCCGCCCGTCTGTGCCCGAGGATGTCCTCCCCGAGCCGGTTGACGTACGTGATCCGTCCGAGCCGGTCGTGGGAGAGCACGCCGCGCGGGATCCGGTCGGCCGCCTCCGGGACGACGGGCTCGGCACCCGGGTCGAGCAGGACACCGGTCAAATGGTGTGCTCGCCCGGCGCCCGCCCCGTGGCCCGAGAGCTCGAGCAGGAGGGACCGGCCGTCGGGGCCGCGCAGCCGCATCCGGCGTACGTGCGGCTGCGCCGACCGTGCGGCCCGGCTGCCCAGGGTCCACAGTCCGCACACGTCCTCCGGCAGCAGCCGGGCGGTCAGCGCTTCCACGGTGTGCGGCGGGAGGTCCGCGGGCTCGGTTCCCAGGATCAGGCACGCCTCGTCGTCCGCGGTGACCGCTCCGGTGGCGAGGTCCCAGTCGAAGTGGCCGATCCGCATCGGCTGCGCGGTTTCCGCGGGCAGCCGGACGGTCATGGGGTCGCCTTCCCACTCGGCCCGGTGCCCGTTCCTCTCCAGCTCCGCGATATCGGCGCCGAGATGTTCCGCGATGCCCTGCAGCCTGTTGCGGTCGGCCCCGCCCACCGGCTCCCCGCGGGTGGCGTAGCGCAGCACGACGAGCACGCCGACGATGGTGCGCCCGCTCCTGACAGGTACGTACAGCGAGCCGAAGGGGAACGGCAGACCCGCCATGAGCTGCGGAAAGCGCCGCATGGCGTCCTCGGCGTCGCCGAGGTACACGGGCCTGCCCGAGCGGTACGCCTCGGCCACCGGGAAGGGACGGTTCACGTGCATGCGCCACCAGGGGCGCATCAAGGGGGCGGGGAGCCCGGCGAGGACCGCCATCAGCAGGAGCCCCGGGGTGCGGGAGCGCAGGTAGATGCCGCCGGCATACCCGCCGGCGGCCTCGATCGCACTGACGACGGCCTGGGCGAGCACCAGAGACGGGCCGCCCGGTGCCCGGCCGACATCGGGTCTCCAGGTCACCCCACCAGCATGCGCCACCCCCGTACCACCGGCACTTCCGTGGCAGCGACGCGAGGCGCCGGTGGGGACGAAGTTCCCCGGTGCCTGCTCCTCGTAACACACGTCCTGGGCGTTCGGGTCGGAAACGGCAGGACAACGTCTCATTCCGCACCGTACGACCGGCTTTCGGCCAACGATCCGTGACTCATGAGCCGCCGGACAACCTCCGGGGCCCTTCCTCGGCTCTCACAGGAAAAGATCCTCCACTGCCCCCAGGGCGCTCGGAAATCGAGGAACGATGACCACCAGAACCCCCCGCAGCCGGCTGTGGCGGCCGGCCGTCGCCGCCGCCGCGGCGATCACCGTGATCGCCGGCGTCGTCGCCGCGGCGCCCGATGCCAAGAAGGCACAGCCCGTGCCGGAGCTCGGCCTGATCGCCGCTTCGGCATCGGTGACGCTCGACTCGTGGAAGGAGGAGCCCGGTGTCTACCTGGATCTCGGTACGTACCTCACTGCCACGAAGGCCCCTCTGGAACTGAAGGTGACCCGCGCGTCCTACAACGACCCGGTCGTCGCCACGCAGATCATCCGCGAGGGGAAGAAGACCCGCACCAAGGTCCTGCCCAAGGGGCTCGTGAAGGACTTCACGGGGCTGGCGGACTTCGTCCGGGTCACCGTCACGGACGCCGCGGGCAAGACCGTGCTCAACAAGACGGAGTCGTTCTGCCCGAACAACGCGTCGGGACGGGTCCGCCCGGACGCGCCGGCCACGTCGAAGTATCCCGAGAGCTGTCCCGTGAATCCGTTCACGCTCGGCTCGGTCTGGGGTGTCGAGAACGGCTGGGCGGCCAACACGTACGCGGGCTACTCCTCGACGCCGGTCGCACTCCCCGCCGGGAAGTACACGGCGAAGGTGTCGGTGACCAAGGCCTATCGCGACCTGTTCGGCATCGCCGACAAGCCGCAGACGGTCAAGGTGACCGTGCGCGAGCGCAGCTGGGAGGAGAACGCGGGCGCCCGGTCCGCCGGCGGCCATGCCTCCCACATGGCCGGGCACTCGGGTCATGCGGCTGTGCGCACGCCCGCGCCCGCGGCGGCCACCAGCGGCGCGGGTCCCTCGTACAACGTGGGCCACGGCCCTTACGCGCCCGCGCCGGCGGCGCTGCCCTGGGCGGTCAAGCGGGAGGGCTTCCGGTCCGCGCAGGCGGGTGACGGGCCCGGGCGTACGGACGGTTCCCGGCAGGCGCCCGCCGCCCGCCCCCACGCGAAGCGGCCGGCCGGCCGGGCCGCGGTCCCGGACGTACCCAAGCCCGACCTCCGTTCGCTGCCCGCCTACGGCATCACCATCGCCGAGGGCGAAGCGGACGCTCCGGGCAAGGACTACCTGGCGTTCAGCGCCAATGTGTGGAACGCGGGCCCCGCGCAGCTGGTCGTGGACGGCTTCCGGGCCCCGGGCAAGGCACTGATGGACGCCTACCAGTACTTCTACGACGCCTCGGGCAAGCAGGTCGGCTACACACCGACGGGCACCATGGAGTGGGACCCCCGTCCGGGTCACGAGCACTGGCACTTCACGGACTTCGCGAGCTACCGGCTGCTCAAGGCCGACAAGAAGGAGACCGTCCGCAGCGGCAAGGAGGCCTTCTGCCTGGCCAACACGGACGCCGTCGACTACACGGTGAAGAACGCCAACTGGCACCCGGACAACACCGATCTGTCCACCGCGTGCGGTCAGGAGAACTCGATCTCCGTACGGGAGGTGCTCGATGTCGGCTCCGGTGACACGTACACGCAGGATCTTCCCGGTCAGTCCTTCGACATCACCGGGCTGCCCAACGGCACCTACTACATCCAGGTGCTGGCCAACCCCGAGAAGCGGCTCAAGGAGACGAACCTCGGCAACAACAGCGCGTTGCGCAAGGTCGTCCTGGGCGGCCGTGCCGGCGCCCGTACGGTGACCGTGCCGGCGCACGGTCTGGTCGACGCCGGCTGACGGCGGCCCTGTGCGAGCCGGCTCCCGGGAGCGTCTCCCGGGAGCCGGTGTCCGCTCCGGACAGCGTCAACGACTGCTGATCGCGGCGGAGTTGCTGTGGCAGAATTCGCAGGTGGAGCGGTTCACCCCATCTGCAACGGAGCTCGTCATGACGACTGGGACGCCTCAGCCCCCGATCGACACCAGCAGGCCCCATTCGGCGCGTGTCTACGACTCGCTCCTCGGCGGCAAGGACAACTACCCCGTGGACCAGGCGGTGGCCGAGCTCCTGCCGATCGAGGCGAAGACCGGTGCCTTCCAGAACCGCGCGTTCATGAACCGCGCGACGGCCTGGCTGGCCGGCGAGGGCGTCGACCAGTTCCTCGACATCGGTACGGGGATCCCGACCGCGCCGAATCTGCACCAGATAGCCCAGGAGATCAACCCGGCCTCGCGAGTCGTCTACTGCGACAACGACCCGATCGTCCTGAGGCATGCGGAAGCCCTGCTGATCAGCCGTCCCGAGGGGGCGACCGACTACGTCCACGCCGACGTGCGCGAGGCGGGCACGATCATCGAGGCCGCCCGCAAGGTCCTGGACTTCGACCGCCCCGTCGCGCTCTCGCTCCTGGGCCTCCTCCATTTCCTGCCCGACGACGACGACCCGTACGCCATCGTGCGCACCCTGACGGCCGCGTTGGCGCCGGGCAGCTTCGTGGTGCTGTCCCAGGGCGCGTCGGACGTGAACCCCGAGCGGGGCGAGCAGGGTACGCAGGAGTACAAAAAGGGCGGCATCCGGCTCGCGCTGCGGACCCGCGCCGAGTTCGGGCGCTTCTTCGAGGACCTCGATGTGGTCGAGCCCGGAGTGGTGACGGCACCCGAGTGGTACCGCGGGACGCCCGCGCCCCGGCCGGAGGAGAGCGGCCTGTACGTGGCCGTCGCCCTGGTCCCGTAGAACCGCACCGAAGGGAGCCGGATATGACTGACAGTCATCAGAAGCCCGCGGCAGAGGTGTTCGATGCCATCGGTGCCGACTACGAGCGTGCGTTCGCCGGTTCGGCCGCGCACCGGGACTCGCTGACGCGGCTCCTGGGCCGGCTCGCACCGCGCAGCCGCGTCCTGGACGTCGGCAGCGGGACGGGGCTGCCGACCGCGCGGACCCTGGCCGACGCCGGGCACCGGGTGCTGGGGGTCGATGTGTCGCCGGTCATGGTCGACCTGGCGTCCCGCCAAGTGCCCGAAGCGTCCTTCCGTTGCGCCGACATCCGTGAACTCCCGCTGGAGGAGGAGAGTTTCGACGCGATCTGCGTCTACTTCTCGCTCCTGCAGATGTCACGGGACGAACAGACCGCCCTCGTGCACCGGCTGACGGGAGCGCTGCGGCACGGCGGCCGCATGGTCCTGGCCACGGTTCCGTTGGACGTGCAGGATGTGAGCACGGTCTTCATGGGCCAGCAGGTACGGGTGAGCAGCTTCGCCCCCGAAGCCTTCGCCGCTCTGGCGGCCGGTGCGGGGCTCTCGGCGGAGTGGGAGCACAACGCGGTGTTCACGCCGGCCGGCGGCGGGTCGGTACCCGAACCTCACATGTTCCTGCACTGCCTGCGGAGCTGAGGTACCCCGGTCCGGTCAGCGTTCCGGCGGCGTGGTGGGCGACAACAGCTGCTCCGTCCAGATGACCTTGCCGCCGTCGTCCGTGTAGCGCGTGCCCCATCGCTCCGCGAGCTGCGCGACGAGGAAGAGCCCGCGGCCGCCCTCGTCCGTGGTGGCCGCCTGTCGCAGATGGGGCGAGGTGCTGCTGCGGTCGGAGACCTCACAGATAAGGGTGCGGTCACGGACCAGCCTGACGCGGATGGGGCCGGTGGCGTACCGGATGGAGTTGGTGACCAGTTCGCTGAGGATCAGCTCGGTCGTGAACGCCTCCTCGACCAGGTCCCACTCCGCCAGCTTGCGGGACACCTCGGCGCGTACGCGGGACACCGCTGCGGGGTCGGAGGGCACCTCCCAGTCGGCCACGTCCTGCGCGGCGAGCCGGCGTGCGCGGCCGACGAGCAGCGCGATGTCGTCGCGGGCACGGGCGGGAACCATGACGCGCAGGACCGCCTCGCAGGTCTCCTCGGGTGTCCGGTCGGCGTAGTCGGCGAGGGTGCCGCGCAGGAGTTCCAGTCCTTCGTCGATGTCCCGGGTCCGGTCCTCGACGAGCCCGTCGGTGTAGAGCACCAGCCGACTGTTCTCCGGCAGCTGTACGTCCAGTGTCTCGAAGGGAAGGCCGCCGAGGCCCAGCGGCGGCCCGCCGGGCACGTCGGCGAACTCGGCAACGCCGTCCGGGTGGACGATCACCGGCTGGAGGTGGCCGGCCCGTGCCATGGTGCAGCGCCCGGACACCGGATCGTAGATGGCGTAGAGGCAGGTGGCCCCGGTGACTCCCCCCGCGAAGTTGTCCGCCGTCTCGTCCTGGTCGATCCGGGCCACCAGTTCGTCCAGGTGCCAGAGCAGCTCGTCGGGGGGCAGGTCCAGCGTGGAGAAGTTGTGGACCGCGGTGCGCAGCCGTCCCATGGTGGCGGCCGCGTGGAGCCCGTGGCCCACGACGTCGCCGACGACCAGTGCGACCCGGGCGCCGGGCAGCGGAATGATGTCGAACCAGTCCCCGCCCACCCCGCCGAGTCCGCCGACTCCGGCCTGCGCGGGCAGGTACCGGTAGGCCGCGTCGATGGCGGTCTGGTCGGGGAGACCGCGTGGCAGCAGACTGCGCTGGAGGGTGACCGCCACCGTGTGCTCACGTGAGTAGCGGCGGGCGTTGTCGATGCTCACGGCGGCGCGGGCGACGAGTTCCTCGGCGACGGACAGGTCCTCGTCCTCGAACCGTTCGGGCCGCTGCGCCCGCCAGAACATGGCCACGCCCAGGATGACGCCGCGGGCCCTCAGCGGAACGGCGATCATCGAGTGGAAGCCGCACTCGACGAGGCGCTCGGCCCGTGCGGGATGCTGCTCCTGCCATCCCGACAGGGCCGGCAGGTCCGTGTCGATGACCGCCTCGCCCCTGAGGAGGCCGGCGCCGATGGCGGTGCTCGGCATGAAGCGGATGACCGACCCGAGCGGGTAGAGGCCCGTGTCGTGCCGGGTGCCGCTGAGCGCCGTGCGCCGCATGTCGGCGACCGTACGTGCCGCAGTCGGCTCCTCGCCGCGCAGTACGGTCTCCGCCACGTCGACGGTCGCGTAGTCGGCGAACCTGGCCGTGGCGAAGTCCGCCAGTTCCTCGCACGTCCGTACGACATCGAGGGCGGTGCCGATCTCCGTGCCGGCGTCGTACAGCAGTTTGAGCCTTCCCCGCGCCACGTCGGCCTTGCCCGTGAGTGCCTGCAGCTCCGTCGTGTCGCGCAGGGTGGTCACGCTGCCCGGCGGCCCGCCGTCCTGATCCGTGGAGCGCTGGCTGACCGCGAGAATCCGGTTGCCCACCGAGAGCACCTCGTCCGTGGCGATGCGCCCCGAGGCCAGCAGATCGGTGGTGTGGGGGTCGAGACCAAGATCGGTGACCTCGCGGCCTTCCACCTGTGCCGGCAGGCCGAGCAGCCGCCGTGCCTCGTCGTTGGCCAGCAGGAGCCGGCCGTCCCCACCGACGATGAGCACGCCCTCCCGCACGGCGTGCAGGACGGCGTCGTGGTGTTCGTACATCCGGGTCATCTCGGTCGGGCCGAGGCCGTGGGTCTGGCGTCGGAGCCGTCTGCTGACGAGCGCCGTTCCGCCCATGGTGAGGAGCAGGATCCCCGCGGCGGAGCCGAAAAGGAGGGGGAACTGGTCCTCGACGACGCCGCTCACCCGCTCGATGGTGATTCCCGCGGACACCATGCCGATGACTTTGCCGTTCGCGCCGAAGACGGGCACCACGGCCTGCACGAGGGGGCCGATCGTCCCGTTGACCCTCTCGGTGACGACGCGGCCCTCGAGTGCGGGCTTCACGTCGCCGACGAACTTCTTTCCGATGCGGTCGGGCAGCGGGTGGGTGTAACGGATCGAGTCGAGGTTCAGTACGACGATGAAATCGACGCCCGAGCCCTTCCGGGCCGCCTCGGCCTTCGGCTGGAGCACCGCGCTGGGGTCCGGGCTCTCCAGGGCCGCTTCCATGCCCGGGGCGTTCGCGAAGGTCTCGGCGACGGCGACGGAGCGATTGCGGGCTTCCCGTGCGCTGTCGGCCCGGGACTGCAGAACGAGCGCGGCCACGGCGGCAGCGACCAGCAACACCACGATCGCCAACTGCAGGAGAAAGACCTGACCTGCGACGGTCCTCATCTTGAGAAACGAACGCGGGCGGCCGTAGCGTCCGGCCATGGTCCCCTTTTTACACCCTCGCCATGGACCGGGCGAGCCGTGAGCCGCGATGCGCCGCGGCCGGGAACGCCCGGATCTGTACCCTACGGCTGCGCGGCCGGTGCCTCCGGCCTCCTCGCTGCGCCCCCGTCCTCACGGGCGAGCCGGTGGGGCCACCACACGCGGGGGCCGATGTCCAGGAAGAGGGAGGTGACCAGCACGGACCGTACGACGAAGGTGTCCAGGAGCACGCCCAGGGCGACCGCGAAGCCGATCTCCGCGAAGGCCACGACCGGCAGGGTCCCGAGTGCGGCGAAGGTGCCCGCCAGGACCAGTCCGGCCGAGGTGATCACGGCCCCGGTGGCGGCGAGGCCCGTCAGCACTCCGGCCCTGGTGCCCTGGTGGAGTGCCTCCTCGCGGATCCGTGTGGTGAGGAAGATGTTGTAGTCGATGCCGAGGGCCACCAGGAACACGAACACGAAGAGCGGGAAGTCCGTCGTCTCGCCCGCGTAGTCGAACACGTAGCGGAAGACGAGCGCGCTGATGCCGAGGGCGGCGGCGAAGGACAGGACCACGGTCGCGACCAGCAGCAGGGGCGCCACCAGTGCACGCAGCACCAGCATCAGGACGATCAGTACCACCAGCAGGACCAGGGGAATGATGAGCAGGTTGTCGTGCCTGGTGGCGGCGTCCATGTCGAGCAGCGCCGCTGTGTCGCCACCCACCTGGGCATCCGCGTCCGGCACCTGATGCACCGCGTCGCGGACCCGCTCCACGGTCTGCTCGGCCTGCTCGCTGTCGCCGGGGTCGTTCATCGTCGCCTCGAAGATCACCCGGCCCTCGTGCACCGACTTGGCACCGGGCGGTACGACGAGGGAGCCGGGCACCACACCGGGGGTCGCCTCGACCGCGCTGCGCACCTGTGCGCCCTTGCCGAGGTCAGCGATGACGACCAGCGGGCTGCCGCTGCCTGCCGGGAAGTACTGGTACTGGATCTCCTGGCCGACGATGGAGTCGGGCTTGTCGGGGAAGGAATCGGCGTTGCTGAGACCGGCGGCGCGCAGCTGGATCAGGCCCAGGGAAAGGGCGGCGAGCACGAGGGCGGTGGCCACCCAGACCTTGCGCGGGCGCACGGCGAGCCGCTCCCCCGTCCGTGCCCAGAATCCGTGCTCGGTCGGCTCGTCGCTGCCGAAGTGCGGGATGACCGGCCAGAACACCCACCGGCCGAAGATCACCAGCAGGGCGGGCAGGAGCGAGAGCATTGCGATGAGGGCGACGGCCACTCCGATCGCGGCGACCGGACCCAGGCCCCGGGTGGAGTTCATCTCGGCGAACAGCAGGACGAGCATGCTCAGCACCACGGTGCCGCTGCTCGCGAGGACCGCGGGCCCGGCGCGGTGCAGCGCACGCGCCATCGCCTCGTGCCGGTCCTCGTGCCGGCGCAGTTCCTCCCGGTAGCGCGCGACGAGGAGCAGGGCGTAGTCCGTTCCCGCGCCGAAGACGAGGACGGTCAGGATGCCGGCACTCTGTCCGTTGACGGTGAGGCCGGCATGCGCGGCGAGCAGGTAGATGAGGGCCTGTGCGGTGAGCAGGGCGGCGACGACCGCGAGCACGGGCAGCACGAGCAGGGTCGGACTGCGGTAGGTGATGAGCAGCATGATGATCACCACGGCCAGCGCGGCGAACAGCAGGGTCGAGTCGATGCCCGAGAAGGCGTCGGCGGAGTCCGCGGCCACGCCGCCGGGCCCGGTGATGTGGACCGCGAGACCGCCCTCGCTGCCGCCCACGACGTCCCGTACGGAATCGACCGCCGGACCGATGCGCTCCCATCCGTCCTCGTCCATCGTGATGGGGACGAAGATCTGGGCGGCCGCGGGTGCGTTCTGGCTGTCGTAGAGCGGTCCGCGCGTCTCCGCGCCCCGCACACCGTGCGCGCGCAGCGTCATGAGCTGCTGCTTGTCCTCGGCGATCCGGGTGCGGTCGGCCCCGGTCAGGCCGCCCTCCCGGGCGTACACGACGATCGCCGTGATGATCTCGGGCCGGAATCCCTTGGATTCCTCCCACACCTGGGTGGACTCGGCGCTGCTGGGCAGCCAGGACGTGGCGTCGTTGTCCTGGGCGTCGGTGAGCTTCCCGGCGAGTGGCGCCGCGACGACGAGGACGATCAGCCAGAACGCCACGATCAGCCACTTGGTGCGCCGCCCGCAGACCAGCCGGGCCACTCCCTGCCGTTGACGCTGCTGTACGTCCGGCATGCCACTCCCACCGCGTCGTCCTGGTCCGTGGCGGCGACAGTAGAGCGGTGTCCCGCGGGTCGGGCACGCGACATGCCGCACGGCCGCGGCATGAGCCTCGGTCGGACCACCGCGCAGCCGGTTTACGGGGTGGGGATGCCGCCGGGCCGGGACGGACGGCCGAAGCGCACGGGGACGCCGGGCGAGTACAGCACGCTCGCCGGCTCCCCTGCCGGTGCGGCCAGGCCCGCCGCTGTCACCAGGTTCTCGTCGCACTCGATGAGCCGGGCGTGGTGCAGCGGCCAGCGGGGATGGGTGTTCCGGAGATACGTCTGCCGTCCGAAGAAGGTGTAGTGCATCCCCCAGCGCGCGGTGAGGAAGTGCTCGAGTTCGCTGGGCTCCCCCACCTGGTCCCCGACGCGCAGGACCATCCGGCTGTGCGCGCCCCGCGGGCCCGGCCGTCGCCTGCTGGTGTAGGTGATGGTGTCCGCGTCACGCCGGATCGCCATCCGCGACCACCTGTACGGCAGCCGGAACGCCGTCCGTGCAACGGCCACCGGAATGAGCCGTGAGGCGTCGAGCGAGCGGAAGACCACGCCCCGCCGCCCTTGGGAGTCCAGGGAGTACAGGCGGACATTGGTCTCCGGGAACGTCCCGAGGTAGGGCACGCCGGGGAGGCGGAACCAGCCGACGCGGTGCATCCGGAAAGCGACGAGTCCGATGTAGGTGACACCGTCCAGGGTGTCGGGAACCGTGCCGACCGGCAGGAGCGGCGCCACGTCCAGAGGGTCGGCCGGCCAGTGCAGGAAGGCCAGATCCAGCCAGGACTGTGTCATCAGCGGGTTGATACCCGGGTGGGGCGAGTCGGCCGTGATGGCTTGCGGGGCTCGGGACGAGGGCGTCACCGGGCCAGCATCGCAGAGCGGGTCCGCGGTCCGGAACCGGGCGGGCGGGGGTGGCACCGGGTCGCGCCTACTGCAGGGCGTGGACCGCGGTCTCGAACACCCGGGGCAGGCGGTTGGCGGCAGGGACGATCAGCCGGGCGATGCGGGGGTGCCGGGCCGCAGCCAACAGGCCCTGGGTGAGCACGCGGTGACGTCGTGTCAGCCGGGCCCATCGTGCGGGGTAGGCCTCCGGTCGGTCCGCGGTGAGGCACGCGACCGCCGCCGACGCGGTCGCCATGGCCAGGGCGATTCCTTCACCCGTAAGGGCGTCGACGTAACCCGCCGCGTCACCGACCAGCAGGACCCGACCGGCCCTCGGGCTGCGCGCGTCCTGGCGCAGGGGTCCCGCGCCGCGCACGGGACCCGCTTCCAGGCCCCGGAGCGCACCGGCCAGGGCGGGGAACGAGGACAGGTGCTGTTCGTAGGACCCGCGGTCGCGGCTGAGTACGGCGACACCGACCAGCCGGTCCCCGAGGGGTGTCACATAGGCCTCGCCGCGGCGGGACCAGTGGACCTCGACGAAGTCCGTCCAGGGGGCGAGGCGGTAGTGCCGGCGCAGACCGTAGCGGCGCGGGGCGGATCCCGGGCGGTCGAGGCCGAGTTCGCGGCGCAGCGGGGAGTGCAGTCCGTCGGCGGCGATCAGCCAGCGCGCCGTCAGCCCCGCCGTGCTGACGCTGCCGTCGTCCTGCCGGATCGCCCCGGCCTTCCCGGGGACGATGCGTACGCCGAGTTCCACGGCCCGCCGGTGCAGAGCCGCATGCAGTGCGGTGCGCCGTACGCCGAGCCCGGTGTCGCCGCGGAAGGTCGCCTCCGCGCTGCGTTGGCCCTCGACGTACCGGATCCCGCGCAGGTCGTGGCCGGCCACGCCGACACCCAGCGCCTGCAGGGCCGCCACTCCGCTGGGCATGATTCCCTCGCCGCAGGCCTTGTCCACGGGAGCGGCGCGGGGTTCGAGCACGACGACTTCCCGGCCGGCTCCGGCGGCCCGGATCGCCGCTGCCAGACCGGCCGGGCCGCCACCGGCCACCAGGACGTCGATCACGGGCGCGCCGCAGCCGGCCGGACCGTGGCCAGTGCCCGGTCCTCGCACCGGACGCGCACGGCCATGAGCACGGCGTTGAGTGCGGTGAAGACGACGGCGGTCGTCCAGGCACCGTGGACCAGCGGCAGCGCCAGCCCTTCGGCGGCGACCGCCACGTAGTTGGGGTGACGCAGCCACCGGTAGGGCCCGCCGGTCACCAGGGGCAGGTCCGGGACAACGATGACCCGGGTGTTCCACCGGTGTCCGAGCGTGCGGATGCACCACCAGCGCAGCCCCTGCGCCGCGGCCACCACCGCCACCATGGTCCAGCCGAACCACGGCAGGAACGGGCGCCCGGCCAGCCAGGTTTCGGCGAGGCATCCCGCCAGCAGGGCGGTGTGCAGGGCCACCATCGCCGGATAGTGTCCGCGCCCGGCTTCGGTGCCGCCGCGGGCCAGGCTCCAGCGCGTGTTGCGCAGGGCCACGGCGAGTTCGGCGAGGCGTTCGCCCGCGACGGCCAGCACCAGGGCCGTGTACCAGATCATGTGTTCCTCCCGACTACCAACGCAGCAGCACCAGTTCGCAGCAGAAGCCGGGGCCCATGGCCAGCAGCAGTCCGGGCGTTCCGGGTTCGGGCCGCCTCTGCTGCATCGTGTCCCTCAGGACGTGCAGCACGGAGGAGGACGACAGGTTGCCCACGTCGGCCAGCGAACGCCAGGTGACGTCGAGTGCGCCCTCGGGCAGTGAGAGCACGTCGGAGACGGCTTCGAGGACCTTGGGGCCGCCGGGGTGGCACACCCAGTGGGCGATGTCCTTCGGCTTCAGCCCGTGTTCCTCCAGGAACCCGCGGACGTCGTCGGCGAGATACCGGCGTACGACGTCGGGGACCGCCGGATCGAGCACCACCTTGAAGCCGGAGCTCCGGATGTCCCAGCCCATCACGCGTTCGGTGTCGGGGTACAGCCGACTGCGGGTGTCGATGACCTCGGGTCCGTCCGCCGACGCGCGGTGCTCGCCGCCGACGGCGACGACGGCCGCCGCTCCGTCGCCGAACAGTGCGGTGGCGACCAGGTTGGCGGGCGTCCGGTCGCCCCGCTGGAAGGTGAGGGAGCAGAGCTCGACGGACAGCAGCACGGCCACCTGGCCGGGTCTGCCGAGCAGGTAGTCGTGCAGTCGCGCCACCCCTGCCGCTCCGGCGACGCAGCCCAGGCCGAAGACGGGGAGCCGTTTCACGTCGGGCCGCAGGCCGAGGCGCCCGACGAGCCGGGCGTCGATGGAGGGAGCCGCCACGCCCGTGACGGAGGTGAACATCAGCAGGTCCACGTCGGCGGGCCGCAGCCCCGCCGTCCGCAGGGCCCCGCGCACCGCCTGCCCGCCCAGGTCGACGGCGGCGCCGATGAACACGTCGTTGGCCGCCCCGAAACCGTCCAGTTCGCCGTAGCGCTCCAGGGGCAGAACCATGTTCCGGGTGCGGACCCGGGCGTTCTCGTGGATCCGGTCCAGGACGCGGCGGTCGGCGCCCGCGGGCAGGCAGGTGCGCGCCACCATGTCGGTGACATCCCGCTGGGTGTGGCGGTGCGGTGGCAGGACCCCGTGAACGGCTGCGATCCGGGTCATCCTGGCCCCTGCTTCGGAGAGGTCATGACCCTCATCCTGCCCACATAACAGGGTGAAACCCCGCAAATCAGACGTGCGGCTGGCGTGTTCGTGAGATCCGGAGTCCTTACGATCCCCTCGTGGACACCACTGACCGGCCACAGGTGTACGAGTCCGTGACACGGCAGCCCCGCCGCGCGGTGGGGCTGGCGCTCTCCTGCCATCCGGGGCCGGTGGCGGCGGTGACCGTCCTCGTCGTCGCACTGTCCGTCAGCTCCGGGCTCGGGGCCGCCCGCTGCGTCCTGGTCGGCGGGGCCGTACTGACGGGCCAGCTCTCGGTGGGCTGGTGCAACGACGCCTTCGACGCCCGGAGCGACGCGGCCGCCGGGCGCCGCGGCAAACCGGTGGCCGACGGCGTGGTGTCACGGAACACCGTGTGGCAGGCGGCGTTCACCGCGTTGCTGCTGTGCGTGGCGCTGTCGCTGGCGTGCGGCCCCGTCGCCGGTGCGGTGCACCTGGCCGGGGTCGCGGCGGCGTGGATGTACAACCTGAAGCTCAAGACGACGGCGCTCTCCTGGCTACCGTACGTGATCGGCTTCGGCGGCCTGCCCGTCCTGGTCGCCCTGAACCTGCCCGGTCGCCCCTGGCCCGCATGGTGGGTGGTGACAGCCGGGGCCCTGCTGGGTGTCGGGGCCCATCTGGGCGATGTGCTGCCGGACATCGACGGGGATCTGGCGGCCGGAAGTCGCGGCCTGCCCCAGCGGCTGGGCGCCTCCCGTACGCGGATGCTGCTCCCCGTCCCCCTGGTGGCGGCGTCGGCGGTGCTCGTCCTGGGGCCTGGGGGACCGCCCGGCTGGTGGGGAGCGCTCACGCTGGCGGCGGTGGTGCCGACGGCGTTCGCCGGGTTCGTGCCCCGGCGCATCTGGCGCAAGGCCGCCCTCGCGGGGGCGGTGGCGGCGGCGTCGGCGGACGTGGCGCTGCTGCTGATGCGGGGCACGTCCATCGCTTGACGGTCCATCGTTCGACGTCCGTCGCCTGACCGTCCGCCGCACCCGCGGGACGTACGGCCGGGCGCGGGACCGCCCGGCCGTACCGCCTCGCGTGCCCCCTACTGACCGGCCAGACCGGTGTGCGCGATTCCGCGCACGATCTGCCGCTGGAAGAGCGCGAAGACGATCAGGAGCGGCAGCCCGGCGATCACGAGCGCCGCCATGATCTGTGCGTACCGCACCCCGAAGGACGACTGGACGTTGACGAGGCCGACGGGCAGGGTCATGCCGTTCGGGTCGGTGGTGACGAGGAACGGCCAGAGGAAGTTGTTCCAGGTGGAGATGAAGGTGAAGATCGCCACGGCGGCCAGCACCGGCCGGGACAGCGGGATCACGATCGTCCAGAACACCCGCCAGCGTCCGGCGCCGTCGACGAAGGCCGCCTCCTCCAGCTCTCTCGGTACGCCTTCGAAGAACTTCACCAGGATGAACACCATGGCGGGCACCGCGACCTGGGGCAGGATCACGCCCCAGTAGGTGTCGACGAGGCCGAGCTGCACCATCTCCTGGAACAGCGGCGCGATGAGTACCTGGGGCGGCACCATGATGCCGGCGAGCACCAGCCCGTAGAGCAGTCTGCGTCCGCGGAATTCGGTACGTGTGAAGCCGTACGCGGCCATCGCGCAGGTCAGGACGGTCAGCACGGTCGTCATGAGCGAGATGTACGCCGAGTTCATGAGCCAGCGCATCAGTTCGCCGGATTCCCAGACCTTGGAGTACGCGTCGAACGTGATGCGCGAACCGATCCACTCGAGCGGCGTCCCGGTCGTCTCCGCCTCCGGCTTCAGGGAGGTGGCGACGGCCCAGGCGAGCGGGACGAGCCAGGCCACCGCGAGGACCAGGGCCATGACGAGCAGGACGACCCTGCCGGGCGTCCAGCGCGGGCGCCGGCCCCCGGATCCGCCCGGCTGCTCGCTCCGGAGTACGCGGCGGGTTCTGACGGTGACGGAACCGCTCACTTGGCGGCCTCCTCAGCTCGGCGCCGGGACAGCAGCGGCTGCACCAGGGAGACGGTCAGGATCAGGGCGAAGAAGATGTACGAGACGGCCGAGGCGTAGCCGATGCGGTAACCGGTGAAGCCCTGCTGGTAGACGTACTGCAGGATCGGCCGGGTGGAGTCGTCGGGGCCGCCGCCGGTCATGAGGTAGATCTGATCGAAGATCTTCAGCGAGGCGAGTACCTGGAGGACCACGAGGAGTCCCGTGGTCCGGCGGAGCATCGGCATGGTGATGTGCCACAACTGGTGCCTGCCTCCCGCTCCGTCCAGCTCGGCGGCCTCGTACAGATGGGCCGGGATGGCCTGCAGAGCGGCGAGGTACAGCAGGAAGTTGAACCCGACGGTCCACCAGAGGGTGGTGGCCACGACGGAGAGCATCGCGTAACGCTCGTCGCTCAGCCATCCGATACCCGGCTCCAGGCCGACGGAGGCGAGCATCTGGTCGGCGAGGCCGAAGCCGGAGGGAAAGATCATCTGTCCGAAGAGCAGGCAGACGACTCCGGACGGCAGGAGGAACGGGGCGAACCAGCTCAGCCGCCACAGCCACTGCACCACGCGCAGCTGATGGGCGAGCAGCGCGAGGCCCAGCCCCACCAGGACGAGCGGGACGGTGGACAGGACGGTGAACCAGACGGTGTTCCAGAGCGAGGACCACACCTCGGGGTCGCCCAGGGCCTCGGCGTAGTTGTCGAGACCGACGAACTCCCCTCCGGATCCCGTGATGTTGTCACTGGTCAGGCTCATGCCAATACCTGATACCAGCGGCCAGACCAGGAACATGGCGTACACGAGCAGGAACGGGGCGATGAAGACCAGACCGTGCTCGGTCCACTTCCTGTGCACGGAACGGGCCGTGGGGCGGCGGACGACATCCGTCGGCTTCGTCACGGGTGGCGGTGCCGCCGCGGTGGTGGAGGTCATGACGCGGCTCCCGGAAGGGGGTTGCGGGTGTCGAGGAGAGTTCTCAGGCGGGCCTTGCACTCGGTCAGCGCACCGCGCGGGGTGCGGGATCCGGTGAGTACACCGGAGAGCACGGCGCCGAGCTCGATCCACATACGGGAGGCGGAGCCGACGAACCAGGCGGGCTCGTCCAGCGCCACCTCGTCGATCACGTCCCGGTACTCGGACTGGGGCTTCAGCTCCAGGTAGGCCGGATCGTCGAGCACCGGGAGATAGGCGGGTACATGGCCGCCCTCGGCCCACGCGACGGAGTTCTTGAGCATCCAGGCGACGAGGCGGTGCGCCGCCTCATCGGTCGCGCCGCCGCGGTCGTTCTGGTGCGGCAGGACGAACGAATGGCAGTCGGCCTGCGCGGCGGCGCTGCCGAAGAGCGCGGGCACCCGGGTCATGGAGAAGGGGATCCCGGCTGTCCGGAAGGTGGTGATCTCCCATTCGCCGTTGAGGTGGAAGGCGGTCTTCCCTTCGTTGAAGATGCCCACGGAGGCGCCGTAGTCGCACCGGCGCACCATCAGCCCCTCCTCGGAGAGGGCCGCCATGTACTCCAGTACGCCCAGGGCCTTGGCATCGTCCAGCGCGAGGCGTTTGCCGTCCTCCGACAGGACCTTGCCGCCGGTCTGGGCGTAGAACGTGGAGAAGAGGCGCCAGGGGGTGATGCAGTCGGGGCCGAGCGTCTCCGTCACCAGGCCCGGCTGTCCCGTCACCTTCTTGGCGGCGCGCAGCGCATCGGCGAACTCCTCGGCGCCGCTGATCGGCTTGAGCCGGCCGCCCGCCATGAGCCCTGCCTTCTCGCACACCTCGGTCTGGTAGTAGAGGACGAAGGGGTGGGTGTCGAACGGAACGGCGTACTGCTTGCCGCCCGCCCGGCCGCGGCTCCAGATCTCCGGCGGGAAGTCCTTTTCCCGTACCCCGTACTCGGCCAGCAGATCGAGGTCGAAGGGGTCGACGAGCCTGCCGGGGGCGAATCCGGCGAGCCGCGCAAGGTGCAGTACGGCCAGTTCGGGTGCCCTGCCTCCGGCGCCGGCCATGCCGAGCTTCGTGTAGTACGGCGCACCCCACTGCAGGGTGGCGGCCTCCAGGGCTATGTCCGGGTGTCCGGTGCGGAAGTCGTCCAGCATCCCCGCCATGTTGACGCCGTCACCGCCGCCGAAGAGATGCCAGAACCGCAGCCGGGTCTGCCCCGGCCCGGCTGCGGTGGCGGGCGCGGCGCAGCCGGACAGGGAGCCCAGGGCTCCGGCGGCTGCGAGGGCGCCGATTCCGCCTGCGAGGGCGCGGCGCCGACTGGGGTGGTGTGGGTGCATGGCGGCTCGTCTCTGAGGGGTACGGGTCGTTCACTTCGGGCCGCGTGTTCGATATATCGAATCCCGCCCGTCACTTCGGACGGGACCGTAGGCGCGGGGCAACCCGGCGTCAATGACTCGCGCTGAAATTGCGAACGATGTTCGAGACCCCGGACAGCCTGTCCTGTTGGCGGACCGGAGACCCCGCACACCGGTCCACCGCTGTGCCCGGCGGCCTTCCGCGGCAACTCCGGCACGGAGTCGCGACGAGGCGAACCAGCCACGCCTCCACCGCGTCCATCGGTACATGGCGAGCACGTCGTCACATCTGCGCAAAGGTGCAACCGCGGCGTAAGGGGCAGCAGTTGACGGAGACGGCCGACACCGACGGCAGTGCGGCGGAGCAGCGCGCGGCCGACGCGGCCAGGCCCGGCGCGCGATTCCGTCCGGCCATGGCATCTGTGAGGGCTGCGACCAGGAAAGCAGCGGTCGTCGCCCCGGCGGCCGTGATCGTGTCGTACGGCGACGCCTCGCTCGTCCGCGCCGGCACCGGGGGGACAGCCTGGCTGTTCGGTGCGGAGTTCTGGCTCATCGCCCTGGTTCTCGCCGGGCTGCGCGTCCAGGGGTGGACGCGGGACGACAGCCGCCGGGTCGGGCTGTTCGTCCAGGGCGCCCTCGTCGTCGGGGGTGTCGCGGGTCCGGTCCTCCTCTTCCACGGTGCGCTCGCCGCTTCGGCCGTGGCGGTCGGCACGGCGGCACTGGGGGCGTCGGCGGCTGCCCTGGCCCGGCCGTTCGGCTTCGGGCCGGGCGGCGGGGGCACCTGAATCCACGGTGGTAAAACTCCGGTAACGACTCACTCCCAGCCTTCCGGGACAACCTCTCCCCCGCGCAGCCGACCCGGGCCTCCCGGGACCGGGGTCGGCGTGCTTGACGCGATCACGGCGGCAGCCCTCGGCGGTTCTGTGCCCTGCCGAAGGGTGCGGAACGGGCCGTTAGAGTGGCTGCTCTCATGGCAGAGGCACATCCGTACGAAACGGCACCGAGCACTCCGGACAGGCCCCCGGTGCTTCGCGTGTACCTTTTCGGAGGATTTCGGGTGGAGCGCGACGGTGGCGTCCCCCTCGCCGACAAATGGCCGCGCCCCAGCGCCCGCTCCCTGGTCAAGCTCCTCGCCGTCTCCCCCGGACACAGCCTCCACCGTGAGCAGGCCATGGAGATCTGCTGGCCGGACGCCGATGCCCAGGCGGCGCTCGGCAGTCTGCGGGTCGCCCTGCACGCCGCACGCCGCGCCATCGAACCGGAGCTTGCGCCCCGCGCCTCCTCGTCCTATCTGACCGGCGAGGGCACCCTGCTGCGGCTCGATCCGCACACCGTGGTCATCGACGCCGATGTCGCGGAGGCTCTTGCCGAGCGCGCGCTGGCCGGAGGGACGGCCGCCGCCCTGGCCACCGCACTCGCGTCGTTCACCGGGGACCTGCTGCCGGAGGACCGGTACGCCCCGTGGGCCGAGGTCCGGCGCGAAGAGCTCAACGCGCTCCGCGACCGGGTACGCCTCGCACTCGCCGAGGCCCACCTCGCGGAGGGCGAGACCGAGCTGGCCACAGAGGTGGCACTGCGTGCCCTGGCCGCCGCGCCAGCCGAGGAACGCGCCCACCGGGTCCTGATCGACACCTATCTGCGCCAGGGACTGCGCCGGCAGGCCGTGCGCCAGTACCACCTGTGCCGGGAAGCACTCGACGCGGAACTCGGCATCCGCCCCGGGCCCGCCACCGAGCAGCTGCACCTGCTCGCACTGGACGCCGCCACGACCGTGCTGCCCGCCACCTCCGCACCCGTCCTCCCGGCCGCGATCCGCACCCCGCCCGGGACGCCGCTTCGCGGCCGGTCCGAGGAGCTGGGTGCACTGCTGGCCGAGGGGGGACCGCCGGTGCGGCTGGTCCGCGGTGAGGCCGGGGTGGGCAAGACACGGCTGACGGCGGAGGCGGCCCGGCGGGCGGCCGAGGCCGGGACGACCGTGCTGTGGGGCGCGGGCCACGACGCCGAGGGGCACACCCCGTACGGGGTCTTCGTCGAGGCCCTGGATGCCTGGCTCGCCGACCGGACGTCCGCAGAGCGGGCCAGAATCGGCGGCGAGTACCCAGAACTCGCCTCACTGATCCCCTCGTTGGGACAGATCGGTGCGAATTCGGAGCGCAGCCCGGAAGAGGAGCGCGACCGGTTGTTCCGGGCTGCGGCGGGGCTGCTGGGCGATCTCGCGGCGACCACCCCCGTCCTGCTGGTCCTGGATGATCTGCACGCCGCCGACACGGGGTCGTTCCAGCTGCTGAGCCATCTGGCCCGGCGTGCGGTGACCACGCGGACGGACTGGCGCTTCGCCGTGACCTACCGCGCGGAGGAGATCGGGAGTACGGATCCCCGACGCACCTCGCTGGACTCCTTGGTACGCCAAGGACTGGCCCATTCCCTGGAGTTGGGAAGGCTGGGACGGGCGGAGTGCCTGGCGGTCGCCGAGGACGCGGGCGCCAGGAGCGGGCTCGACCGGGTCTGGGAACTGTCGCTCGGCAATCCCCTGTTCGCCCTGGAACTGGCCCGCACCGCCGACGGGTCGACGGAGCCCGCCGAGCTCAGCGCCCCGGAGGGCGTACGGCAGTTGGTGGCCGCGCGGCTGTCCCGGCTCGGGCCCGCGGCACGCCGGGTCGTCGAGGCGATATCGGTGGCGGGCGGGGGCGCCGCGCTGTCCGAGGTGGTGGATGTCGCCGGGCACGGACTGCATCCGCGGCTCTCGCCCGCCGAGGCGACGGATGCCGTGGAAGCCGCTGTCCAGGCTTCGGTCCTGGAGGAACGGAACGTCGTGGTCGGCGGGCAACCGATGCCCGGGCTCGTCTTCCGGCACCCGCTGGTGCGGCTGACCTGCTACGACGGCTTGTCCGCAGCCCGCCGCAGGCAACTGCACTCGGCGTACGCGGAGGCGGTCCTGCGCCGCCGGCCCGACGCGGTCGACACGCTGGCCTCGCATCTGATGCGCGCCGACGACCCGCGCGCCACGCAGTATCTGCGGCAGGCAGCGGAGCGCGCCGCCGCACTGTGCGCGAACGACACGGCGGACCGGTACTACATCGAACTGACCGCCCGACTCGACGCGTTGGCCGCCGACGCCGCTCAGGCCAGGATCGACAGGGGCGCTGTGCTGCGCCGGATGGCCCGGTACCGGGATGCGGCGGCGGTGCTCCGGGAGGCACTGGAGGACATGGTGCGGCGCGGCGACGTCCACGGCCAGGTCCTGGCCGCGGCACGGCTCACCGAGGTGCTGGTGAAGTACCGCTCCACGGACGAGGGCGAGGAACTGCTCCGCAGGTTCCCTCCCGGCCCCGGCACCCCTGCGCTCACCGCGGCCACCCACCATCTGGCGGCAGCGGTCCTGAGGTTCGTCACCGGGCGGTACGAGGAGGCGCATCTGTACGCCTGCACCGCACAGCAGGCCGCCGACGCGGTGCCGGGCAACGGCAGGCGCGGGCTGCTGGCCCGGGCGCTGGCCATGCAGGCCACCTCTCTCGGACTCGCGGGCCGGCTGGCCGAGGCACGCCCGGCGGCCGACCTGGCGCTGCCGCACGCCGAGGCGTACGGCGATCAGGAGCTCATGGTCACGATTCTCTCCGTACAGCGGGAGCACGCCCGCCGCTCCGGACGGCTCGCCGAGGCCGTCTCCACGGGGCAGCGCGCCCTGCTGCTCGCCGAGCGCACGGGGGATCCGACCGCAGTCGCCTTCGAGCGGGCCAATCTTGCCGAACTGCACCTCCTCCTCAGGGAGTTCACCGAGGCTGCCGATCATGCCCGGGGTGCGGTGCGCGAGACCGGCGAGCGGTCCGAGTGGTGCACCCCTTACGCCCTGGCAGCGCTGGCCAGGGTCCTGACCAGGACGGGTGAGCGGGGCGCCGCGGAGCTCCTGGCGCGCGCCGGCGAGGCGGCCGAGGCGCAGGGAGACCAGCAGGCCGTGAACGAGGTACGGACGGCGGAGGCGGAGATGCTGGTGCACGAAGGCCGTCCCGCCGAGGCGCTCGCGCTGCTGGCCCACGGCGGCGGCCCAGGTGCGGCCCCTCTGCGGGCATGGGCGGAACTCGCGTCGGGCCGACCGGAGCACGCGGCCCGGTACGCGGCCGAGGAAGCGGTGCGCGCGGAGCGGGCCGGCGAACGCCTTTCGGAGACGGACGCCCGTACGGTGCACGCTGCCGCCCTCAGGGCGCTCGGCCTGGAGCGGGAGGCCGCGGAGGAGTTCGACAGGGCCGCGAGGCTGGCCGCGGAACTCCCGTATCCCGAAGGCGCGTTCAGGGTCGCGCGGGCCCGCGGCGCGAAGTCCGGCCCCCTGGGGGAACAGCTCTCCTGACGCAGGCCGGCCCCCCTATCGGCCCGCCTGCGTCTTCCGGATCACCGCGGTGCCGCCGTCGAGGTCCACCGTTGTCCGGTTCGGCGGCGCCCCGTCCTCCTCGTCGTCCCGCATGAGCAGGGCGGACTGCCGCTCCTTCAGTTCGCTCTGCTTCCCCGGCGAAAAGCTCGCATGCAGCTGTTCGAACCCGGTTGCCGATATCTGGCCCTGCCGGGCTCCGTTGCGCCACGGCAGAACCCCTGCCCGCCCGGCGCGCAACAGCAGCTGGTCGACGAAGGCAAGGACGGTCAGCACGACGACCAGTCCGGGCAGGGTCATGAAGACAGCGAATTCCATGGCCCGATTATCCGCCTCGGCGGCCGCCTGGGGTGTACTCCGCCCGGCCCGCTCACCCCGTACTGCAGGAGCACGCCCCCCCCCTCGCGACAGGGACGGTGCTGGTGCTCCGTGGAGAGCTCGTGCCTATTTCCTACTCAGGGGTAGGCCTGCGCACCCCTCTTGTTATACCTTCCGTCCAACAGCTTGCTAGACGTGACGTCTAATAAGCGCTTACGGCGCTCGCAGCCACCGGTCCCGTCGAACGGGCACGGGACAGGACACGGTCGGGGCGGCGTCGAGTCGATCTCTCGATTCTAGGAGCGGCAGCATGGCAAGCAGCACCGTTCGGCCGGATGACAGGAACCACCAGGACCGGCTCGCCGAGCAGGAAGTCGCCCGGCGGCTGCTCGACTCGGCCGCGAAGCTCTCGTACGACCCGGCCACCGAGGTGGACTGGGAGACACCCCTCAACACGGACGACCACGGCGCGAGCCCCGAGTGGAGCACGCTCTACGGCACCGCGTACTGGCAGGAGTTGTCCGATGCGCAGCGCAAGGCGCTGACACGTCAGGAAGCGGCGTCCGTCGCCAGCACCGGCATCTGGTTCGAAATGATCCTGCAGCAGATGGTGCTGCGCGACATGTACGCCAAGGACCCGACGGACCCACGGTTCCAGTGGGCGCTCACCGAGGTCGCCGACGAGTGCCGGCACTCCATCATGTTCGCCCGGGGTGCCGCGAAGCTGGGCGCACCGGCCTACCGACCCCACCGCATGGTGATCGAGCTCGGCCGGGCCTTCAAGACTCTCGCCTTCGGCGAGGCCGCGTACGCCGCGATCCTCGTCGCCGAGGAGGTGCTCGACGTGATGCAGCGCGACTGGATGCGGGACGAGCGGGTGGCGCCGTTCGTGCGGACGATCAACAACATCCATGTGGTGGAGGAGTCACGGCACATGAAGTTCGCCCGTGACGAGACCCGCAAGCGGCTGCGCGGCGCGGGCCCGCTGCGGCGGCAGGTCAACTCGCTCGTGGTCGCCATCGCCTCCTACTACATCGTCACCAGCATGGTGAACCGGAAGGTCTACGCGCACGCGGGCCTGGACACCGAGCGGGCCCTGGCCGAGGCCAGGACCAATGAGCACCACAAGTCCCTGATGCGTTCCAGCTGTTCGGGACTGATGGAGTTCCTGGCCTCGGCCCGCCTCCTCACGAAACCCGCCCTGTTCTTCTACAAGCGCGCCGACCTGATCTGACCCGAGCCGACGACCTGAGCTGACGAGATGACCTACGCCATCACCCAGACCTGCTGCAGCGACGCCACCTGCGTCGCCGTGTGCCCCGTCAACTGCATCCACCCGACCCCCGAGGAACGGGAGTTCGGCAGCACGGAGATGCTCCACGTCGACCCGGCGACCTGTATCGACTGCGGTGCCTGCGCCGACGCCTGCCCGGTCGACGCGATCTTCCCGGTGGACAGCCTCTTCGGGGCGCAGAAGGAGTACGCGGCCATCAACGCCGCCTACTTCGCGGACAGGCCGGCCGCCCCGGCCCCCGCGGGACCGAACTTCCACGCCTGGGGCGAGCCCTCGTTCACGCGCGGCGTGCCGTCCGACTTCGCGCCGATCCGGGTGGCGGTCGTCGGCACCGGGCCGGCCGGCATGTACGCCGCCGAGGACCTCCTGCTGCACACCAACGCCGAGGTGACGCTGATCGACCGGCTGCCGGTGGCGGGCGGCCTCGTCCGGTACGGAGTCGCACCCGACCACCCCGCGACCAAGGGGGTGGGCGAGACCTTCGCGCGCTTCCACTCCCATCCCCGCGTCCGCATGCAACTGGGCCTCCAGATCGGCAAGGACATCACCGCCGGTGAACTCGCGGCGCACCATGACGCGGTGATCTACGCCGTCGGCGCCTCCACGGGCCGCCGGCTCGGCATCCCGGGCGAGGACCTGCCGGGCAGCATCGCGGCCACCTCGTTCGTGTCCTGGTACAACGCCCACCCGGAGGTCGAGCCGGAAGCCGTGCGCCTGGCCACCGAGCGGGTGGTCGTCGCCGGCAACGGGAACGTGGCTCTCGACGTCGCGCGCATCCTCGTGGCGGATCCCGCCGCGCTGGCCCGCACCGACATCGCCGAGCACGCGCTGGCCGTCCTGCGTGACTCGAAGGTGCGCGAGGTCGTCGTGCTCGGACGGCGCGGTCCCGAGGATGTGGCCTGTACAGCCTCCGAGTTGCTCGCCCTCAAGCATCTGCCGGGCGTGGAGCTGGTCGTCGACGACCACGATCCGAGGACCGGTGCGCGGATCGACGCGGCCGCGCCCGGCGAGAAGGCCGCCCTGCTGCGGGACGTCGCCCGCGAGAGGACCGACTGGTCGCGTCCCCCGGCCGCGGGCCGGCGCATCGTCTTCCGCTTCCACTCGGCCCCCGTGGAGGTGCTCGGCGAGGACGGCGTCGCCGCCGTGCGTGTGACGGCTGAGACGGGCGAGCAGGACATACCGGCCGGCCTGCTCCTGCGGGCGGTCGGCTACCGCGGCGTTCCGGTACCGGGCCTGCCCTTCGACGACGTGACCGGTACCGTGCCGCACGAGGACGGCCGGGTGACGGGCATGCCCGGGACGTACGTGGTCGGCTGGATCAAGCGCGGTCCCTCCGGGGGCATCGGAGCCAACCGCACCTGCGCGGCCGAGACCGTCGGCGCTCTTCTGGCCGACGCCGTCGAGGGCCGGCTCCCTTCCCCCGCGCAGCCGCCCAAGGCCTTCCGCCGCCTCGCCCAGCAGCGCTCCCGTCATGTCGTCGACGCCCGGGGACTGGCCGCCATCGACCGTGCCGAGCTGGCACGCGGTCGCGCCCTCGGCCGCCCGCGCGTCAAGTTCGGCACCGTACCGGCGCTCATCGCGGCGTCGAAGGGCGGACGTGGGCGACCGTCCGGCTGAGGCCGTCGGGAGGACACCGGGAAGGGGCGGGCCGGTTCGTCGGCGAGTGCCGTTGAGTCGTGCCCGCCCGGGTGTCCGGCGAGGGCCGCGATCTGGAGCAGGGTGGCCCTGCCCCCGACGGTGACGGCGCTCCCCGGTCCTCGGGCGGCGGACCGTCCGGCACGGCGGCTCAGCCGCTGAACCGGCGTGCCAGGTAGTCCGCCGTCCGGCTGCCGCCCGCCCTGGCCACGTCGGCCGGCTGTCCGGAGGCGACCACCTGGCCTCCGGCGTCGCCGCCTCCGGGCCCGAGGTCCACGATCCAGTCGGCTCCGGCGACCACGCCCATCTCGTGCTCGACCACGAACACCGAGTGGCCCGCGTCGACGAGCCCGTGCAGCTGTCGCATCAGGAGCTCGACATCGGCCGGATGCAGCCCGGTGGTCGGCTCGTCCAGCAGGTACACGGTGTGTCCGGTACGGCTCCGCTGGAGCTCCGACGCGAGCTTGATGCGCTGGGCCTCGCCGCCCGACAGTTCGGTGGCGGGCTGTCCGAGCCGCAGGTAGCCCAGGCCCACCTCCCGCAGGGTGCGCAGGCTCCGTGCCGCGTGCGGGACGTCGGCGAAGAACTCCGCGGCCGCGTCCACGGTCATGCCCAGTACCTCCGCGACGTTGCGGCCCCGGTAACGGACCTGCAGGGTCTCCTCGTTGTAGCGGGCGCCACGGCATTGGGGGCACGGCGCGTAGGTACCGGGCAGGAAGAGCAGCTCCACGGCCACCATGCCCTCGCCCTGACACGTCTCGCACCGGCCGCCGGCGACGTTGAACGAGAAGCGGCCCGCGTTGTAGCCGCGCTGCCTCGCGTCATCGGTGGCCGCGAAGAGCTTGCGTACGGAGTCGAACAGGCCGGTGTAGGTCGCCAGGTTGGAGCGCGGCGTACGGCCGATGGGCTTCTGGTCCACCTGGACCAGGCGGTCCACCGCCTCCATCCCCTTGGCCGCGAAGCCCGCACCGGCCCCGGTCTCCCCCGCGTCGCGTGCGTCACTCGCCTCGCCCGCGTGGTCCGGCGGGACGTCCGTGCCCAGGTGCTCGGCGAGGGCCCCGGCGAGCACCTGTGTGATCAGGGTCGATTTCCCCGACCCCGATACGCCGGTGACGGCCGCGAACACACCCAGGGGCAGGTCCACATCGAGGTCGCGCAGATTGTGCCGGTCGATGCCCCGCAGATGGAGCCAGACCGTCGGCTCCCGCGGGGTTCGTCCTGCCGCGGGGTCGGGACCCGAGGCGAACAGGAACCGGCGGGTTGCCGACTCGGCTACGGCTGCCAGCCCGTCCACCGGGCCGCTGTGCAGGACCCGGCCGCCGAGCTCGCCCGCGTGCGGGCCGACGTCGACGATCCAGTCCGCCCTGCGGGCGACGTCCATGTCGTGCTCGACGACGTACACCGTGTTGCCTGCCTCCTTCAGCCGCACCAGCACCGTCAGCAGGGCCTCGGTGTCCGCCGGGTGCAGCCCCGCCGACGGCTCGTCCAGGACGTACACCACACCGAAGAGGCCCGATCGCAACTGGGTTGCCAGGCGCAGCCGTTGAAGCTCCCCGGGCGAGAGCGAAGGCGTCGTGCGGTCCAGGCTCAGATATCCAAGGCCCAGTTCGGCGATCACCGCGATGCGGTCGACGAGGTCCGTGCAGAGCGCTTCGGCGACCTGCCGCCGGGGGCCTTCGGGGAGTTCGCCGCTCCCGCCCCGGGCGACGGGCCGCAGCACTTCGGCCAGGGCGGCGAGCGGCATCGCGTTGAGCCGGGCGATGGTCGACCCGGCGAAGGTGACGGCCAAGGACTCCGGGCGGAGCCTGCTGCCACCGCAGGACGGACAGGCCGAGCTCTCCAGATACCGTTCGGCACGGGCGCGCAGCGTCTGGCTCCTGGAGTCGGCGAACGTGTGCATCACGTAGCGCCGGGCGCTCTGGAAGGTGCCCTGGTACGAACGCTGGATCCGGCCCGCCTCCCGCACCGGGTCCACGGTCACGACCGGCTGCTCGTCCGTGAACAGGATCCACTCCCGGTCCTTGTGCGGCAGGTCCCGCCAGGGCACGTCGATGTCGTGGCCGAGGGTCCGCGTCACGTCCCGGAGGTTCTTGCCGTGCCAGGCCCCGGGCCACGCGGCGACGGCACCCTCCGCGATGCTCAGCGACGGGTCCGGGACCAGCAGTTCCTCGGTGGTGCGGTGCACTCTGCCCAGGCCGTGGCATTCCGGGCAGGCACCGGCTGCCGTGTTCGGGCTGAAGGCGTCGGAGTCCACCGGCTCGGCGCCCGGAGGATAGGTGCCCGCGCGGGAGAAGAGCATCCGCAGCGTGTTGGACAACGTGGTCACGGTACCGACGGAGGAGCGGGACGTCGCCGAACCCCGTCGCTGTTCCAGTGCGACGGCCGGCGGCAGCCCGATGATGCCGTCGACCGCGGGCACTCCCACCTGATGGATCAGCCGGCGCGCGTACGGGGCGACCGACTCGAAGTAGCGGCGCTGCGCCTCCGCGTAGATGGTGCCGAACGCCAGCGAGGACTTGCCCGACCCGGAGACTCCGGTGAAGACGGCCAGGACGTCCCGCGGGATGTCCACGTCGACGTTCCGCAGGTTGTGTTCGCGGGCGCCACGCACCCGCACGTACGGGTCATCGGCCGGGCTGGTCATATCTCTCCGGACGGCATCGGGATCGGACGGGCACGCCGCCGCCCGACGCGTCTCCTTCCTCAGTGTGCCCCCGCCGTTGCCCGTCCGCAGTCCGCGACCCCGCGTCCCCGCGCCTCTGTCGGCGCCTCGTTGCGGTCGTGCGGCACCTCGCCCGAAGAGTCGACACCTCGCCAGGGGACCCGCATCGCGTGAAGCGCTTACCGCCTTGCGCAGAGCGGCCGATGCCTGCCTCCGCGGCGGGGCGGGGGGCCCGGGGGGGGGGCCCGGGGTGAGGCCGCCCCCGCCGGGCCCGGGGGCGGGGCCGCCGCCGCGGCCCCCCCCGCCCGCGTGTGGGGAACCCCCGCGGGGGGGGGGGCC
>NZ_JBHTRI010000045.1:0-56115 GCF_042796085.1 Streptomyces sp. NPDC056452
CCAGCCGAGGCCCGGCGCCCGCGGGGGGCCGCCTGGCCCCGCCCCCCCCGCGGGCGGCCGGCCGCCCCCCCGGCCCCCGCCCCTCACTCATGAGTCCTGCAGCAAGTTTCGGTGTTCACGGTCCGGATCAGGGCCGGGCGGGCCGACGCCTGCCGAACCGGGTGTTCACTGGCCCTGTTCGTCGCGGCGGCGCTGCCACCGTTGCTCGATCCGGTTCATCATCGACCGGCGCTGCTTGGGATGTCGGCGTTCGCCTCCGCCCCCGCTCTCGCTCCCCGCCTGCGGCTGCTCGCCGGGCTTGGGCGCTTTGCGCCACCCGGTGACAACCAGCACGGCGCAGCCCAGCATGACGAGGAATCCCACCACGCTGATCCAGGTCTGCTTAAAGACCATTCCGGCCATGAGGAGCGCGATACCCACCAGAAAACCGGCCACCGCCTGGTAGACCCGTCGCCGGGTGTACCTGCGCAGCCCGCTTCCCTCAAGCGCTGTCGCGAACTTGGGATCTTCGGCGTACAGCGCTCGCTCCATCTGCTCGAGCATTCGCTGCTCGTGCTCCGAGAGCGGCACGGAGTCCTCCTCGTCGTCGGCCGCGGGGGGCGACCGGTATGCGGCCCTTCCAGAATAGGCAGGGATTCGCCCCCGTGAAACCCGCCCTCTAGCCATAGCCAGTCCGGACCGCCATGTTGGTCCGGCTGCTGAGGCGTAGATTCCCCGACCGCCGATCCGTCATGCCGGATGGTGTCACCCGATCATACGGGGCCTGCGCCCCGATCGGGTGTTCTGGGCCGTACTCCGTCTGCAGCTGCGTTGCTGATCAGCCGTGCTCCGGTCGCCCCACGGCCACGTTTCGGCCGTGTCCGCGTCATGGCTCAGACGCGCTTCTCGCCCAATACGTGCAGCTGGGTCGCCACCGAATGGAACGCCGGCAGTTCCGCGACGGCGGCCTCGAGCCTCAGGAGGGCATCCATGGCGCCGGGCTCGGTGTCCACGAGAACCCCCGGCACGAGGTCCGCGAAGACCCGCACACCGTGGACCGCGCCGACCTCCACGCCTGCGGCCGACACCAGCTCGGCGAGCTGGTCGGCGGTGAACCTGCGGGGCACGGGGTCGCCCTCCCCCCAGCGCCCGGCCGGGTCCGTCAGCGCCTGCCTGGCCTCGGTGAAGTGCCCGGCGAGCGCGCGGGCCAGGACGGCGCCGCCGAGCCCGGCACCCAACAGGCTGAGCGCCCCGGACGGACGGAGCGCGTCGACCGCGTTCCGTACGCCTTCGGCGGGGTCGTCCACGTACTCCAGGACGCCGTGGCACAGGACCGCGTCGTAGCCGGTGCGCTCCACGACGTCGAACAGGCCGAGGATGTCGCCCTGGACTCCGCGGACCCTCTCGGCGACCCCGGCCTCGGCGGCGCGGCGCTCCAGCGCGAACAGCGCGTTGGGGCTGGGGTCGACGACGGTGACCCGGTGACCGAGACGGGCGACGGGCACCGCGAAGTTGCCGGTGCCGCCGCCCGTGTCCAGTACGTCCAGGGCGTCCCTGCCGGTCGCCTTGACGCGGCGCTCGAGAGCGTCCTTCAGGACCTCCCAGACCACGGCGGTACGGAGGGAGGCACGGGGGCGCAGCTGGTCCGACACGGCAGTTGACTCCTCGGCACGATGCCGCCACGGACGGCGGAGCGTGAACGGTGCAGGTGGTACGGGCTCTCCACCCTATTGCCTCGCACCGCCGTCCCGGTCACCCCGCGTCGGACCGCCTCCCGGCCGTTACCGGGGCCGGTCCTTCCGTGGCTGCGGCAGGACCGGCTGGAGCACCAGGAGCCGCTCGACCAGGCGCAGGAACATGGCGGCGTCCCTCAGCAGATCGTCGGCGTCGCGGCTGGTGGCCGCGCCCGGTATGCCTGCCTCCGCCCGGGCCCTGCGCGGGGCCCCGGAGGCGAACAGGGCGCTCCATTCGGTGAGTTCGGGAGCTATTTCCGGGAGGACCTCCCAGGCGCTGCGGATCCTCTCCCGGCGGCGCCTGCTGGTTTCGGGACGGCCACGGGCGGCGAGCACGGCGGCTGCGGTACGCAGCGCGGCGAGGTGAGCGGTGGCATACCGCTCGTTCGGCACGTCGAGTACGGCGGCCTCGTCCAGGCCGGAACGGGCCTGGACGAGCAGATCGAGAGCGGCGGGCGGCGCAGTGGTGCGACGCGTAACGGGGTGGACGTCGGTTGCCGGACCGGTCAGTGAGGGGGCAGGGCTGCCTGCGCGGCGCCGCGGAGCGGCGGCTGCGGACGAGCTGGCCATGACGAACCTCCTGTCGTCGTGTGACGGCTTCGTGGCCGTATGTATCCATCGTGACGGCCCCCACTGACAATCCGGTCGAACCCGTCGCTGACCTGGCACTTTGCTTCGAGCGCAAGTTCGGGCTAGTTTTTTGCACTGACTGGTCAGTTCAAAAATGGGGGTGGGGTTGTGGACAGCCCGCACGGGGCGGAAGTGAGCGCCGAGGACTTCGGGCTCGAGGGGCCGCGCGGCTGGGCCTTCCGGGGTGTGGACTTCGCCGCGGATCCCGGAACGCTCGTCGCGATCGAGGGTCCGTCCGGCTCGGGCCGAACCTGCCTGCTGCTCGCGCTCACCGGCCGGATGCGCTCCACGCAGGGGCACGCGGAGGTCGGCGGTCTGCGCATGCCCGGCAGGCTCGCCGCCGTCCGGAGGATCAGCGCGCTGGGCCCGGTGCCCGGGGTCAGTGAACTCGACCCCGCCTTCACCGTCGCCGAGCATCTGCGCGAACGGGCCCTGCTGCAGCGCCGCTTCGACGGATCGCTGCGCACCCTGCTGCGGCCCCGGGCCCAGCGGACCGCGACGGCCCGGGCCACCGTCGACGCCGCGCTGGAGGCCGTCCGGCTGGACCCGTCGGCCCTGCCCAAGGCCGAACGGACCTCCGTACGGGACCTGGAGCGCCTCGAGGCCCTGCGGCTGTCCATCGCCCTTGCGCTGATGGCCCGGCCCCGGCTCCTCGCGGTGGACGACACCGACCTCAAGCTCTCCGACGCGGACCGCGCCGAGGCCTGGGAGCTGCTGAGAACCCTCGCGGACTCCGGGACGACGGTGCTCGCCGTGTGCAGCGAGGCACCCGAGGACGCGTTCACCGTACGCACCGGAACACCCGCCGCCGAGCAGCCGGACGGGGCGGCCGAAGGCCCCACAGGCGAGGACGACGCGGCCGAGGACGACGTGGCCGAGGACAACTCGGCCGGGGACGACGCGAGCGGGAACGCGACGACCGAGGACGACACGACCGGAGAGGGGACGGCCGATGCGATCGCCGAAACTGGCCGCGCTTGAGCTGAGGCGGTTCGGCAGGGGCCGGATGCCGCGGGCCGCACTCGTGGCCCTCCTGCTGCTGCCCCTGCTGTACGGAGCCCTGTACCTGTGGTCCTTCTGGGATCCGTACGGGCGGCTCGACAGGATCCCCGTCGCGCTCGTCAACGACGACAAGGGCGCGAGCGCGGAGGGCAAGCGCCTCGCGGCAGGTGACGAGATAGCCGGCAGGCTCCTGGACTCCAAGGTCTTCGACTGGCACGAGGTCGACTCCGCCGAGGCCCGCAGGGGCGTCGAGGACGGAACGTACTACCTCTCGCTGACCATGCCGTCCGACTTCAGCGAGCGGATCGCATCGAGTTCCGGTGACTCCCCCGAGACCGGCGCCCTGCAGGTCCGTACGAACGACGCCAACAACTACATCGTCGGGCAGATCTCCCGGACGGTGTTCGCCGAGGTCCGCAGCGCCGCGTCGACGAAGGCCTCGCGCGGCTTCCTCGACCGGATCTTCATCAACTTCTCCGGCCTCCATGACGCGACGGCGAAGGCGGCCGCGGGCGCCGACGACCTCAAGGGCGGCGTCGCCAAGGCGAAGAAGGGCTCGAAGGACCTCGCGGACGGGCTGAAGGACGCCAAGGCGGGCAGCGGCACGCTGTCCGCCGGAATCGTCAGGCTCAACAAGGGTGCCGGCGACCTCGAGACCGGATCCCGGCAGGTCGCCTCCGGCACCCAGCTCCTCGCCGACAAGGTCAACAAGGTCGCCGGCGACGTCCGCCCGTTCCTGAAGGACAACGGCAGGACGATCGGGGACACGGCACGGCTGGTCGCCGACTCCTCGAAGACCGTGCGGGACAACCTCGACCTGCTGGTCGAGGCCGCGCCCACCGCGTCGGCCGCCGCACACACGGCCTCCGACGATCTGGCCGACGTCTACCGCATCCGCTGCACGGAGCAGCCGCTGCCCGACCCCGGCGTGTGCCCGCAGCTGAAGCGCGCCAAGACAGCGGCGGCCGACGTCGCGAAGGTCTCCGACGACGTCAACGCCCTGGTCACCAACCAGAACGGGGACCTGAAGAAGCTGCGCGCCCAGCTGACCACCCTGCAGAAGCAGGCCGACGCCCTCGCCAAGCGTTCGCCGAACCTGGACACGGACCTGGAGTCCGCCGTCTCGAAGATCAACTCCCTCAACACCGGTGCCCACAAGGTCGCCAAGGGCGCCGACGCACTCCACACGGGGCTCGGCACCGCGAAGACCGGGTCCGCGGACCTGGACACCGGGCTCGGAAAGCTCAAGAAGGGGGCCAAGACTCTGGACAGCGGGCTGTTCCGGCTCGGTGACGGGTCCGCGACCCTGGCCCAGGGGCTGAACGACGGTGTCGGCCGGATCCCCGACTACGACAAGGAGGACCGCGACGCCCGCACCGGTGTCATGGCCGACCCCGTGCAGCTGGCCTCCTCGTCGCTGCACGCGGCTCCCAACTACGGCACCGGCTTCGCCCCGTACTTCATCCCGCTCTCCCTCTGGGTGGGGGCGATGGTGGCGTACATGCTGATCCAGCCGCTCAACCGGCGTGCGCTCTCGGCCGGGGCACCGGCCTGGCGCATCGCCTTCGCCGGCTGGCTGCCGGTCGCCGCGATCGGCCTGCTCCAGGTCGTCGCCCTGATGTCCGTGCTGCACTGGCGGCTCGGCCTCCAGATGGCGCACGCCGCCGGAACGATCGGCTTCCTGGCCCTGGTCACCTGCTGCTTCGCCGCGATCGTCCAGTGGCTGAACGCCCGCTTCGGCGCGGCGGGACGGATCCTCGTGCTGGCGGTGCTGATGCTCCAGCTGACCTCCGCGGGTGGCACGTACCCCGTCCAGACCAGCCCCGGCCTCTTCGGCGCGATCCACCCCTACCTGCCGATGACGTACGTCGTGGAGGGGCTGCGCAGGCTGATCACGGGGGGCGGTCTCGGGCCGGTCTGGCAGGCCTGTGCCGTGCTGCTGGCCTTCACCGCGGGCGCTCTGGCCCTGACCGCGCTCTCCGCCCGCCGCAGGCAGGTGTGGACCCTGGACCGGCTGCATCCGGAGCTCAGTCTGTGAGCACGCCGGGACCTGTGAGAATCGACCGTATGGACAGCAGTAGCACCACACGCCGCCAGGCCACGCGGCAGAAGCTCTACGAGGCGGCTGTGACCCTCATCGCGGAGAAGGGTTTCTCGGCGACCACGGTGGACGAGATCGCCGAGCGTGCCGGGGTGGCCAAGGGCACGGTCTACTACAACTTCAAGAGCAAGACCGAACTCTTCGAGGAGCTGCTGCGGCACGGCGTCGGACTGCTCACGCAGTCGCTGCGCTCCGCGGCCGAGGAGACCGACGAGCGCGACGGCACCCGGGTGGAGGCCCTGGACGCGATGATCCGGGCCGGTCTGGTCTTCATCGACCGCTACCCGGCCTTCACCCAGCTGTACGTCGCCGAGCTCTGGCGCACCAACCGCGCCTGGCAGTCGACCCTCCTGGTGCTGCGCCAGGAGGCCGTCGCGGTCGTCGAGGGGGTGCTCCGGGAAGGTGTCGCGAACGGAGAGCTCAGCGAGGAGATCGACATCCAGCTGACGGCCGCCGCACTCGTCGGGATGGTCCTGGTCGCGGCCCTCGACTGGCAGGCGTTCCAGCCGGAGCGGTCGATCGACGATGTGCACTCGGCCCTGTCCCTGCTGCTGCACGGGCGCGTCAGCGGGCGCTGAGGAGGCACGGGAGCGCACGGCACACGAAGACGCCGGGCCGGTGGCATTCGATCCCCCTCGAATTCCACCGGCCCGGCGTCCTCGGTGCTGCCGCGGCGCCCTTCCCCGTGACCCCGATTCCCCCGTGGTCCCCGGGCTCCGCGTCGTACACCCCCGTTGCGTCCGGGGTGCCTCGCCGTTCCGCCGCCCCGTGCCGGCGGTCCTGGCGCTGCGCCCCTTCCGTGGTCTCCACTCTGCCGTCCGTGCAGGTGGGGGCCCATCCGCGTCCCTACTCATCTCCCCCACTAGGTACGGATACTCAGAGCTGTGTGCGGGGGCCCACCCGGGGCCGGCGGCGACTGGTTACGATCGCGTCCGTGTCCGTACTCCCCCTGGTGTTCACGAGTGGCTGGGCGAGCGGGATCAACGCCTACGCGGTGGTCCTCATGCTCGGCCTCTTCGGCGCGACCGGACTCACCGACGAGGTGCCCGAGTCGTTGCAGCGCACCGATGTGCTCGTGGCGGCGGGAGTGCTCTTCCTGTGCGAGGCGGTGGCCGACAAGATCCCCTATGTGGACTCGGCCTGGGACGCGGTCCACACGGTCGTACGTCCGGTCGCCGGGGCGGTCGTCGCGGCGCTGCTGGCGGGCGAGAGCGGATCGCTCCCGGAGCTCGCGGCCGCGGCGGTCGGCGGTTCCACCGCGTTGATGAGCCATCTGGTGAAGGCGGGCACCAGGATGGCGGTCAACACCTCACCCGAACCGTTCAGCAACGTCGCGGTGAGCGTCGCGGAGGATCTCGGCGTCGCCGGAATCATCACGTTCGCCATATTCAACCCCGTGGCCGCGGCCGTGATCGCCGCGACGCTCCTGGTGCTCGGCCTGGTGATACTGGTCTTCCTCGCCTCGCGCATCCGCCGCTTCCTACGTCGCAGAGCCCAGCGCCGCGAAGAGAAACGCATGGCCGGAGCGGGCAGGCACTGGCCTCACGAGTGAGCTGTCGGTGCCACCCCTTAGGGTCTCTGACATGGCACGAATTGCGGTGATCGGCGCCGGGGCGGGCGCGATGGCAGCGGCCGCGCGGCTGGCCGTGGCAGGCCACCGGGTGACGGTGTACGAGCGGTCCGGGACCTATGGCGGCTCGCTCGGCCGGTATGCCCGTGAGGGGTTCGTCTTCGACACCGGTCCCTCGCTGCTGCACCTTCCCGCGGTCTATCGCGACCTGTTCGTGAAGACCGGCAAGGCACCCCTGGAGCAGCGCGTGACGCTCACCCAGGTCGACCCCGCGAGCCGCCACCATTTCGCGGACGGCACCGCGGTCTCACTGCCGAACGCCTCGCGGGCCGGAGTGGTCGGCGCGCTGGACGGGGCGCTCGGCAAGGGATCGGGAGCCCGCTGGGGGGAGTTCCTGGACCGGGCGGGGACCGCGTGGGACCGCTCGCGCAGGCCGCTGCTGGAGGAGCCCCTGCGGGACGACCGGCAGGTGCTTGGCCGCGATCCCTACCCCGCGCTCCGCAGGCGCAGGCTGCTGACCGTCCGGGAGGCGGGCACGGTCGCCGAGATCGGTGCCTGGGAGCTGGCGGACCCCCGGCTGGCCGCCCTGCTCGACGGGTACGCCCTGTCGTACGGCCTGGATCCCCGCCGCGCGCCGGCCGCCGCCGCCCTGCTGCCCTACATGGAGGAGACCTTCGGCAGTTGGTACGTCGCCGGGGGCATGCGTGCGCTCGCCGAGGCGGTGTACGAGCGGTGCCTGGAGCGCCGTGTGACGTTCGTTTTCGGTGCC
The DNA here is from genome assembly GCF_042796085.1 of Streptomyces sp. NPDC056452. NCBI lineage: Bacteria > Bacillati > Actinomycetota > Actinomycetes > Kitasatosporales > Streptomycetaceae > Streptomyces > Streptomyces sp. NPDC056452. Next base: position 7,785 of record NZ_JBHTRI010000045.1, read on the forward strand.
GAGGTGGTCCGGGTGGCCGAGAAGGACGGCAGGGCCGCAGGCGTCGAACTGGCGGACGGCGAGAGCGTCGAGGCCGATCATGTCGTTCTGGGCGCGCAGCCGTGGCCCGGGCTGCTGCCCGGTCAGGAGCGGCGGTTCGGCGGAGAAGCAGGAGGAGTGGAGGGTGCCGGGCAGCGAACGGTGCCGGGCCGCTTCCTGGTGCTGCTGTCGCTGCGCGGCGCCCGGGAGGCCGGTGCGGTGCACCGGAGCGTGGTGCACTGCGAGGACGGGGCCGCCGAGCAGGACGCGGTGTTCGGCGGACGGACCGCGGAGCGGCCCACCGTGACGGTGCTGCGTCCCGACGACCCCGCCACCCGCCCCGACGAGGCGCACGAGGCGGTGACCCTGATGGCGACGGTGGCCCCGCACGGCCCGGTCGACTGGACGGACGCGGCGCTGCGCGAGCGGTACGCCGAGGTGCTGATCGATCGCGCCTGCGTGGCCGTTCCCGGCCTGCGGGAGCGCATTCTCCACGCCGAGGTGCGCACCCCGGCGGAGACCGCCGCCGACACCGGCGCCGAGGGCGGTTCGGTGCCCGCGCCCGCGCTGGCGGGAGCGCGGGGCGCGTATCTGCACTCCGGGAACCGCACCGGGCTGCCCGGCCTGTATCTGGCCGGCGGCTGGTCGCATCCCGGCGGCGGACTGGCGCATGCCGGGATGTCGGGTGCCCTGGTGGCGGGCCTCGTGGTGGAGGGTGACGGCTTCCGCGGCTCGCAGTGAGCCGCGGAGCGCTCGTCCTCGTGACCGCGGGCGGTCAGTAGCGGTACTGCTCGTTCTGGCCGGTGTCGTACCCGTTGCCGTACGGGGCGGGCTGCTCGGGCGGCAGCGGGGGGTACTGCTCGCCCTCGCGCTGCTGCGGGACCCAGACGCCTCCCGGCGGCGTCTCCGGGGCGTACTGCTCGGCGTAGGGGCCGGTGTACTGCTGCTGGCCCCCGTAGCTGTCGTAACCGTTGCCGTAGCTGTCGTACGAGGTGTACTGGCCGGGGCCCGTCGCCGCGCCCGTCCCGATGTACGGGTCGGAGTAGGGGGCGTAGTCCGGCGTGGGCGTGCCGTAGTCGTACTGGCCGGCGTAGGTGTCCTGGCCCTGGTAGGTCTCCTGGCCCGGATAGGCGCCCTGGCCCTGGTAGGCGCCCTGGCCGCTGTAGGTGTCCTGGGCCGGCTGCGCGTAGTCGGTGTACGGGTCGTAGGCGGCGTACTGCTGCTGCTCGCCCTGCTGTTCCTGGCTGCCGGCGGCGGCGTAGGCGGCGTCGGTGTATATGCCGTACTGCCCGGTGTCGTCCGGCAGCGGCTGCGGTTCGTAGACCGCGGATGCCGCGGTCTCGTCCGCGGCTTCCGGTCCGGGTTCCTGGTACTCCAGGCCGGAGACCTCGAGCGTGGGCTGTTTCCGGCCGGGTGCGTCGCCGGCCGCACGGCGGCGGCGGCTCTCGCCGGGGCTGCCGCCTATGGCCCAGCCCGTCGAGAAGCCCCGTCGGAAGGAGAGGGTCACATACGTCTGCCCCGTCGCGAAGGCGATCGCGCCGAGGGCGATCACCAGCACCGAGGGAATCAGTACACCGAGAACCACACCGAGGAAGCCGGCGAAGGCGAGCAGCCGCCAGCGCAGCCGCGCCTTGTACTGCAGCAGCACCTCGCCCAGCAGCCACAGCGCCACGACGCCGAATGCGATGTAGAGGACCGTCCAGCCCACGCCCGCCCCCTCCTACGGCCACCGCCCCGGTTGGTGGCGGGTACGGCCGGTCACGACTGCTTGTGCAGTCCGAGATTCTCGTAGATCTCGAGTGTTGCCGTCGAGTTGTTGAGCGTAATGAAGTGCAGCCCCGGGACACCCTCGGAGAGCAGCTTCGCGCAGAACTCCGTGGCGAACTCGATGCCAATGGAGCGTACAGCGGCGGGATCGTCCTTCGCGGCGAGGATGCGCTCTTTCAGCGAGGAAGGCAGGGACGCGTTGCTGAGTTGGGCGAATCTCTCCAGCTGCCGGACGCTCGTGAGCGGCATCACCTCGGGGATGACCGGGGTGTCGCAACCGGCAGCGACCACGCGGTCACGCATCTGCAGATAGCTCTCCGGCTGGAAGAACATCTGGGTGATCGCATAGTCGGCACCCGCGCGGCACTTGTCCACGAAATGCCTGATGTCGGAGTCCCAGTCGGCCGACCGCGGATGCATTTCGGGAAAGGCCGCGACGCCGACGCAGAAATCACCGGACTCCTTGATGAGCCGGACGAGATCCGCCGCGTACCGCACGCCCTGCGGGTGCTTGACCCACTCGGCCATCGGGTCGCCCGGCGGGTCTCCGCGCACCGCGAGGATGTTGCGGATACCGGCGTCGGCGTACTGCCCGACCATGTTGCGCAGCTGGGCGACGGAGTGGTCGACGGCGGTGAGGTGCGCGACGGGGGTGAGCGTGGAGTCGGCGGCGATCTGCTGGGTCGCCCGCACCGTCCCCGCACGGGTGGAACCGCCGGCTCCGTACGTCACGGAGACGAAGCTCGGGCCCACCGCCTCGACGCGCCGCAGGGCGTTCCAGAGGTTCCGTTCGCCCTTCTCGGTCTTGGGCGCCCAGAACTCGAACGAGTACGACGTTCTGCCGGTCGCGAGCAGCTCACGCACGGTGCGAGCGTGATCAGTCCTGGTGGAGGGTGTGCCAAGAGCCATACTGGGAGGTTAACCAGGGCTCGGCGGTACCCCAACCAGACCGGGGCTTTTCGCCCGGATTAATGGGATTGCTGTCCACCCCTCGGACAGCCGGCTCCCGTGGGGCGCGAGGCCCGCCCTGTTCAGGCCGCGCGCGCCCGGATGCGCGCGGCGAGTGCCGCGGTCGCCGCGGCGGGATCCGCCGCTTCGGTGATCGCCCGCACGACAACGACCCGCCGGGCGCCCGCGTCCAGCACCTCGTCCAGATTGCCCGCGTTGATTCCGCCGATGGCGAACCAGGGGCGCGGCTGGTCGAGTGAGGCGGCGTAGCGGACGAGCCCCAGACCCGGGGCGTACCGGCCGGGCTTGGTCGGGGTGGGCCAGCAGGGGCCTGTGCAGAAGTAGTCCACGCCCGCCTCGGCGACGGCCGCGTCCACCTCGGACTCGGCGTGGGTGGACCGGCCGATCACCACCTCGGCGCCGATGACGCCGCGGGCGGCGGGCACCGGGAGATCGCCCTGCCCGAGGTGCAGCACGTCGGAGCCGATGGCGTGGGCGACGTCGGCCCGGTCGTTCACCGCGAGGAGCTTGCCGTGGCGCTTGCAGGCGTCCGCGAACACGGCCAGGTGTTCGAGCTCCTCCGCGGCTTCCATGCCCTTGTCGCGCAGCTGCACGATGTCGACGCCGGAGGAGAGCACGGCATCGAGGAACGCGGGAAGGTCGCCCTGCTGTTTGCGGGCGTCCGTGCAGAGGTAGAGCCGGGCGTCGGCCAGCAGCGAGCGAGGCGTGGACATGGTGGATTCCCCCCGTTGATAAAGGTCGTCGGCCCCACGGGCCGCCGACCCGGTGGTCGCCGGTCCGGCAGGTGCCGGTCACGGCAGAGTGCGGACCGTGAAGCACGGCCCGCACCCCGCATACGGTCGTCCGGTCAGACGGCGAGCGCCTGGGCCCGGCGCTTCACCTCCGTACCGCGATTCTCACTGAGGGCCTGCGCGGGCGTGCCGGGCAGGCTCGGGTCGGGGGTGAAGAGCCACTCCAGCATCTCTTCATCGCTGTAGCCGTCGTCCTTCAGGAGCGTCAGGGTCCCCGCGAGGCCCTTGACCACCTTGTTGCCGTCGATGAAGGCGGCAGGCACCTGGAGCGTCCGCCTCTCACCACGTCGTACGGCGATGAGCTGGCCCTCCTTGACCAGCTGCCGTACGCGCGTCACCTCGACATCGAGCATTTCCGCGATGTCGGGAAGGTGGAGCCAGTCGGGGACGAGAACATCGATCTTTGCGTCAATCTCGGTCACAGGGACAAGCCTGCCATCCCGGACCGACAGTCGGTAGCCGGGCCGCCCGTAAGGAGGTACCCGGGTCCTACAGCGCCGCCGCCTTCAGCGGTACGGAGGGGTCCGCGGCACGCACCGGATCAATGGGCGCCCCGGCCTCGATGAGCTTGCGCGCCTGGGCGAGGTCGCGCGGCCGGCTGACGGCGAGCACCGCCACCAGGGCGCCCTCGCGCAGCCAGCAGACCGTCCACGACGGGTCCGCCGGGTCGCCGCGCCACAGCAGGGTGTCGGCCGCGGCGTGGTGACCGGCGTACTGCACGAACCGGCCGAACTGCTCGGACCAGAAGTAGGGCACCGGGTCGTACGTCCGGGGCCGCCCGTCCGCGAGGGCGGCTGCGACCGTCCGGGGCCCCTGGAGGGCGTTGTCCCAGTGGTGGACGAGCAGCCGTTCGCCGTAGCGGGCGGAGGGGAAGGAGGCGCAGTCACCCACCGCGTACACGTCGGGCAGGGAGGTGCGCAGGGAGCCGTCGGCGGTGATCGAGCCGTCCGGGCCGAGCGCGATGCCGGAGCCTTCCAGCCAGCCGGTGGCGGGCCGTGCGCCGATGCCCACGATCACCGCTCCGGCGGGGATCACCCGGCCGTCCGCGAGGTGGACGGCACCGGGGTCGACGCGTGCCACCCGGGCGCCGGTGAGGAGTTCGGCCCCGCTCCCGGCGTACCAGCGGGCCATCGGAGCGGCGACCTCGGCGGGCAGGGTGCCCGCGAGGGGGCGTTCCGCGGCTTCGACGACGGTGACCGCGCAGCCCGCGGCACGGGCGGCGGTGGTGAATTCGGCACCGATCCAGCCGGCTCCCACGACCACGACGTCGTGCTGCCGCTCCAGGACGGGCCGCAGCCGTGCGGCATCGTCGACGGTGCGCAGCAGATGGACACCGGGAACGCCCTCGGAGCCGGGCAGGACGACGGGCTCGGCCCCGGTGGCGAGAACCAGCGCGTCGTACGGGACGGGGCCCTCGGGGGTGTCCAGCTCGTGTGCGGCGGCGCGCAGTCCGCTCACGTCGAGGCCCAGGCGGAGGGTGATGTCCAGGCCCTCGAAGTCGACGTCGAAGGCGGAGTCCTCGGCCTTGCCGAGCAGGACCGCCTTCGACAGGGGCGGCCTGTCGTACGGCTGGTGCGGTTCCGCGCCGATCAGGGTGACCCGGCCGGCGAAGCCCTGTTCGCGCAGGGCCACAGCGGTCTGCACGCCGGCCATGCCCGCGCCGACGACCACGACCCGGCGCGGCTGCTGTCCCGTTTCCCGCTGTTCCGTCTGCTCGCTCACCCGGCCACCCTAATCACCTGACGTTCCGTCAGGTGGCGAGCTCCTCCACCACGCTCGTCCCGCTGCCCTCCTGGGACTCCCACTCCCACCGCTCGTCCAGCCGCACGCGGCCGTCGGGAAGTTCCGTGACGGTGGAGACGCAGTGGCCGCCGGAGGTCGTTCCGTCCTGCTTCAGCTGCACGTACCGGAAGTCCAGGGTGTCGCCCTGCCTGGTGCCGACGAGATGTCCGCGGACGACGTCACCGCCCGCGTACTCGGCCCAGATCCGGCCCTCCCGCTCACGGTAGGCGAAGCGTGTGCGGGTGCCGACCTGGCCGGGTGCCTGGTCGACGACGGGCGACAGGACGAGTCCGTCGAGTGAACGGGCCACGGCGGCTGCTCCCTTACTGGCTGCGGGTGACGGGGTTTAGGGTGGCCAACGTAAGGCACTCGCGGGAGCCCGGACGCACCGGGCTGAGAGGGAGGCTGGCCGGCCTCCGACCGTACGAACCTGATCCGGGTCATGCCGGCGAAGGGAGGGGCTGGACGCCCATGCGCATCTCCGAGAACGGATCCGACGTCCTGGTCGTCGGGGGCGGCATCATCGGCCTGGTGACCGCCTGGCGGGCGGCCGGGCGCGGCATGTCCGTCGCGGTCGCCGATCCCGAACCGGGCGGCGGGGCCGCCCAGGTCGCGGCCGGCATGCTCGCCGCCGTCACCGAACTCCACTACGGCGAGCAGACGCTGCTCGGCCTCAATGTCGCCTCCGCCGCCCGCTATCCGGCGTTCGTGGCCGAGCTGGAGGAAGCGAGCGGACAGGAGACCGGTTTCCGTACCTGCGGCACGCTGGCCGTCGCGCTGGACTCCGACGACCGGGCCCATCTGCGGGAGCTGCACGCCCTGCAGCAGCGTTCGGGGCTGGAGTCGGAGTGGCTGAGCGGCCGCGAGTGCCGCCGGCTGGAGCCGATGCTCGCCCCCGGGGTGCGCGGTGGGCTGCGGGCCGACGGCGACCACCAGGTGGATCCCCGCCGACTGGCCTCGGCCCTGGTCACCGCGTGCGAGCGGGCCGGAGTGGTCTTCCACCGGGTCCGGGCGGAACGGCTCCGTGTGACGGGCGGCCGGGCGGCCGGAGCGGTCCTCGCGGACGGTACGGAGCTGAGCGCCGACCAGGTCGTGCTGGCCGCCGGCAGTCTCAGCGGCAGGCTCGCCGGGGTCCCCGAGGAGGTCGTGCCACCGGTCCGCCCGGTCAAGGGACAGGTGCTGCGGCTGGCCGTGCCGCCCGCGTACGCCCCCTTCCTCAGCCGGACCGTGCGGGCGGTGGTCCGCGGCAGTCACGTCTACCTCGTCCCGCGCGCCAACGGCGAGCTGGTCGTGGGCGCGACCAGCGAGGAGATGGGCTGGGACACCACGGTCACCGCGGGCGGGGTCTACGAACTGCTGCGCGACGCCCACGAGCTGGTGCCGGGCATCACCGAACTTCCGCTGACCGAGACCCGCGCGGGCCTGCGTCCCGCCTCTCCGGACAACGCACCGCTGCTGGGTCCGACGGCACTGCCCGGCCTGCACCTCGCCACCGGCCACCACCGCAACGGGGTGCTGCTGACGCCCGTCACCGGTGACGTGATGGCCCACGTGCTGACCACCGGCGAACTGCCCGCCGAGGCCCGCCCCTTCGCGCCGAGCCGCTTCGCGTCCTCCGGCCGGGGCCCCGCCTCGCCGCACCTCTCCCCCGGAGCCCCCTCTCCAGCACCTCAGGAGCAGCCCGCATGACCGAGCCCCTGCCCACCACCGTTTCCGCACCTGCGTCCACCTCCGGATCCGTGTCCGTGTCCGTGTCCGTCAACGGGGAGCACCGCACCGTCCCGGCCGGCACCGCGCTGGACGCCCTGGTCGCGACCCTGACCACGGCGCACTCCGGTGTCGCCGCCGCGGTCAACGAGGCCGTCGTGCCGCGCAGCCAGTGGTCCGCCACCGCCCTCGGCGAAGGTGACCGCGTCGAGGTCCTCACCGCGGTCCAGGGAGGCTGACCATGTCGGACGATCTCTTCACGCTCGGCTCCACCACCTTCTCGTCCCGGCTGATCATGGGAACGGGCGGTGCGCCCAGCCTCGAGGTGCTGGAGCGTTCCCTGGTCGCCTCGGGAACCGAGCTGACCACCGTCGCGATGCGCCGGCTCGACCCGACCGTGCAGGGCTCGGTGCTCTCCGTCCTGGAGCGGCTCTCCATCCGCGTCCTGCCCAACACCGCCGGCTGTTTCACCGCGGGCGAGGCCGTACTGACCGCCCGGCTGGCCAGGGAGGCGCTCGGCACCGACTGGATCAAGCTGGAGGTCGTGGCCGACGAGCGGACCCTGCTGCCCGATCCGATCGAGCTGCTGGACGCCGCCGAGACCCTGGCCGACGAGGGCTTCACCGTCCTTCCGTACACCAATGACGACCCGGTCCTCGCCCGGAAGCTCCAGGACGTCGGGTGCGCGGCGATCATGCCGCTCGGCTCCCCCATCGGCTCCGGGCTCGGCATCCGCAACCCGCACAACTTCCAGCTGATCATCGAGCAGGCCGCGGTCCCGGTGATCCTCGACGCCGGGGCGGGGACGGCGTCGGACGCGGCGCTGGCGATGGAGCTGGGGTGCGCCGCTGTGATGCTCGCCTCAGCGGTGACCCGGGCGCAGGAGCCGGAGCTGATGGCCGCGGCCATGCGGCACGCGGTGGACGGCGGGCGCCTGGCGTACCGGGCCGGCCGGATCCCGAGGCGGCATTTCGCCGAGGCGTCCTCGCCCGCCGGGGGCCGGGCGGTGCTGGATCCGGAGCGCCCGGCCTTCTGACGGGACTGCTCGGCCGGGCGGCACGGCTGCCCCACCGGCCGCGCTCCGGTCACAACACATGCATGTCCCTGTCACGGCTCGGCTTCAGAACGGTCCCCGGGCAGCCCCGGCCCGTCCGTCGTGTCCGTGGCGGCTCGTAGACTCGACCCGTGGACACGACCCTCCAGGACCCCCTCGTCGGGCAGCTGCTCGACGGCCGCTACCGCATCGACGCGCGCATCGCCGTCGGCGGCATGGCCACGGTCTACCGGGCCGTGGACACCCGTCTCGACCGGGTGCTCGCCCTCAAGGTGATGCATCCGGCTCTGGCGACCGACGCCGCGTTCGTGGAGCGCTTCATCCGCGAGGCCAAGTCCGTGGCCCGGCTGGCGCACCCCAATGTGGTGGCCGTCTTCGACCAGGGCGCCCAGGGCGCGTACGTGTACCTGGCGATGGAGTACGTCGCGGGGTGCACCCTGCGCGACGTCCTGCGTGAGCGCGGCGCCCTGCAGCCGCGGGCCGCACTGGACATCCTGGAGCCGGTCCTCGCCGCGCTCGGTGCCGCGCACCGGGCGGGCTTCGTCCACCGCGACATGAAGCCGGAGAACGTCCTGATAGGGGACGACGGCCGGGTGAAGGTCGCCGACTTCGGTCTCGTACGGGCGGTGGGCACCGTCACGGACACCACCGGCTCGCTCCTGGGCACGGTCTCGTACCTCGCACCGGAGCAGATCGAGCACGGCACGGCCGACACCCGCGTCGATGTGTACGCGTGCGGAGTCGTGCTGTACGAGATGCTGACCGGCGGCAAGCCGCACACCGGTGAAACCGCCGCGCAGGTCATCTACCAGCACCTCAACGAGGACGTCCCGGCCCCGTCCCGCGCGGTTCCGGGCCTGGCCGCCGGACTGGACGAGCTGGTGGCGGGCGCCACCGCCCGCAACCCCGAGGCCCGGCCCCATGACGCGGTGGCCCTGCTGGCCCGGTCCCGCGAGGTGCGTGCCGGTCTGACCGAGGAGCAGCTGGACGCGATGCCTCCGCAGGCCATCGCCGAGACGCATGACGCCGCCGACGACCGTACGAGCGTGATCCCGCGGGTGATCCCGGCCGGCCAGGGCACCGCGCACCACACCAGCCGCCTGGAGATGCCCCCGCTGCCGCCGCGGGCGGGTGGCCGCCGGCCGTTCGCCGCCGGATCCCGGCGGGGGGTGTTCGCGGCGCTCGTCGCCCTCCTGCTGGTCCTGGGGGTCGGTGCGGGTGTCTGGTACATCAATTCGGGGCAGTTCACCCGGGTCCCCGCGCTGCTGGGCCAGACCCAGACGGCGGCGGAGAAGCGGCTCGCGGACGCCGGTCTCGATGTGGGGGGCGTCAAGCGTTCCTACAGCGACACGGTGGACCGCGGCAGGGTGATCAGCAGCGATCCCGGATCGGGCGAGCGGATCCGGGGCAACGACGCGGTGAAGCTGGTGATCTCGCGCGGGCCGGAGATCGTGCAGGTGCCCGACGTCGAGGGCATCGCGCTCGCCGATGCCCGGCGCGAGCTGAAGAAGGTCGGCCTGGTGCCTGGGATGGTGACCCGGGAGTTCAGCGAGGAGATCGCGCGGGGCGAGGTGATCCGTACGGATCCCGCCGTCGGCACCGACCGCCACCCCGACTCGGCGGTCGCCCTGGTCATCAGCAAGGGCAGCCCGGTCGACGTCCCCGACGTCACGGGGCTCGGCGTCGAGGCCGCGAGGGCCGCGCTGGAGGAGGCGGGTCTCAGGACCGAGGTGCTGCCCGACCGGGTCAACTCCGCCGAGGCCGAGGGCACCGTAGCCCGCCAGACCCCCGGCGACGACGCGGAGGCCGCGGAGGGCGACACCGTCGAGCTCACGGTCTCCAAGGGCCCGCGCATGCTCGACGTCCCGGACGTCACCGGGAAGGACGTGGACGAGGCCAGGAGCGAACTGGAGGAGGCGGGGTTCGAGGTCAAGGTCGACCGCGCGTTCCTCTCCTTCAGCGACACGATCGCGAGTCAGTCGGTCGACGGCGGCGAACAGGCCCCGGAAGGCTCCACGATCACCATCAAGACCAAGGGTCTCTAGAACACATGCGCAACCCAGTAGGCGGTCACGTCCCCGTGGCGGGCGGCCTCGCGAAAATCGGCCTCGGCTATGCGCGGGAGCTGGCGGCGGAGACCGTACAGGTCTTCGTCGCCAATCCGCGCGGCTGGGCGACGCCGCCGGGGAACCCGGCGCAGGACGAGCTGTTCCGCTCGGAGTGCGCGGCCGAGTCCGTCCCCGCGTACGTCCACGCCCCGTACCTGATCAACTTCGGCTCGCACACCGAGGCCACGGTCGAGCGGTCCGTCGAGTCGCTGCGCCACTCGCTGCGCCGGGCCAGGGAGATCGGTGCCCTGGGCGTGGTGGTGCACACGGGGTCGGCGACGGGCGGGCGACCGCGGTCCGAGGCCCTCGCACAGGTGCGTACGCACATGAGGCCGCTGCTCGACGAGCTGACCCATGACGACGATCCGTTCCTTCTGCTGGAGTCGACGGCCGGGCAGGGGTTCTCGCTCTGTTCACGGACCTGGGACTTCGGCCCGTACTTCGAGGCCCTGGACTCCCACCCCAAGCTGGGGATCTGCCTGGACACCTGCCACATCTACGCGGCGGGCCACGATCTGGCGGGTCCCGGCGGCATGCGACAGACCCTGGATCTGCTGGTGGACACGGTCGGCGAGGGCCGGCTGAAGCTGATCCACGCCAATGACTCCAAGGATGTCGTGGGCGCGCACAAGGACCGCCACGAGAACATCGGGGCGGGCCATATCGGCGCCGAACCCTTCCGGGAGCTGTTCTCGCATCCCGCGACCGAAGGGGTGCCGCTGATCATCGAGACGCCCGGCGGCAAGGAGGGGCACGCGGCGGACGTGGCGCGTCTGAAGGAACTCCGGGGCCCCGTCGGCCCGTGAGGTGAACGCGACGGGGTACTCCGTGCGGGTGTACCGGCTGCCGCGGGGTCAGAGCTCGGGGCCGTCCCCGGGCTCCTCCTGGTAGGAGTAGCGCTGCTCGGTCCACGGATCACCGATGTTGTGGTAGCCGCGCTCTTCCCAGAATCCACGGCGGTCGGCGCTCATGTACTCGATGCCGCGCACCCACTTGGGGCCCTTCCAGGCGTACAGGTGCGGTACGACCAGCCGCAGCGGGAATCCGTGTTCGGCGGTGAGGAGTTCGCCGTCCTTGTGGGTGGCGAAGAGCGTGCGGTCGGACATGAAGTCGGACAGCCGCAGATTCGAGCTGAATCCGTATTCGGCCCAGACCATCACATGGGTGACATGGGGTGCGGGCGGCGCCAGTTCCACGACCGAGCGCGCGAGGATTCCGCCCCATTCGGCTCCGAGCATGCTGAACTTCGTCACGCAGTGGAGATCGGCGACGACCGAGGAGTACGGCAGCGCGGAGAATTCCTGGTGGTTCCAGCAGCGCTTCTCACCGTCCGCCGTGGCCCCGAAGACCCTGAACTCCCAGCGGTCGGGCTTGAACTTGGGCACCGGCCCGTAATGGGTGACCGGCCAGCCACGCTGCAGTCGCTGCCCCGGCGGTAGCCCGGACTGCTCTGCTGTGCCGCGTTCCCGGCTTTCCGGCTGACCCATGCCTCCATGGTGACAGACAGGCAGGGGTGGTTATGACCAGGGGAGACCCGATTCGGGCAACTCATACTAAGCGTGCACTTACTGGACGGCTGCGGGGTGCGATGCAAGGATGCGGCGCAAACATGCCCAGTTCACCGGTTGGAAGGAGCCTCTGCGATGCAGGGCGACCCCGAGGTCCTCGAGTTTCTGAACGAACAGCTGACCGCCGAATTGACTGCCATCAACCAGTACTTCCTGCACGCCAAGATGCAGGACAACTTCGGCTGGACGAAGCTCGCCAAGTACACCCGGGCCGAGTCGTTCGACGAGATGAAGCACGCCGAGATCCTCACCGACCGGATCCTCTTCCTGGAGGGCCTGCCCAACTATCAGCGGCTCTTCCACGTACGGGTCGGCCAGACGGTCACCGAGATGTTCCAGGCCGACCGTCAGGTCGAGGTGGAGGCGATCGACCGCCTGAAGCGGGGCATCGACGTGATGCGGGCCAAGGGCGACGTCACCTCGGCGAACATTTTCGAGTCCATCCTGGCGGACGAGGAGCACCACATCGACTACCTCGACACCCAGCTGGAGCTGGTGGAGAAGCTCGGGGAGCCGCTCTACATCGCCCAGCTGATCGAGCAGCCGGAGAGCTGACCGCCGGGCCCGCTCAGGCGGCGTCGGAGAGCCGGACGTCCGGCGGACCGGCGAAGGTGACGGGCGCACCGGCAGGAGCGCCCGTCGGCTCCGTCCGCCCCTCGAGGAGCTCACGACGCGGGCAGTCGCCGCGTCCGAGCAGTGCCTGGATCCTGCGGACGCAGCCGCCGCAGTCCGTCCCCGCCTTGCAGGCGGAGGCTATCTGGCGGGGCGTGCACGCCCCGTCGTCCGCATGCTTCTTGACCTGCTGTTCCGTGATGCCGAAGCAGGAGCAGACGTACACGCGGTTCACCTCCCGACGGGGTCGATCGCTGCGCCGTCCCGATGTTTCGGTGAGGCTAACCTAACCTTACCCGTCGCGCCAGGCCCGTAAAAGCCCCGGCTACGACTGTGGGGCACGGATCACATGGATCCGTGCCCCACAGGTGCTCCCAGCGGTGGTCCCTACTGGTCGCGGTACATCTCGGCGACCAGGAAGGCCAGGTCGAGGGACTGGCTGCGGTTGAGGCGCGGGTCGCAGGCCGTCTCGTAGCGCTGGTGCAGATCGTCCACGAAGATCTCGTGGCCGCCGCCCACGCACTCGGTGACATCGTCACCGGTGAGCTCGACGTGGATGCCGCCCGGGTGGGTGCCCAGGGCCTTGTGGACCTCGAAGAAGCCCTTGACCTCGTCCAGGACGTCGTCGAAGCGGCGCGTCTTGTGTCCGGACGCGGCCTCGAAGGTGTTGCCGTGCATCGGGTCGGTCACCCACACCACCGTGGCGCCGGAGGCGGTGACCTTCTCGACCAGCTCGGGGAGCTTGTCGCGGACCTTGTCGGCGCCCATGCGCACGATGAAGGTCAGCCGGCCCGGCTCGCGGTCGGGGTCGAGACGGTCGACGTAGCCGAGCGCCTCGTCGACGGTGGTCGTCGGGCCGAGCTTGATACCGATGGGGTTGCGGACCTTCGAGGCGAACTCGATGTGCGCGCCGTCCATCTGGCGGGTGCGCTCACCGACCCAGACCATGTGGCCCGAGGTGTCGTACAGCTGGCCCGTGCGCGAGTCGGTGCGGGTGAGCGAGGACTCGTAGTCCAGCAGGAGCGCCTCGTGCGAGGCGTAGAACTCGACCGCCTTGAACTCGGCCGGGTCCGTGCCGCACGCCTTCATGAAGTTCAGCGCGTTGTCGATCTCGCGGGCCAGTGCCTCGTAACGCTGGCCGGAGGGCGAGGACTTCACGAAGTCCTGGTTCCAGGCGTGCACCTGGCGCAGGTCGGCGTAGCCGCCGGTGGTGAAGGCACGGACCAGGTTCAGCGTGGAGGCGGATGCGTGGTACATCCGCTTCAGCCGCTCGGGGTCCGGGATCCGGGCTTCCTCGGTGAAGGCGAAGCCGTTGACGGAGTCGCCGCGGTAGGTCGGCAGGGTCACGCCGTCGCGGGTCTCGGTCGACTTGGAGCGCGGCTTGGAGTACTGGCCCGCGATCCGGCCGATCTTGACCACGGGCACGGAAGCCGCGTAGGTGAGGACGGCGCTCATCTGGAGCAGCGTCTTCAGTTTGGCCCGGATGTGCTCGGCGGACACCGCGTCGAAGGCCTCGGCGCAGTCACCGCCCTGCAGCAGGAACGCCTCGCCCTTGGCAACGGCTGCCAGGCGGGATCGCAGCTGGTCGCACTCGCCCGCGAAGACGAGCGGCGGATACGATTCGAGCTCCGCGAGCACATCGCGCAGAGCCTCGGCATCGGGGTACTCGGGCTGCTGCGCCGCGGGAAGGTCACGCCAGGTATGGGCACCGGCGACGGAGGTATTGGCGTTCACGGTCACACCCCCAACATTACGGGGTCGGGGAGCCCGTCCAGCCCTGCGCTCAACAATTGAGACGCGCGCTCGTTTGTCCGGTGGATCCGCTAGGGTTCGGGACATGTTCGCGCAGACGACCCAGAACTGGTGGTGGACCGCTCATCCGGCGGCCCGCTGACTCATCGCGCGTACAGACTTCGCGAAGGCCGCCCGAGGGGCGGCCTTCTCTGCGTTCTGGAGCCGGGAGCCGTTCCTCCATCCGGAAGGAACTCCCATGCCCGACCGTGCCACCGACCTGGTTCGCAGACTGCTCCGGGACGACTGCCCTCCCTTCGCGCTGCTGCGCAGGCGCACACCCGGCCGGGACCACGACACCGTCGAGGTCCTGATCGGCGGGGTCCACGAGGTGGACAGGCTCGCCGGCCTCCCGGTGGGCGAGCAGCCGTCCCTTGCCCTGGTGCCGTTCCGGCAGATCGCCGAGCGCGGCTTCGACGTACGCGACGACGGCACCCCGCTGGCCGTGCTGGTCGCCGAGGAGTCCTGGGAGCTGCCGCTGGAGGAGGTGCTGGCGCGGCTGCCCGCCCATGACGTACGGGTCGAGGACGGTGCCTTCGACGTCCCCGACGGGGAGTACGCGGACATCGTCCGGCGGGTCATCGAGGACGAGATCGGGCAGGGCGAAGGCGCGAACTTCGTGATCCGGCGGACCTTCGAGGGCGAGATCCCGGGCTTCGGCCGGGCCGACGCGCTGGCGCTGTTCCGGCGGCTGCTGGCCGGTGAGCGGGGCGCGTACTGGACGTTCGTCGTGCACACCGGGGACAGGACGCTGGTCGGCGCCAGTCCCGAGGTGCATGTGCGGATGTCCGGCGGGACCGTCGTGATGAACCCGATCAGCGGGACCTACCGCTACCCCGCCGAGGGGCCGAGCGCCGAGAGCCTGCTGGCCTTCCTCGGCGACCGCAAGGAGACCGAGGAGCTCTCCATGGTGGTCGACGAGGAACTCAAGATGATGTGCACCGTCGGCGACATGGGCGGTGTGGTGGTCGGCCCCCGGCTCAAGGAGATGGCCCACCTCGCACACACCGAGTACGAGCTGCGCGGGCGCTCCTCGCTGGATGTGCGCGAGGTCCTCAGGGAGACGATGTTCGCGGCGACGGTCACCGGGTCCCCGGTGCAGAACGCCTGCCGGGTGATCGAGCGGTACGAGCCCGGCGGCCGCGGCTACTACGCGGGCGCCCTGGCCCTGCTGCGCCGGGAGCCCGGCGGGACGCAGACGCTGGACTCCCCCATCCTGATCCGCACCGCGGACATCTCGGCCGACGGCCGGCTGCGGGTACCGGTCGGGGCCACGCTGGTGCGCCACTCCGACCCGGCGGGCGAGGTCGCCGAGACCCATGCGAAGGCGGCCGGCGTGCTCGCCGCGCTGGGCGTACGGCCCGGCCGGCCCGAGGCGGAGGCGGGCCGTCCGCAGCTGGCCTCCGATCCGCGGGTGCAGGCCGCCCTGGACGACCGGCGCGGCGGCCTCGCCCCCTTCTGGCTGCGCATGCAGGAGCGCACCCGGGAACTGTCCGGGCACGCGCTGGTGGTGGACGGCGAGGACACGTTCACCGCGATGCTGGCGCACCTGCTGCGCTCCTCGGGCCTCACGGTGTCGGTGCACCGGTACGACGAGCCCGGCCTGCGCGACACCGTGCGGGCGCACGAGGGACCCGTCGTCCTGGGCCCGGGGCCCGGCAACCCCGGGGACGCCGCCGACCCGAAGATGCGGCTGCTGCGCGGCCTGACCGCCGAGCTGGTCGCGGACCACCGCCACGGGCTGCTGGGCGTATGCCTGGGCCATGAGCTGATCGCGGCGGAGCTGGGTCTGGAGATCGTGCGGAAAACCGTGCCGTACCAGGGTGCGCAGACCCGGATCGAGCTGTTCGGCCGGCCGGAGACCGTCGGCTTCTACAACAGCTTCACGGCGCGCTGCGACGAGGCCGCCGCCACCGAGCTGGGGGCGCACGGCATCGAGGTGAGCCGGGACGCGGGCTCCGGGGAGCTGCACGCGCTGCGGGGCAAGGGCTTCGCGTCGGTCCAGTTCCACCCGGAGTCGGTGCTGACCCTGCGCGGGGCCGCGATCGTCACCGGTCTGCTGGCGGCGCTGCCGGTGGCCGGCTGAGGCAGTCCCGTGGGGCCCCGGGCGTCCGGGGCCCCACGGAGCTAGGGAGCGGCCGGTACGAGGACGTTGGCGCTGCGGCGGCCCGCCAGGTAGTCGGTGACGTTCTGCACGGTGGCTTCGATGATCTGTCCCACGGCGTCGCGCGTGTAGTACGCCTGGTGCGAGGTCACGACGACGTTCGGGAAGGTGACGAGCCGGGCCAGGGTGTCGTCGTCGACGCCCTCCAGGGACTTGTCGAGGTAGAACAGCCCCGCCTCCGCCTCGTACACGTCGAGTCCGACCCCGGTGAAGCGGCCGGCCCGCAGTTCGGTGACGAGCGCCTCGGTGTCGATGAGGCCGCCGCGGCTGGAGTTGACCAGGATCGCGTCGTCCTTCATCAGGGACAGGCTGTCCTTGCCGATGAGGTGGTGGGTGGCGGGCAGCAGCGGTACGTGGAGGCTGATCAGGTCCGCCTCGGCGAAGAGCCGCTCCTTGTCGACGTAGGTCATGCCGAGCGCGGTGCAGGCGGGGTTCTCCGCGACGTCCCAGCCCAGCAGATTCATCCCGAAGCCGTGGGCGATCCGGGTGAACGCCTCGCCGATCTTGCCCGTGCCGACCACACCGGCGGTGCGGCCGTGCATGTCCCGCCCGAGGAGCCCGTCGAGCCGGAAGTCGAAGTCACGGGTGCGGCTCACGGCGCGGACGATGTTGCGGTTGACCGCCATGGCGAGGGTCCAGGCGAACTCGGCGACCGAGTGGGGCGAGTAGTACGAGACCCTGGCGACCCGCAGGGCGAGGCGTTCGGCGACGTCGAGGTCGATGTTGTTGAAGCCCGTGGAGCGCTGGGCGATCATCTGCGTGCCGCCCGCGGCCAGGGTCTGCAGGACGGGGCTCCCGAGGTCGGCGTTGACGCTGGTGGAGATGATCTCGTAGCCGGCCGCGATGGGGGCGGTGTCCTTGGTCAGGAAGACGTCCAGGCAGCGGACGTCGTGCAGTCCGGCGAAGGCCTTCTCGATCAGCGGCTTCTCGTCGGACTGCACACCGAATGCCAGGATTTCCACGACGTCTCCCGGGTTGGGGGTGGGGCCTGTCGTCGCGAATATACGGCCCGCACCCCCGGTGCGCCGGTCAGCCGAAGAAGACCCCGGCCTCCGCGTACAGGGCGGGATCGACGGTCTTGAGGCGGGCTGTCGCCTCCGCGATCGGTACGCGCCCGATGTTCGTGCCCTGCAGCGCCACCATGATGCCGAAGTCGCCGTCGTGCACGGCTTCGATGGCGTGCAGCCCGAAACGGGTGGCGAGCCAGCGGTCGAAGGCACTGGGTGTGCCGCCGCGCTGGACATGCCCCAGGACGGTGGTCCTGGCCTCCTTGCCCGTTCGGCTCTCGATCTCCTTGGCCAGCCATTCGCCGACGCCGGAGAGCCGGACGTGCCCGAAGGAGTCGTGCGACCCGTCCTTGAGGACCATCTCGCCGTGTGCGGGCGCCGCCCCCTCGGCGACCACCACGATCGGCGCGTAGCTCGCGCTGAAACGGGAGGTCACCCAGTCGCAGACCTGGTCGATGTCGAAGCGCTGTTCCGGGATGAGGATGACGTTGGCGCCGCCGGCCAGACCGGAGTGGAGGGCGATCCAGCCCGCGTGCCGGCCCATCACCTCGACGACGAGGACGCGCATATGGGATTCGGCCGTGGTGTGGAGCCGGTCGATCGCCTCGGTCGCGATGCCGACGGCGGTGTCGAAGCCGAAGGTGTAGTCGGTGGCGGAGAGGTCGTTGTCGATGGTCTTGGGAACGCCGACGCACTTGATGCCGTACTCGTCGGACAGGGTCGCCGCGACGCCGAGCGTGTCCTCGCCGCCGATCGTGATGAGGGAGTCGACCTCGTACTTGGCGAGGTTCTCCCTGATCCGGCGGACTCCCTGCCCGGCGTACTCGGCGTCGAACGGATTGGTACGGGAGGAGCCGAGGATCGTGCCGCCGCGCGGCAGGATGCCGCGCACCGCCGGGATGGAGAGCGGTACCGTCTCGCCCTCCAGTGGTCCGCGCCAGCCGTCCCGGAAGCCGGTGAAGTCGTAGCCGTACTCCTGCACGCCCTTGCGGACGATGGCGCGGATGACCGCATTGAGTCCGGGGCAGTCGCCGCCCCCGGTCAGTACTCCGACCCGCATGGAAGCATCCCTTCGCCGAAGTGAGCTCTCTACGGGTCACGCTAATGGTGATCCAGGTCACTCCGGGATGGGTCGGACGGTCAATTCCCGTGCAGCGGGCGGTGTTTGTTCCTGTCAGGCGTCGTCGAGGCCCGTCTCGATGGCGTACCGCACGAGCTCCACGCGGTTGTGCAGCTGGAGTTTGCCCAGGGTGTTCTGCACGTGGTTCTGCACGGTGCGGTGCGAGATGACCAGGCGTTCGGCGATCTGCTTGTACGAGAGTCCCTTGGCGACGAGCCGCAGCACCTCGGTCTCGCGTTCGGTGAGCTGCGGGGCCTTCGGCTCGTCGGAGGCGGCCGGGGCGGGGTCGGAGGCGAGCCTGCGGTACTCGCCGAGGACCAGTCCGGCGAGGCCCGGGGTGAAGACCGGGTCGCCGGCCGCCGTCGCGCGCACGGCGTCGGTCAGCTCCTGGGTGCTGGCCGACTTGAGCAGATAGCCGGTGGCGCCCGACTTCACGGCCTCCAGCACATCGGCGTGCTCACCGCTGGCGGAGAGCACCAGGACGCGCAGGCCGGGGTGGGAGCCGACCAGCTCCTTGCAGACCTGGACGCCCGGCATGCCGGGCAGGTTGAGGTCCAGGACGAGGACGTCGGGGCCGGCCGCCCTGGCGCGGCGCACGGCCTGCGGGCCGTCACCCGCGGTCGCCACCACGTCGAAGCCGGACTCGGCCAGGTCGCGGGCCACGGCGTCGCGCCACATCGGATGGTCGTCGACGACCATCACCTTGATGGGCCGCTCCCCGGCTGCCTGGGTGTTCGGTGTACTCATCGGGCCGATCCTGCCTTCCCCCGTGAAACCTTCGGAACCTTCAACTCGACCTCGGTGCCCTGTCCGGGTACCGAGATCAGCTCTGCTGTGCCGCCCAGTTCGCGCAGCCGACCGCGGATCGACAGGGCGACGCCGAGCCGCCCTTCGCCCTCCGCCTGGTCGAGCCTGCCCTCCGGGATGCCGGGCCCGTCGTCCCGGACCGTGACGATCACCTCGTCGGGCTCGTCCTCGACCAGGATCCAGGCCTGCGCGCCCTCTCCGGCGTGGACCCGCACGTTGTCCAGCGCGGCGCTCACCGCGGCGGCGAGCTCACGCGCGGCGCCGGACGCGAGCAGCACCGGTGCGCCGGGTTCCGCGAAGCTGACCCGGGAGCCGGCGTGCCGGGCGAGGAGGGTGCGCAGATCGCATGCGGACCCGGACTCCTCGTCGGTGTCCACGTCCACGGTGCGGACCACCGCGCCCTCGGCGGTGTCCTCGGAGACCCGGGTGGTGGGCACGAGGCCGCTGGAGACCAGGGTGCGCAGGGCGACCTCCTGCTCGCCCGCCATCCGGCCCAGCTCGGCGGCCTCGCCGCCGAGCGCCGAACCCCGGCGCTGCACCATCGCGAGGACCTGCAGCACGCTGTCGTGGATGTCGCGGGCGAGGCGCTCGCGCTCCCGGGTGGCGGCCTCGATCTCCAGGGCGCGGGCCAGGGTGCGCTCACTGGCGCGGGCGACCTCGACGACGTAGCCGATCGCTATCGACGCGACCCAGACCAGCAGGACGTTGTGGAAGGTGTCCCGGCTGGGCTCGCCGCGCTCGACGATGTTCGCGGCGGCGACGAGCGTGGAGGCGAAGGCCGCCCAGCGCCAGCCGCCCTTGAGCGCGAAGGCGAGGACCGAGCCGGCGGTCCAGATCGAGGGAAGGGTCGGGCCGTCGACGTGCCGGGCGCTGAAGTCGGCGAGCGGGGACAGCAGGATCCCCGTCAGGGCGATGGCGAGGTCGATGCCGAGGAAGCGTTTGGTGCAGCTCGCGGCGCCCGCCACCCTGGGGAGGGTGGCCAGCGTCCAGATGCCCATGACCGCGAGGAAGGCGATGGTCACCCAGGGACGGTCGTACGTCTTGTCGCGGAAGCCCGCGAGCAGCACCGCGTAGATCAGCGTCAGTACGCGGTACGCGGTCAGCGCGCGCCACAGCGGCTGCTCGACCGACATCCGTACGACCCGCTCGATTTTGGCCATGTCCCCTCCCCCGTTTCCTGCCCCGGACGGTGAACGACGTTGTTACGCGCCGGACCGTTCCGTCCCCTTCTTCTTCGCCTCTTCGGCGATCCGGCGCTTGGCCGCGGTCGCGTAGATGTCCACGTACTCCTGGCCGGAGAGCTTCATGATCTCGTACATGACCTCGTCGGTCACCGAGCGCAGGATGAAACGGTCCCCGTCCATGCCCTGGTAGCGGCTGAAGTCGAGCGGCTTGCCGATCCTGATGCCCGGGCGCATCAGCTTGGGCACCACCTGGCCCGGTGGCTGGATCTTCTCCGTGTCGATCATCGCGACGGGGATGACGGGTGCGCCGGTGGCGAGGGCCACCCGGGCGAGACCGCCGGGCTTGCCCCGGTAGAGCCGTCCGTCGGGTGACCGGGTGCCCTCCGGGTAGATGCCGAAGAGCCCGCCGCTCTCGATGACCTGGATGCCGGCCCTGATGGCCGCCTCACCGGCGCCGCGGCCACCGGAGCGGTCCACCGGGAGCTGGCCCACGCCCTTGAAGAAGGCGGCGGTGAGCCTGCCCTTCACTCCGGGGGCGGTGAAGTACTCGGCCTTGGCGATGAACGTCACCTTGCGGTCGAGGACGGCCGGCAGGAAGAACGAGTCGGAGAACGACAGATGGTTGCTCGCGAGGATCGCCGGCCCCTGTTCGGGGATGTTCTCCAGGCCCTCCACCCACGGCCTGAAGGCGAGCTTCAGAGACCCGCCGATGGAGAACTTCATTGCGCCGTAGATCAACTCGGATGCCTCCTGTGTGCTGTCCGTCCGACCTTAGCCTGTGGGGCCTCGGCCTCTTCCGCCCGGCATGTGACGGTGCTCCCCGCCGCGGCGGGCACCCCGGCCGGCCGGCGGCCGGGAATCGATGACCCGGAGACGACGGCTCGGACAGTGACGGCCCTGGTCGGTGTCGGTCCGGTCGCGTACGGTGAAGTAATCCTTTTGCACTCCCCTTGCACGCCCCCGTCCCGCTCATGAACAGGAGACCCCGGTGCCGGTCCTTCCTGGAGCCGAGCCGTTCCGCCACGAGGGCGGAGAGGTCGGCGTCCTTCTCTGTCACGGATTCACCGGATCGCCGCAGTCGCTGCGCCCCTGGGCCGACTACCTCGCGGAGCGCGGCCTGACCGTGTCCCTCCCGCTGCTGCCCGGACACGGCACGCGCTGGGAGGACATGGCGGTCACGGGCTGGCAGGACTGGTACGCGGAAGTGGACCGGGAGCTGCGCGTCCTGCTGGCCCGGTGCGAGCAGGTCTTCGTCTTCGGGCTCTCCATGGGGGGCGCGCTGTCGCTGCGCCTCGCGGCGAAGCACGGCGACGCGATCCGTGGCCTGGTCCTGGTGAACCCGGCGAACAAGGTGCACGGTCTGTCCGCGTACGCCCTGCCGGTCGCCCGGCATCTGGTGCGGACGACGAAGGGGCTGACCAGCGATATCGCCATGGCGGACTCCGAAGAGGTCGGTTACGACCGGGTGCCGCTGCACGCCGCGCATTCGGTCCGGAAGTTCTTCCGGCTGGTCGACGCCGAGCTGCCTCAGGTCACGCAGCCGATCGTGCTGCTGCACAGCCCGCAGGACCATGTCGTGCCGCCGGCCGACTCGGCCCGGATCCTCAGCCGGGTGTCGTCGAGGGATGTCGAGGAGATCCTGCTGGAACAGAGCTACCACGTGGCGACGTTGGACCACGATGCGGAGCGGATCTTCGATGAGAGCTACCGGTTCATCGGCCGCCTCGCACCCAGCGTCGGTAGGAAGGGGAGCACGTCCGGTGGCTGAGCACGACGCGGAGCGGGCAGGCAGTGACGAGGAGCGCGAACCGCGCCCCACGGAGGGGACGGCCGTCCCCGAGGGTACGGAGGAGGTCCGGCCGCTGGACGAGGCCGCGGCCTGGGAGGCGATCGTCGCCGGATACGGCGAGGAGCCGCCGGACCCGCCGGGCGCCAAGCCGTTCAAGTCGATCGAGGACCTCGCCCTGCTGGAGGACGACCAGCTCAACACCCTGCCCGGTACGGACACGGGCGCGGGTGACGACGCGGACAAGGGCGCGGGCAAGAAGGCGCCCGGCAAGCCGCCGGAGAAGAAGCCGCTCGGCAGTTCGGTCGTCTTCGCTCCCGGGGTGTCAGGCCCGCGCGACTACGACGTGGTGGAACCCCAGGACGGCGACGTCGACGATCCGGACGACAGCGAGGAGGGGCATTTCGTCCCTCCGGAGCCGCCGCCGCTGCCCGAGGCCGATGTGACGGCGAAGTTCGCCTGGCTCGCGGTCGTCGGCGGCCCGGTGCTGATGCTCGTCGCGGTGCTGCTGCAGTGGGACATGACGTGGTGGCTCACCACGCTCTGCATCGGCGGCTTCCTGGGCGGCTTCGCCACCCTGGTGGCCCGGATGCCCCATGACGACGAAGAGGACGACGACCCGGGGCGCGGCGCGGTCGTCTGACCCCGACGCGCGTTCAGCCCCCCGCGGGCACTCTGAGGGCGGCCAGTACGGGCAGATGGTCCGTGGCCGCCCGCAGGTCCGCCTCGAGGACTCCGGGCAGGCCCGCCGGGACACCGCATCCGAGCACCTCGATGCCGTCCGTCGCGAAGACCGCGTCGATGCGCTTGACCGGTGCGTGGGGCGGAAAGGTGTACTCGCCACCCCAGGGACGTACGGACCGGCTGTCCTGAAGCCGTCCTGCCAGCCGCCGGAACGCCCGCCCTTCCGGTACGTCGTTGAGGTCGCCCGCCACGACGGCGTGCGGGACGTCCATCGCGTCGAGCTGTGCGAGCAGGAGTCCCGCCTGGGCGTGGCGCTCCTCGCGCCGCAGACTGAGATGGCAGCTCACGACCCCGAGCCTGGCTCCCGCGATCCGTACCACCGCCGTGGCCAGGCCCCGGCGGTGAAGTCCGGGGGTGAGCGGCAGCAGGACGTCCTCGGTGCGTTCCACCGTGGCGCGCAGGGAGCACAGCAGCAGCGGTCCTGCCGCGGGGGCGCCGCCACTGAGGATCACCAGGTCGGTCATGGCGGCGAGCCGGGCCGCCGCCTTGCGCCAGCGGAAGAAGCGCGGGGCCTCCTGGACGCACACCAGGTCGGGTGCGCAGGCGCGGATGACGCGGGCCAGCGCCTCGGTGTCGTCGCGCAGCGAGCGGACGTTGTAGCTGAGCACTCTGATGACGGCCGAACCGTCCGGCTCGGTACGGGAGTCGGGCAGCGGCATCGGCGTCGTGACCATGCGAAGCACGATACGACGGACGCCCGCCGCTCCCCGCAGGGCGCGACGGGCGTCCGTCGTCGTAGTGCTTGTGGGCTCAGCCCTGGCGCGCCAGGTCGGCCGCGCCCACCAGGCCTGCCTTGCCGCCCAGTTGGGCCGCGAGGACCTGGGCGTGCGGACGCCACTCGCCACCGATCAGCCAGCGCCGGAACGACTTGCGGATCGGGTCGAGGACCAGTTCACCCTCGTCCGAGACGCCGCCGCCGACGATGAACGCCGACGGGTCGAAGAGCGACGCGAGGTCGGCGAGTCCGGCTCCGGCCCAGCGGGCCAGCTCACGGAACGAGTCGACGGCCACCAGGTCGCCCTGCCGGGCGGCCTCGCTGATGTGCTTGCCCTCGATGCCGTCCACCGTGCCGTCGCCGAGCGACAGCAGTATCGCGGCGTTCTCCGGGGTGGCGTTGGCGCGCTGCTTCGCGTACCGGACGAGTGCCCGTCCGGATGCGTACTGCTCCCAGCAGCCCTGGCTTCCGCAGCCGCAGAGCAGGCCGTCCGGGACAACCCGGATATGACCGAATTCCGCCGCTACACCGAAGCGTCCGCGGCGCAGCTTGTTGCCGATGATGATGCCGCCGCCGAGGCCGGTGCCGAGCGTGATGCAGATGACGTCGTCGTGCCCCTGGCCGGCACCGAAGCGGTATTCGCCCCAGGCCGCCGCATTGGCGTCGTTCTCGACGACGACCGGCAGGCCGACGCGCTGCTCGACCTTGTCCTTGAGCGGCTCGTGGCGCCAGTTGATGTTCGGAGCGAACAGCACGGTGGCGCGCTTGTCGTCGACATATCCGGCTGCGCCGATGCCGACCGCCTCGACTTCGTGTCCCTCGCTCGCCCCGGCCACGGCCGAGCAGATCGCGTCGACGATGCCTTCGGCCGTCGGCGGGGTCGATACCTTGAACGTCGAGAGGATCCGGCCCTCTTCGTCGACCACTCCAGCCGCGATCTTCGTGCCGCCGATATCGACGCCGATGGTGAGTCCCATGAATCCCTCAGTTTCGGTCGAGCCCCGCTACGGCCAACCGTACCCGAGCCGGGGACGGGTATTTCCTGCCCACGGTCAGTCCAGGTCGATGTTCTGGCTGCCGCCGGGGCCCTCGTCACGCGGGTCCGAGGGGTCGTCGGCGGCCTTTTTCGCCGGGCCCGGGGTACTTGTCGTACTGCCCGTGGAGCCTCCGGCGCCCTCGGTGCCGCGGGTCCAGCGGCCTTCCTGGCCCTCGACCGCGGAACGGTAGGCGGCGAGGAGTTCGTTGCCGGCGGCGGCGAGATGGTCGAAGAGGTCCGGATTGCGCTCGATGACGGGCTCGACCGCGGACTTGGCCTGCCTGATCACCTGCTGGACGGTGCCCTGGGCGGCCATGCCGAGCAGCGGCGACTGGAGCGAGGTGACCTTGTCGGCCACCGCGTCGATCAGCTTGCGCAGCTCTTCCGCGGCGGATCCGGGCTGCGGCCCGTACTGGGCCCGCCGACGGGCCTTCTCCGCCTCGAGGTCCTCGGCGCAGGCCTCGGCCCACGCGTCGTCGTCGACGGGACGATCGGTGGCTTCACTCATGGCGGACTCCTGCGACGCGGTTGCCTGTGGTGGCCCCACGGACCACGTACTACCGACGTTACCCGAACGGTGGTACGCCGTTCATCGTGTCCTCGGCCAGAGCGCGGGGTCCGGCGTGAACCGGACACGCAGGACCCCGTCGGTCAGCGCGGCCCCTGAGACGGTGCAGCGGCGCAGCGCGGACTCGAGGCGCACGATCCGGTGGAAAGCGCCCACGGTGAGGAGCAGTTCGTCACCGCGCCGGACGAGCCGCAGCTCCTCCTTGACGGCTCCCGGAAGGGGCAGGCACCAGACGAGGACGCCGTCGCCCCCCTCGCTCCGGGTGTCCTCCGTCCACGAGGGGTCCCCGGCACGGCCGGGTGTCCGGTCGTCGGGTGCGCAGGCCTCGCCCAGGAGGGCGAGGTCGTCGAGGCCCTGCGGGTCACGCCCGAGGTGGGCCACCTCGGTCAGCGGGGTCCCGGGGGCCCATACCTGGTGCCAGCGGTCCAGGCTCTTCTCCTGCTGGGCGGCGAGACCGGCGAACCAGGGGTCGGAGGAGTGCCGGGGCAGGATGCGGTTGGCCACCAGGGTGTCGACGCGCAGTCCGTGCAGCGCCAGTCCGGTGCGGGCGGCGCCCAGGGTGTCCTCGGCGGCCGGTCCCGGTTCGGCGACCAGCCGGACGGTCGTGGAGCTGTCCTCGATCAGTGCCTCGACCGCGGCGAGCTCGGCGTCCTTGCGGGCGGCGGCCTCGTACAGCCACTGCGCCGGCATGGGGACGCCGGCGAGCTGGGCGAGCATCGGGCGCAGTGCGCGGGCGGCCTGGCGTTCCTGGGGCAGGAGGCGGCGCAGGTAGCGGCGCAGCTGGCCGGGGAGGGCGAGCAGGGCGAGGGCGTCGGCCAGCGGGGGGAGGTCGACGACGAGGACGTCGTAGCCGTCCTTCGACCAGTCGCCCTCGGCCGCGCGGCGCAGGGTGTGCAGGAGGGCGAGCTGGGCGCTGCCGGGCAGCTCGGTGAGCTCCTCACCGTCCAGCCGGCCCGCGCCGAGCAGGTCGAGCGCTCCGGACGCCCGGTCCTGGAGGGCGACGAGTTCGCTGCGGAAGTGCTCGCCGGAGTCGATTCGGGCGTGGTGGAGCCCGTCGGTGACCTCGGTGGGTGCGGTGGCTGCCGGGAAGCCGGGTACGGCGTCCGAGGAGATCAGGAGGGTGCGCCGGCCGCTGCGGGCCGCGGCCAGTGCGGTCGCCGCCGCGACGGTGGTACGGCCTGCGCCGCCGGGGCCGGTGACGAGGACCGTACGCACGTGATCAGGCCTTCGGGACGGACTCGACGCGCTTCTTCAGTCCGGCCAGGGCGCGGTCGATGATGACCTTCTCGGCCTTGCGCTTGATCATGCCCAGCAGCGGGATCTTGACGTCGACGGCCAGCCGGTAGGTGACCTCGGTGCGGTCGCCGCCGACGGGGGCGAGCGCGTAGCTGCCGTCGAGGGCACGCAGCATCTGGGACTTCACGAGGGTCCAGCTGACCTCGTTCGCGCCGTTCCAGGTGTAGGCGAGGACGTGGTCGTCCTTGATCGCTCCGGCGTCCAGCACCAGCCGGACCTGCTCGGCGCGGCCCAGGTCGTCGGTGGCCAGGATCTCGGCCTCCTTCACCTCGCCGGTCCATTCCGGATAGCGGGCGAAGTCGGAGATCACTCCCATGACGTCGGCCGGTGCCGCCTCGATCGTGATGCTCGAGCTGGTGTGTTCAGCCATCGCCGTGGCCCTCCAGTGCGGTGTACCGGTCGCGTTCGGCAGAGGCCTGCCGTGTGCAGGCTATCGCGTACCCGGCGCCGCCCCGTCCACGCCCCGTCCGCGGGCCCGGACCCGCGGCCCTCACCACTCCAGGGCCCAGGGCCGCCCGGTCGACGCGAAGTGGCCGACGTTGACGCACTCGGTGACGCCGATCCGCATCCGGCGTACCAACGGCTGGTGAACGTGGCCGAAAATCGCGTACCTCGGGCGGGTGCGGTGAATGGCGTCCAGGAGCGCGCGGCTGCCCCGCTCGAAGCGGCGGGCCACCGTGTCGTAGGTCAGCTCGGGCACCTCGGGCGGGATGTGCGAGCACAGGACGTCCACCGGTCCGAGCGCCTCGACCTTGGCGGCGTACTCCTCGTCGCTGATCTCGTACGGGGTGTTCATCGGGGTCTTGAGGCCGCCTCCGACGAACCCGAAGACCCGGCCGCCGATCTCGACGCGCTCGCCGTCCAGGACCGTGGTGCCGGGGCCGGCGAACTCGGGCCAGAGCTGGGGCACGTCGACGTTGCCGTACGTCGCGTACGTCGGGGTGGGCAGGACGGCGAACATCTCGGCGTACTGCTTGCGCACGGCTCCCAGGATCGCGGCGTTGCGGTCCCTGCCCGCCCACAGGGCACGGCCGAAGTCGCGCGCCTCCTCGAAGCGGCGTGCCGTGCGCAGTTCGACGATGCGGTCCGCGTTGTCCTTCCCGAACAGGTCCGGGAAGATGCCGCGCGAGTGGTCCGCGTAGTCGAGGAAGAGAACCAGGTCGCCGAGGCAGATCAGGGCGTCCGCGCCGTCCCCGGCGCGTGCCAGCGCCTCCGTGTTGCCGTGCACGTCACTCACCACGTGCACGCGCGTACCGCGGGTGGCGGTTGCGTCTCGACCGTCCGGTCCGCTGGCTCGCATGGAGATCACCCTAGGTTCTCCGCACCCGCGCTGGGTAGAGCCCACCGGACCTGCGGATACTTCCGGGTCGTGACAGGGGTGGACTAGTGTGCACCCAAGGACCACTTATATGTGTGATGCATAAGACATCTGGCCGGAACCCCCTATCCGGAACCGAGTACTGATGGGTAACGTCCCGCCAGTCCAGTCGTGCTCACCCCACTGAGCATCTGCCAGTCTTGGACCGATCCGGTGCGTCACACAGAGCCGTGGAACCGGAGCCCGATGAGGAGCAGCAGTCTTGCGCGAGTTCAGCCTTCCGGCCCTGTACGAGGTCCCAACGGACGGCAACCTGACGGATCTCATCCGCCGCAATGCCGCTCAGCATCCCGATGTTGCGGTGATGAGCCGCAAGGTGGCCGGCGTCTGGACGGACGTCACGGCCACCCAGTTCCTGGCTGAGGTCAGGGACGCCGCCAAGGGTCTGATCGCGGCGGGCATCCAGCCCGGCGACCGGGTCGCCCTCATGTCCCGCACCCGCTTCGAGTGGGTCCTGCTGGACTTCGCCATCTGGAGCGCGGGCGCGGTCACCGTGCCGGTCTACGAGACCAGCTCCGCCGAGCAGGTCCAGTGGATACTCGGCGACTCCGGTGCGGTCGCGGTCATCGTGGAGAGCGACACCCATGCCGAGTCCGTCGCCTCGGTGCGCGACGCGCTCCCCGGGCTGCAGCACGTGTGGCAGATCGACCGGGGCGCGGTCGGCGAGCTGACCGCCTCGGGCGCCGGCGTCTCCGACGAGACCCTCGATCTGCGCATGGTGAGCGCCAAGGCCGACGACCCGGCCACCATCGTCTACACCTCGGGCACCACGGGCCGCCCCAAGGGCTGTGTGCTGACCCACCGCAGCTTCTTCGCGGAGTGCGGCAACGTGGTGGAGCGGCTGAAGCCCCTCTTCCGTACGGGTGAGTGCTCCGTCCTCCTCTTCCTGCCCGCCGCGCACGTCTTCGGCCGGCTGGTCGAGGTCGCCTCGGTGATGGCCCCGATCAAGCTCGGCTGTGTGCCGGACATCAAGAACCTCACCGACGAACTGGCCTCGTTCCGCCCGACGCTGATCCTCGGTGTGCCGCGGGTCTTCGAGAAGGTCTACAACTCGGCGCGCGCCAAGGCGCAGGCCGACGGCAAGGGCAAGATCTTCGACCGGGCGGCCGACACGGCGATCGCGTACAGCCGCGCGCTGGGCACGCCGCAGGGCCCGTCGGTGGGCCTGAAGGTCAAGCACAAGGTCTTCGACAAGCTGGTGTTCAGCAAGCTGCGGGCCGTGCTCGGCGGTCGCGGTGAGTACGCGATCTCGGGCGGCGCGCCGCTCGGGGAGCGGCTCGGCCACTTCTTCCGCGGCATCGGCTTCACGGTGCTGGAGGGCTACGGCCTCACCGAGACCTGCGCCGCAACGGCGTTCAACCCGTGGGACCGGCAGAAGATCGGTACGGTCGGCCAGCCGCTGCCCGGCTCGGTCGTGCGCATCGCCGACGACGGCGAGGTGCTCCTGCACGGCGAACACCTGTTCACGGGGTACTGGAAGAACGACGCGGCGACGGCCGAGGCGCTGGCCGACGGCTGGTTCCACACGGGCGACATCGGCACGCTCGACGAGGACGGCTATCTCGCGATCACCGGCCGCAAGAAGGAGATCATCGTCACGGCGGGCGGCAAGAACGTCGCCCCGGCCGTGATCGAGGACCGGATCCGCGCACACGCCCTGGTGGCCGAGTGCATGGTGGTCGGCGACGGGCGGCCGTTCATCGGCGCCCTGGTCACCCTCGACGAGGAGTTCCTCTCCCGTTGGGCCGAGGAGAACGGCAAGCCGGCCGGTTCGACGGCGGTGTCGCTGCGCGAGGACGCCGATCTCCTGGCCGAGGTGCAGCGGGCGATCGACGACGGCAACGCGGCGGTGTCCAAGGCGGAGTCGGTGCGCAAGTTCCGCATCCTGGCCCAGCAGTTCACGGAGGAGGCGGGCCACATCACGCCGTCGCTGAAGCTGAAGCGCAACGTCGTGGCGAAGGACTTCGCGGACGAGGTCGAGTCGATCTACCGCGCCTGAGGGCACGACGAGGCCGGCCGCACGACGAGGCCGGCCGCTCGACATGGCCGTACGCATGACGAGGGGCCCGCACCACGACGGTGCGGGCCCCTTCGTCGTACGCGCTTCGTCGTACGCGCTTCGTCGTACTCGTTCAGAGCAGCGTCTTCAGCTTCTCCGCGAGCAGGTCCCAGCGCCACTTCTCCTCGACCCAGGCCCTGCCCCGCTCCCCCATCCGCCGGCGCAGCTCGGGATCCCCGAGAAGGGTGACGATCCGGTCGGCGGACTCCTCTGCCGAGCCGCCCCGCACCACCCACCCGGTCTCGCCGTCGAGCACCGCGTCGGGAGCGCCGCCCGAGTCGCCCGCCACCACCGGCAGTCCGGTCGCTGACGCCTCCAGGTACACGATGCCGAGGCCTTCGACGTCGAGCCCGCCGCGCCGGGTGCGGCAGGGCATGGCGAAGACGTCCCCCGCGCCGTAGTGGGCGGGCAGTTCCTCCCACGGCACCGGCCCGGTGAAGCGCACGGAGTCCTGGACGCCCGTCTCGGCCGCCAGTTTCTTCAGCTGCCCCGCGTACGGGCCGCCGCCGACGATCAGCAGGACGGCGTCCGGCACCCGCGCCAGGATCGCGGGCATGGCGAGGATGAGGGTGTCCTGGCCCTTGCGCGGGACGAGCCGGGACACACAGACGACGACGGGCCGGTCCGCGAGCCCCAGCCGGGCCCTGACGCGGTCCCCGCCCGAGGACGGGTGGAAGGTCGACTCGTCGACACCGGGCGGCAGCTGGACCATGCGGCCCGCGGCCTCGGGGGTGAGGGCGGCGGCGATCCTGGAGCGGGTGTACTCGCCGAGGTAGGTGATCGTGTCCGTGCCCTCGCCGATGCGGCGCAGCAGTTGCCGGGACCCGGGCAACTGGGCCCAGCCCGCCTCGTGCCCGTGGGTGGTCGCCACGATGCGGCGTGCTCCGGCCCTGCGGAGCGCGGGGGCCATCAGGCCGAGGGGGGCCGCCGCGCCGAACCAGACGGAGGAGCAGCCGTGTTCGCGCAGGAGGCGGACCGCCTGCCGGGTGACCCGCGGGGTGGGCAGCAGCATCGTCGTACGGTCGCGTACGACGGTGAAGGGCTGTTCCGCGTCGAAGGCGGCGGTGGCCTCCTGGCCCTCCGCGCCGCGCTTCCAGGTGGAGGCGTAGACGACGAGCCGGCCGGGGTCCACGCGCAGTGCCATGTTGTGCAGGAAGGCCTGGATGCCACCGGGGCGGGGCGGGAAGTCGTTGGTCACGATCAAGGTCTTGTCCATCGCCGCCGACAGTACCGGGCTGCCGACCGGCCCTGCTTGACGGCTCCCGCACATCAGGCAACGGCATCATGACGGTTATGCGTCTGCTCCTCGCCACCTGGATCCTCACCCGAGCGGCGCTGCTGCTCTGCGTCTTCAAGGTGTTCACGGTGCCGGGCCCGGACGTCACGAGTGATGTCTCCGTGATCTACCACGGCTGGTACGAGGTGCTCCGCGCCGGTTCGTATCCGCTGGCCGACGTCACCTGGCAGTACCCGCCCGCCGCCGCGCTGGCCGTGCTCTCCCCGGCGCTGCTGCCCTTCCTGGAGTACGCGTCCGCCTTCTTCGTCCTCGTACTGGCGTGCGATGCCCTGGTGCTTCTGCTCCTGCTGTACGCGTCCGGCCGCCCAGGTACCCGGGCGGCGGGCGCCTGGGTGTGGGTGGCGGGTGTGCCGCTGCTCGGGCCGACGGTGTACGCGCGGTACGACCTGATGGTGACGGCGGTCGCGGTGGCGGCGCTGCTGGCCGGGGTGCGCCACCCGCGGGTCCTGGGGGCGCTGGCGGCGTTCGGTGCGCTGATGAAGGTGTGGCCGGTCCTGCTGCTGGCGGGTACGGCACGGGGGCGGGCCACGCGGCTCTCCTGGTCGGCCGCGGCGGTGACGGCCGGCGGGCTCCTCCTGGCGGCCGCCGCGGCTCTGCCCGGCGCGTTCGCGTTCCTGACGTTCCAGCGGGACCGGGGGCTGGAGGTCGAGTCGCTGGGGGCGCTGGTCTTCCATCTGGCGCGGCAGTTCGGCTGGGAGGGCCGGGTGGAACTGCGGTACGGCTCGATGGAGTTCGCCGGTGCCCACGTCGGGCCGGTGAGCACGCTGGCGCTGGGGCTGAGCGTCCTGGCCCTCGGCTGGCTGCTGGTGTGGCGGCTGAGGGCCCGCACGTTCGCGGTGCACACCCCGGCGGACGCGGCGTTCACGGCGGTGCTGCTGTTCACCACGACCAGCCGTGTCATCAGCCCGCAGTACATGGTGTGGCTGGTCGGTCTGGCCTCGGTGTGCCTGGTGTTCCGCGGCAGCAGGATGGCACCGCCGGCGTGCCTGGTCCTGGTGGCCACCGGCGTGACCCTTCTGGAGTTCCCGCTGGGGTTCGCGCATGTCGTGGCCAGCGACGCGGAGGGCGTGGCGCTCCTCGTCGTACGCAACGGCCTGCTCCTCGCGGCGACGCTGAGCGCCGCGCGGCGGCTGTGGCGCGAGACGGTACCGGGGGTGCGGACCGGGCGCGAGGGACGGTTCAGCCGAGCCGCTCGCGCAGATACTCCCGCCAGCGCACCGTGAAGTCCTCCGGAGTCGTCCCGAGCTCCGTCCGCATGGCCTGTTCCACCGCCCCGTCCCGCCCGGAACGGGCCCCGACGGCCTTGTAGAAGGCGATCAGCTTCTCCTCGCCCCAGTCCTGCGCGATCAGCTCGCAGGCCAGCCAGCCGCCCTCGTACGCCTTCGCGAGGGTGGCCGCGTCCCCGCCGAAGCCGAAGTCCTCGTCCACCGGCAGCCCGGCGGGCAGCTCGGCGCGGCGGACCGCGCCGGCCAGCTCGGGTGCGATCTCCTCGGCGGTGCGGCTCTCCTGGAGGTAGGCGGCCCGGTCGGCGAAGCCCTCGGAGAGCCATACCGGTGTGGCCGCGGAGGTGTGCGCCCTGGTGGCCACGTGGGCCGTCTCGTGGGTGAGGACGACCCGCTGACCGAACTCGCCGAGCATTCCGTACGCCTGCGGGTTGACGATCACCCGGTCCGCGGGTGCCCGGCCCGTGCCGCCGACCTCACCGGTGGTGACGGCCGCTATGCCGCGGTAGCTCGCCACGGGTGAGCCGAGGAGGCCCGCCATGTCCTCCACGGAGTCCGGTACGAGCACGACCACGCGCTCCGCCCAGGGCTCCGGCCAGACGGCGGAGACGGCCGGCACGGCACGGTCCGCGGTGTCCGCGATCCGGCGCAGCTCCCCCTCGCGGCGGCCGACACCGAGGACGAGGCTGTGCGTGCCGCGGACGACCTGGACGTCGCCCTGCTGCCACAGCAGCCCCGGAGCGTCCTTGCCGGCCCGATCGGCGGCGATGTACCAGGGCCCGTCCTCGCCGCGGCGTACCAGCTCCACCGTGCGGGCCGAGGACATCGGGGCCTTGTCGTAGCCCTTGAACCGGTAGCGCAGCTCGACGTCGGCGGTGACCCGGTCGGAACCCTTCCCGGTCACGTCCTTCACCTTGTACGCCCAGGACTCCAGGGGTACGTCGGCCATGCTCTCCAGCTCGGTGCGCTGGGCCGCCCGGAACGACGTGGCCCGCGGGTCGAGCGAGGCCAGGTAGGCGTCGGTGTCGTGCCCCATCACCGCGGCGGCCCTGCGGTCCAGGGTGGCGCCGACGTCCTCGGCGGTGAGGCCGGCCGCGGAGTCCTGCGGCGCGGAGCAGGCGGCCGCGAGGAGCAGCCCGGCGAGCACGGCGCCCGCCGTGCTCCGTGTGCGGGTGCACCCCCGCCGCGCGTTCCGCGTCCGAACAGCCATCCAGCCGATCGTACGGTCAGACGCGGGTCACCGAGGAGACGGGCATCATGCCGACGGGGTCGTAGCGCACCGGGGCACCGGGGTACGGGGCGTGGATGACCTGGCCGTTCCCCGCGTACATCCCGATGTGGCTCGCGTCGGCGCGGTAGGCGACGAGGTCCCCGGGCCTGGCCTCCGCGAGCGGCACCATGCGGCCCGCGTGCCGCTGGGCCTGCGAGGTCCGCGGCAGGCTGACCCCGGCCTGGGCGTACGCCCACTTCATCAGACCGGAGCAGTCGAACGCGGACGGGCCGTCGGCGCCCCACACGTACGGGCTGCCGAGCGCCTGCCGGGCCGCCATGAGGGCCGCCAGGGCGCGCGGGGAGGCGGTACCGGAAGCGGGAAACGCCTCCTGCCCGGCGGACCGCGAGGCGCGGCCGAGGCTCTCGCGGTCCTCGGCGGGCAGCGAGTGCAGCAGTTGCCGGGCCCGGGCCAGCTTGCCCTCGACGGTGCGCTTGTGCCGGGTGACGGCCGCCCGGTTGCGCTCCAGCCCGGCGAGGGCGCCGGTGGCCTCGGCACGGGTCTGGGCGATCCTGCGCTGGGCCTGCTGGAGCTTGTGGAGCAGGACGGCCCTGCGGTCGCCCAGCCGGTCCAGGGCGGCGGCCCGGTCCAGGAAGGTGTCCGGGTCCGAGGAGAGCAGCAGCGCGAGCGAGGGGTCGATGCCGCCCGAGCGGTACTCCGCGCCCGCCATGGAGCCGAGGGCGGTCCGCATCCGGTTGATGCCCTCCTGGGCGCGGGCCGCCGCGTCCTGGGCCCTGTCCACCTCTCCGCGCAGCAGGCCGACGTTCTCCCGGGCCTTGTTGAAGTGCTCGGTGGCGCGCTCGGCCTCCCCGTACAGCCGGTCGACCCTGGCCTTCGTGCTCTCCCGCGTGTCCTGCGGTTCGGCGCCCGCCGGGGCTGCGCCGAGGGTGGCCGCCGCGGTGGCCGCGGCGGCCGACAGGACGGTGGCCCCGATGCCCCTGGCGGGGCCGGGCCGGGTGGGACGGCGATGCGACACCACAGGAAGCCGCACTCCCTTCCGCTGTACGCAGATGTGCGCAGCCCCTGCCGCCCTGGAGGGCGGACCGACGACCGGGAGCTGCACGGCAGCGCAGACAGTAACCGGCCGACCACGGAGCGGCCAAAGGCCACGCCGGGCCCGGGAAGGGGGCAAACAGCGCCGCCCCGCCGGTGACCTGTCGGTCTCCGGCGGGGCGGGGCTCAGCGAAGGGTGCGGCGATTCGCCCGTTCGGGCGTCAGATCCGCACGCCGAACTGGAAGGTGCCCATGTAGTCCATCGACTCGTAGCGGACCACGGTGCCCGGCTTCGGGGCGTGCAGGATCTGGTTGTTGCCCGCGTACAGGCCCACGTGCGAGGTGTTGTTGAAGAAGACCAGGTCGCCCGGCTTCAGGGCGCTGCGGCCGATCCGGACACCGTCGTTGATCTGGGTGTACGTGGTGCGGGTGATCTGGACGCCGGCCTGGGCGTAGGCCCACTGGGTCAGACCCGAGCAGTCGAACGAGTTCGGGCCGGTGCCGCCGGAGACGTACGGCTTGCCCTGCTGCGTGGCGGCGGCCCGGAGGGCGGCACCGCCGAGAGCCGACGCGGGGACCTCGTTGCCGAGGTTGACACGCTCACCGGCGGCGCGGCTGGCGCGCTGGTCGTCCGCGGCCATCTTGGCCCGCTCGGCGGCGGTGAGGGTGTTCAGGAGCTCCCGGGCGTCGGCGAGCTTGCCCTGGAACTTCTTCTTGTTCTCACCCAGCGTCTTGCGGACGTCGGCGAGGTCGCCGAGCTTCGCCTGCGCTTCCTTGCGCTGCTGCGCGAGGGTGCGCTGCTTGGACTGGATCTTCTGCAGCGACTCGGTCTGCTTGGCCGTCAGCTGGTCGAGCGCCGAAGCCTGGTCGAGGAAGGTGTCCGGGTCCGAGGCGAGGAAGAGCTGGACGGACGGGTCGATCCCACCGGAGCGGTACTGCGCGGTGGCGAGCGAACCGAGCTCGCCGCGCATGGTGTTGACCTCGTCCTGGCCGCGGGCGACCTTGTCCTGGATCGCGTCGACCTGCTTCTTGAGCTTGTCCTGCTGCTCCTTGGCCCCGTTGTACTTCTCGGTGGCGGCCTCGGCCTCGTGGTAGAGCTTGTCGACCTTCGCCTTGACCTCGTTCTTGGTCGGCTTGGGATCGGCGTGCGCAGCCTGGGAAGTGAGGGCCACGGCCGCAGCGGCGGTCGCGGTGAGCACGGTCACGCGGGTGCGGCTCGGCTGCTTGGGACGACGGTGGGACGCCACGAAGGCGAGCTCCTTCTTCCTCGAGCCGCCTACCGGGCTGTGGGGGACTGAATCCCCGGCTCCGTGCACGTCACGGACTCGGCGGTTCCTTCGCTGTCACCCCTGGTGGGTGATCAACCGTGCGAAGGTTCGAGGCCTGACCCTAGTGACCATCCTGTGATCAGTTCAAATCCTCACAAGAAAAATCTCGTCACACCAGGCACTTCTTTACTTTCATCACACCGCGTGTAGTGGCGACTTGACGGTACGTTCCCAAAATTCCGGCAAGTCACACATGCGGCACATGACGAACTAGACGCGCGAAAGGCGCTTCAGGAGCAATGCGGACGCGACAGGCCGGGCGCCCGCCTTCGCCACCCCGTCGGCCACTTCCCGGTCGGTGGACACCACCACGACGGGTCTGCCCGGCGGTTCCGCGCGGGCCAGCTGCCTGATCAGCTCGTCGGCCGTCACGCCCGCCTTGCTGAACAGCACACGCACTCCGCGCGGCGGTGCGAGCAGGACGGGTGCGGCCAGTTCGGCCCCGTCGAAGACACAGGTCATCTCGGCGCCCGTCTGTGCGGCGAGGACCGAGAGGCCGCCCAGGAGCCGCAACCGCTGCTTCTCCAGCGGCATCTGCGGATAGCCGGTCTTCGTGACGTTGTAGCCGTCCACGATCAGATGCGCCTGCGGCAGCGCGAGCAGCTGGTCGAGCAACGCCGGATCCGTCTCCGAAAGGGCCCTGGCCGCAATGTCCTTCGGGGACATCCGGCCCGGCTCCACCGCCTCGACACTGTCGGCCGGGCGGATCGACGAGGGCGGCAGCGCCAGTTCACGGCGGAGTCCCTGAGCGGCGTCGAGCACGGTGTCCAGGAGCAGCCGCAGCCGCATGTCCTCGACGGAACGCCCTTCCCTGGCCGCTCTGCGGCTCGCCTCGACAGAGGTCTCCGCCTCGGCCAGGCGCGCCTTCAGCCGCCGGGACTCACTCTCGGCGGCGGACACCTGGGCGGCGGCCTCGGCGCGCACGGTGTCCGCCTCCGCGCTGCCCTTGCGCAGGGCCGCCTCGCCGCGCTTCACCTCGCTGAGGGCGCTGCGCAGTTTGCGCTGCAGGGATTCCGCTTCCTTGCGGGCCGCGTCCAGTTCCGAACGCAGCCGCTCGGTCTCGTTCCTGGTGTGGCTGCGGGCGTGGGCGAGCTCCTCGCGCAGCCTCTCCAGCTCGCGCCGGGTCTCCTCGTCCACCCGCTCGGCGTCGGCCCGCTGCACCTCTTCGCCCGCCGCGGCCACCAGCTTGACCCAGCCGGCCGGCCGCAGCACGTACGCCGCGGCGGCCACGTCGACCGGATCGGCGGCCGCGGGCGGCGCGCCGGACTCCAGCGCGGCGGCCAGCTCCGGCTGGCCCTGGCCGATCCGCTCACCGATGCGCCGGCGGAAGACCGGGTCGCTCTCGAGGGCGGCCGCCATGGCGTTGCCCGCGAACTTGGCGCGCCTGCTCGGGGTGAAGCGGGCGTACTGCCTGAGCTGAGGGGGAAGTTCGCCGACGGTCAGGCCGCCGAACGCGTCGGAGACGAGCGCCACGACCTTGCGGCGCACGCCCTCGGGCAGCGGACGGTCGAGCGACTCCGCGGCGCCGTCGGCCGCGTCGGCCGGTCCGGCGCCGCCTGTCGGCTGCTCCACCATCCATCACCCCAATATGTCTGTCCGCACGGCCCCGTCAGGAGTCGGCACCCGGCCTGTCGACCAGCTCGATCTGGTCCACCGCGTTGCACCAACGACAGCGCACCGACTCGATGGTCTCACTGACCACCTCCCGCTCCTCGACACTCGACTCCCCGGCCAGGTCGAGGTGGACGTACTCCACGACCTTGGAGGAGCGCGTCACATCGAAGCGGGTGAGATTGCCGCAGAGCGTGCAGCGCCAGCGGGTCCCGTCGGTCGGCGTGGGAACCGTCGTCATCGTTGCGTCCTCTTTCGTCGAGCTCGTACTGCCCAGGTCTTCGATCTCGCGGTGCGCCGTCGAACTGCGAATGTCCTGCGGTAACCCTACGGCCTCGCGTTTACCCGGTGGCACGGCGAGGCGATCTGTCACGTTCTCCGCCGGTGCGTCATGCTCTGTACGTGATCGATGGGCGGGATGCCGGGTGGCGTGAGCGGGCGAGGGAGTTCGCGGCCTCGGCGGGCGGCGCACCGGTCACCTACGGGCTCATCGCCGTCTGTTCCGCCGTGTTCCTGATCAGCCCGCTCTCCGGGTTCAACCCGGCGTACGGCACCGCGGACGCCCTGCTCGCCGCGCAGGCCGGGTACTTCGAGCGGTGGGGCGTGATCCCCAGTGAACTCCTGGACGGCTCCGCGCACGCGGCCCTCACCCCGCTGACCGCCCTCTTCGTGCACGGGAGCTGGCTGCACCTGCTGGGCAACATGCTGTTCCTGTACGTGTTCGGGGCGATGGCCGAGGAACGCATGGGCCGGGCCGAGTTCGTCTTCTTCTACGTCTGCTGCGGCTATCTGGCCCTGGTCGTCTACGCGGTCGCGCACTCCGGATCCGACCAGACCCTGGTGGGCGCGTCGGGGGCGATCTCGGCGGTGCTCGGCGCGTTCCTGTACCTCTTTCCACGGGCCCGGGTCACCAGCCTCTTCCCGTTCCTCTTCTTCCTGCCCCTGCGCTTCCCGGCCTGGATCGTGCTCGTCTTCTGGTTCGCGCTGCAGTGGCTGGCGGCGCAGGGCGCGGGCAGCGGCCCCGGCGTGGCCTACCTCGCCCATGTCGCGGGCTTCGCGGCCGGGTTCCTCTACGCCTGGGGGCGCTACCGGGGTGGGGCTAGAGTGAAGTCTCCAGCCACGGCCACCGAGGGAGAAAGCCAGCCGTGATCACCGCGATCGTGCTCATCAAAACCAGCGTGGACCGGATTCCCGAGATCGCCGAGGCCGTCGCCGCGCTGGACAGCGTCAGCGAGGTCTTCTCGGTCACCGGTACGTACGACCTGATCGCCATGGTCCGGGTGGCCAGGCACGACGATCTGGCGGATGTCATTCCGGGCCGGATCAGCAAGATCCCCGGTGTCGAGGGCACCGACACACACGTGGCGTTCCGGACGTACTCGCAGCACGACCTCGAGGCGGCCTTCGCCATCGGTCTCGACGCGTAGGACGGACGGCGCGTACGGCTTCGGCCGGGGACGGGGCAGTTGCCTCCCGTCCCCGGCCGAAGTCGTACGCGGCCCGGTCAGACCTGCGCCGCACCCCTGTCCGGGACGCAGCGGCCGTCCTCGGTGCGGTAGGTCCACCGGGCACCCGCGCCCACCAGCTCGCGGACCGCGCCCAGGAACCGCTCGATGTGCTCGTCCGGCGTACCGGCCCCGAAGCTCACCCGGATGGCGTTGAGGGACCGCTCGCCCGGCTCGGCCTCCGGGGCACCGCACTCGCCCGGGTCCTGCGGCTCACTGCCCAGCAGGGTCCGTACGAGCGGGTGGGCGCAGAACAGGCCGTCGCGGACCCCGATGCCGTACTCCGCGGAGAGCGCCGCGGCGAAGTGCGAGCTGTTCCAGCCCTCCACCACGAAGGAGATGACTCCGACCCTCGGGGCGTCGTCGCCGAACAGGGAGAGCACCTTGACCGCGGGGACCTCGGCCAGGCCTTCACGGACCCGGGTGACGAGCTGCTGCTCACGCGCGACGAGCTGGTCGAACCCGGCCTCGGTCAGGGCCTTGCAGGCCGCCGCGATGGAGTAGACGCCGATCACGTTGGGCGATCCGGCCTCGTGCCGGGCCGCCGTGGTGTGCCACTCCACGTCCACGCCGCCGTCGGCGCGCCGGGCGACCTTGCGGGAGGCGCCGCCGCCCGCGAGGTACGGCTCCGCGTCCCGCAGCCAGTCGGCCCGGCCCGCGAGGACGCCCGAGCCGAACGGCGCGTACAGCTTGTGCCCGGAGAAGGCGACCCAGTCGACGTCCAGCTCCGCGATGTCCACCGGGTGGTGGGGGGCCAGCTGCGCGGCGTCGAGGACGATCCGGGCACCGTGCGCATGGGCGGCGGCGGCCAGTTCCTTCACCGGCCACAGTTCGCCGGTGACGTTCGACGCGCCGGTGACGCAGACCAGTGCGGGCCCGTAGGGGTCGCGGTCGGCCAGCGCACGCTCCAGCGTCACGACGGCCTCGGCGGGGGTCCTGGGGGCGTCGAGGCAGGTCACCCGGGCGTCGCGCCAGGGCAGCAGCGAGGCGTGGTGCTCGGTCTCGAACACGAACACCTGGCAGTGGGCGGGGAGTGCGGCGGCCAGCAGGTTGAGGGAGTCCGTCGTCGAGCGGGTGAAGACCACCTGGTCCTCGGCACGGCAGCCGAGGAACTCCGCGACGGTGACGCGGCTGCTCTCGAAGAGGTCCGTGGAGAGCTGCGAGAGGTAGCCGGCGCCGCGGTGCACGCTGCCGTAGTACGGGGCGTAGGCGGCCACGTCGTCCCACACCCGCTGCAGGGCCGGGGCGCTCGCCGCGTAGTCGAGGGCGGCATAGGTGACTTCGCCGCCCGTAACCAGCGGAACGGTGACATCCGCCCCCAGGACCGGCAGCGGGGCACAAATGGACTGGTCGGCGGCAGCGGTGGAGACAGACATGGCGAACTCCCGTAACAGGCAGGCGAAATCCCGGCGCCGGCAGATACGCGGCAGCGCAGGGAAAAGAGAAAAGGGTGCGCGGAGAAGGGCGTTGAGCCCTATCGCATTCGCTTGCTCACAAGAGGCTCCCTGGGGACCAGGACCCCGGGGGATGGCATTCACAGATGCCTAGGGGCCCGCGCTTGCCACAGACCTCGCTGCCTGCGGCCTGGTCTTCACCCGGGGCACCCCGCCACGGACGGAGGGTTGCCGGACAGCGAGCCGGGGCTTATTCGCTGTCACTCATGACCTGCGCAGCATCTTGCCATACGTGGCCACATGCGCAAGGGCGCAGTCCGCGATCCGGACTGCGCCCCGCCTCACCCTGCCTGGCCTCAGGCGTTGCTGGCAGCCACCCAGCGCTCCAGCGCGCGCTTGGCGGCACCCGAGTCGATCGATTCCGCGGCCCGCGCGATCCCGGCCGCGATCTGCTCGTTCAGCGTGCCCTCGCCCGGGTCGAGCGCGACCAGCGCGGCGGCGGAGTTGAGGAGCACCGCCTCGCGTACGGGACCTGTCTCCCCGTCCAGCATCCGCCGGGCGACGTCCGCGTTGAACGAGGCGTCGGCACCGCGCAGCGCCGAGACCGGTACCAGCTCCAGGCCGACGTCCCGCGGGTCGAAGGCCTCTTCGCGCACGGCGCCGTCCCGGACGATCCAGACCCGGGAGGTCGCCGTGGTGGTCAGCTCGTCGAGGCCGTCGTCGCCCCGGAAGACCAGCGCCGAATTACCCCGGTCGGCGAGCACACCCGCGACGATGGGCGCCATCTTGAGGTCGGCGACGCCGACGGCCTGGGAGCGCACCTGGGCGGGGTTGGTGAGCGGGCCGAGGATGTTGAAGGTGGTCGGCGTGCCGAGCTCCTTGCGAGCCCTCGCCGCGTGCCGCAGGGCGGGGTGGAACTTCACCGCGAAGCAGAAGGTGATGCCCGCTTCCTCGGCGACCCGGACGACGCCCTGCGGGGTCAGCTCGAGGTTGACGCCGAGCTTCTCGAGCACGTCGGAGGCCCCGCTCGCCGAGGAGGAGGCGCGGTTGCCGTGCTTGACGACCTTGGCGCCGGTCCCGGCGACGACGATCGCCGACATGGTGGAGATGTTGACCGTCTTGGCCAGGTCGCCGCCGGTGCCCACGATGTCGACGGTGCGGCCGGGCACCTGGATGGTGTGGGCGTGCTCGTACATGGTGCGTACGAGTCCGGTGACCTCGTCGACGGTCTCGCCCTTGGCGCGCAGTGCGATCACGAAGCCGGCGATCTGTACGTCGGTGGCCTCGCCGCTCATGATGCGGTCCATGGCCCACGCGGTGTCCTCGGCCGTGAGGCTCTCGCCGCGCAGGAGGGGCATCAGCACGCCGGGCCAGGAACGGTCCGCCACGCTGTCGCCGCCGTCCGGGGTCACAACGTTCATGGTCCGCTCCTGGGGTCCACAGCCGATAAAGGGATCCCCCCACCCTATCCAGCCCCGGGGACAGCGAAGAGCCCCGTCCATCGAATGGACGGGGCTCCTGCTGTGGCGATCAGCTCAGGTGATCAGTGGTGGCCGTGGCCGCTGGTGATCTCCTTGTACTCCTCGGCGGAGGGCTTGGCGATCTGGCTCTGCTCGCCGTAGTAGCTCTTGCTGAGCTTGGCCCGCAGCTTCTGCAGCGCCGAAGGCTTGCGCTCGACACCGTTCTCGTCGACCGTCGGGCCGATCTCGACCGGCTTGTACTGCTCGTGCGCGGTGAGCGTGTGCAGCTGGCCCTGGCTGAGCGGCTCGTGGATCTCGACGAACTCACCGTGCGGCAGGCGCTTGATGGTGCCGGACTCGCGTCCGTGCAGCACCTTGTCCCTGTCGCGGCGCTGGAGGCCGAGGCAGATCCGCTTCGTCACGATGAACGCGATGACCGGGCCGACGAAGATGAAGATCCGGACGAACCACGAGATGGCGTTCAGCGACAGGTGGAAGTGCGTGGCCCACAGGTCGTTTCCACCACCGATGAAGACGATCACGTACTCCGTGATCCATGCGACACCGAAGGCCGTACGGGTCGGGGCGTTGCGCGGGCGGTCCAGGATGTGGTGCTCGCGCTTGTCCCCGGTGACCCAGGACTCGATGAACGGGTAGACCGCGATCGCCGCGAGCACCAGGCCGAAGGCCGTCAGCGGGATGAACACACCCAGGACGAGCGTGTGGCCCCACAGGTTGATCTCCCAGCCCGGCATCACTCGGATCAGACCCTCGGCGAAGCCCATGTACCAGTCGGGCTGGGCGCCGGTGGACACCTGGTCCG
Organism: Streptomyces sp. NPDC056452; assembly: GCF_042796085.1. NCBI lineage: Bacteria > Bacillati > Actinomycetota > Actinomycetes > Kitasatosporales > Streptomycetaceae > Streptomyces > Streptomyces sp. NPDC056452. The sequence goes on from NZ_JBHTRI010000045.1 coordinate 50,720, forward strand.
GGCGGTACGGGCCGAGTGCCCAGATCGGGTTGATCGAGGCGATGCCCGCGATGACGGTGATGACACCGAAGACGAGGAAGAAGAACCCTCCGGCCTTCGCCATGTACACCGGCAGCAGCGGCATGCCGACGACGTTCTTGTTGGTCTTGCCGGGACCCGCGAACTGCGTGTGCTTGTGGTAGAAGACCAGGATCAGGTGGGCCACGACCAGGCCGAGCATGATGCCCGGCAGCAGCAGGATGTGGATCGAGTAGAACCGGGCCACGAAGTCGCCGCCGGGGAACTCCCCGCCGAACAGGAACATCGAGAGGTACGTACCGACGATCGGCGTCGCCAGGATGGCGCCCTGGGTGAAGCGGACACCCGTACCGGAGAGCAGGTCGTCCGGGAGCGAGTAGCCGGTGAACCCGGTGAACATGCCCAGGACGAACAGCAGGAAGCCGAACATCCAGTTGATCTCACGGGGCTTGCGGAACGCACCCGTGAAGAAGACGCGCATCATGTGCACGAACATGCCGGCCAGGAAGATCAGCGCGGCCCAGTGGTGGATCTGCCGTACGAGCAGACCACCGCGGACGTCGAAGCTGATGTCCAGCGTCGAGGCGTAGGCCTCGGACATCCGGATGCCCTGCATCGGCTCGTACGAGCCGTGGTACACGACCTCGTTCATGCTCGGGTGGAAGAACAGCGTCAGATACACACCCGTGAGGATGATGATGATGAAGCTGTAGAGGCAGATCTCACCGAGCATGAAGGACCAGTGGTCCGGGAAGATCTTGCGCATGTTGGCCTTGGCCAGGCCGTAGATGCCCAGCCGGCCGTCCGCCCAGTCGGCTACCCGCTCACCGGCGGGCGCCTTGCGCTTTGAATCCGTCGCAGTAGTCATCCGCGCTCCCAGAAGGCAGGACCGACGGGCTCTTCGAAGTCGCCGAGCGCCTCGAGGTTGCCCTCGCTGTTCACACCGATCCGCAGCTGCGGAAGGGCGTGACCGGCCGGACCGAAGATGACGCGGGCGCCGTCGGAGAGGTCGAAGGTGGACTGGTGGCACGGGCAGAGCACGTGGTGCGTCTGCTGCTCGTACAGGCTGATCGGGCAGCCGACGTGGGTACAGATCTTGGAGAAGGCCACGATTCCCTCGTGGGCCCACTCACGCTCGCGCTTGTCCTTGATGTTGTCCGGCTCGATGCGGATGATCATCAGGGCGGCCTTGGCGATCTGCGTCTGGAAGTCGTGCGCGTCCTCCTCCAGGCCCTCGGGCATGGCGAAGGTCAGCGAACCGACGACGACGTCCTCGGGACGAAGCGGCTCCATCGTGTTCATGTTGATGAGCTGCTTGCCCTTGGCCCACAGGGTCACGCGGAGCTTCTTCTCCGGCAGCGGGCCGAGGTCGCGCAGCAGCATGACGCCGGAGAGCGGCACCAGGGCCAGCGCGCCGAACATGGTGTTGCGGATCAGCTTGCGCCGCCCGATCGCCGACTCCGCGGCACCGTCCGCGAAGTCGGCGAGAACCTTCGCCTTGACCTCGGGCTCGGCCTCGATGGCGTGCCGGTCGTCGGCGACCTCCACGTCGGACATCAGGGTGCGCGCCCAGTGGACGGCCCCCGCTCCGATGCAGAAGAGCGCCACGCCCAGGGTCAGGCCCAGGGAGAAGTTGAGCGAGCTCACGTGCCCGAACGGCCAGATGTAGACGATCTGGTCGACCGGGAAGATGACGTAGGAGGCGATGAACGCCACCGTCGCCAGCATGGACAGCGTGAACATGAAGGCGACGGCTCGCTCGGAGCGGCGCGCGGCACGTTCGTCGATGTCCTGGATGCGCGGCCGGTGGGCCGGCAGCCCGGGGTCGGCGAACGGATCGCCGGCACCCTCTACCGCGCCGTGCGCGGTGTCCTGCTCTGCGGGCAGGACCTCTTCTGGAATCTCTTGGCTACTCATGACTTCTTGGCCTTAGCGGTGTGGGCCGCGACCCAAACGGCAATTGCGACGAGGGCGCCGAGCCCGAAGACCCACGCGAACAGACCTTCACTGACCGGTCCGAGACCACCGAGGCTGAGGCCGCCTGGGGTTTCGGCATCATCGCCGTTGACGGTCTTGATGTACGCGATGATGTCCTTCTTCTCCTGCTCCGGCATGGTGCTGTCGGGGAAGGACGGCATGCTCTGCGGGCCGGTCTGCATGGCCTGGTAGATGTGCTTCGGGCTCACGCCTTCGAGGTTCGGGGCGTACTTGCCGTGTGTCAGCGCGCCGCCCTCACCTGTGAAGTTGTGGCACTGCGCGCAGTTCGTACGGAACAGGTCGCCGCCCTTGGCCACGTCGGCGCCCGCGGGGTCGACCTGGCTGTCGGTCGGGGTGATCGGACCGGCGCCCAGGGACGCGACGTACGCCGCGAGCTGGTCGATCTCGGCCTGGGAGTAGATGACCGGCTTCTTCGGTACCTGGGCACCCGGCTGCTGGGCCGGCATACGTCCGGTACCGACCTGGAAGTCGACGGCGGCGGAGCCGACGCCCACGAGGGACGGCCCGTCGGAGGTGCCCTGACCGCCGGTTCCGTGGCAGCTGGCGCAGCCTACGGAGTAGAGCTTCTTGCCCTCGTCGATGGCGAGGGACTGGGCGGTTTCGTCGGCCTGCGCCTTACCCGCAGGCGCAAACGCGGCGTACAGCCCCCCGGTAGCCGCCAGCGCGAGGAGTAGTACGACGACCGCCGCCAGCGGATGGCGTCGTCGTGCGGAGAGCTTTTTCACGGATTACCCCGGTGTCAGGATCTTCTGCGTCGATGGTGGGTGGGTGCGAGCCCGGTTACTTGATCATGTAGATCGTGGCGAACAGGCCGATCCAGACGACATCGACGAAGTGCCAGTAGTAGGACACGACGATGGCGGCGGTGGCCTGCTCGTGGGTGAATCTCGAGGCCGCGTATGTCCTGCCGAGTACGAGCAGGAAGGCGATGAGACCGCCTGTCACATGCAGACCGTGGAAGCCGGTCGTCAGGTAGAACACCGAGCCGTACGGGTCGGAGGACAGGGAGAGACCCGCCTCCTTGACCAGCTCGGTGTACTCGAGGACCTGGCCTCCGATGAAGATCGCACCCATCACGAACGTGATGATGAACCAGGTGCGGAGCTTCTTCACATCGCCCCGCTCCGCGGCGAATACGCCGAGCTGGCAGGTGAGAGAGGAAAGCACCAGGATCGTGGTGTTCGTCGCCGAGAACGGGAAGTTCAGATGGTGAGCCATCTCCTTCCAGTGAGCGGGTCCCATCACCGATCGCAGGGTGAAGTACATCGCGAAGAGGGCCGCGAAGAACATCAGCTCGGAACTCAACCAGATGATGGTTCCGACGCTGGTGAGGTTCGGCCGATTGACCGACGGGTGCGCGTGCCCGGTTTCTACTGTCGTTGCTGTCGCCACGACCGACATTATGTCGGTCGCTTATCCCGCCCTCACTCCGGGGGGTGCCGTTCGGTGTGTCAGTGGGGTGTGTCCTCACCGAACGGCCCAGCGAAACGCTGTCATTACCGGTGCTGACAGGCTGTCCGCCGGAGTACGATCCGCCCAACGGTTCATGCCCCGAGAGCTCAGAGCGCCCCGAAGACACGGATGTCACGGAGGAACAATGCAGCCGACCGCCACGGTCCTGGTCTACAGCGACGACGCCAACACCCGTGAGCAGGTGAGGCTGGCCGCGGGCCGCAGGCCTGCGGCCGACGTGCCTCAGGTGGAGTTCCTGGAGTGCGCGACCCTCCCGGCCGTCCTGAGCGCGCTGGACGGTGGCGGTGTCGACGTCTGCGTGCTGGACGGCGAGACGGCTCCGGCGGGCGGTATGGGCGTCTGCCGGCAGATCAAGGACGAGATCTTCGACTGCCCGCCGGTGCTCCTGCTGATCGGGCGCCCCCAGGACGCCTGGCTGGCCACGTGGAGCCGTGCCGACTCCGCGGTGACCCATCCGGTCGACCCGGTCGACTTCGCGGACGCCCTGGCCGCCCTGCTGCGCAACAGGCTCTCCGTGGAGGCCTGAGAGGGGCCACTGCCCTTCCCGGGGGTGAGGCACCCCCGGATCAGACCTGGGGGCGCAGCCGCGCCGCCTCGACGTCGGTGCCCGAGTCCGGTGTGCCGCCCCCGTGCAGCGCACTGCCCTTCCGCCAGGCGTCCCAGTCCAGGTTCCAGTCGCCGAAGCCGTTGTCGAACGGCGTCATCGTCTCGCCGTCGCTCCCGACGACCTTGACGATGTCGCCCTCACGTACGGTCTCGAAGAACCACTGGGCGTTGGCGGTGCTCATGCCCGTGCAGCCGTGGCTGACGTTGGCGCTGCCCTGTGAGCCGGTCGACCAGGGCGCCGCGTGGACGTACTCACCGCTCCAGGTGACGCGTGTCGCCCAGTAGACGGGCAGGTCGTACGACTCCGAGGAGCCGGCGGCGATGCCGATGCTCTCCCCGCGCATGCGTACGAACTGCTCCTTGGCCAGCACCACCTTGACGCCGTTGCGCGTGTCGAAGCCGGGCTTGCCCGTGGTGACCGGCAGGGTGTTGATCACCTCACCGTTGCGCAGCACGGTCATGGAGTGGTCGGAGGCGTCGGTGATCGCTTCTATGCGGTCGCCGGTGGTGAGCTTCAGCGGCTTCGCGGCGGCCCCGTAGAGGGCGTTGCTGACCTTGATGCCCTTGAGGTTGCTGCGGACGTCGATGGTGGCGGCGGAGGGCCAGTACTCCTTGGGCCGGTAGTGCAGGGTCTTGTCGTCGACCCAGTACCAGGAGCCCGTGACCGCGGGTGTGGACCGGACCTGCAGCCCGCGCTCCACGGTGGCCCTGGCCGCCTTGTCCTTGACCGGAGCGCTGAGTTCCGCCGTGAGGGGCTGTCCGACGCCGTAGGTGCCCGCCTGCGGGCCGAAGGCGACCTTGAGGAACTTCTTGGCCGAGGTCGTACCGAAGGCGTAGGTGCGGCTGCCAGGGGCCCCGTCCCCGTTCTCGGTGGAGACCTTGACGGTGTACCGGGTGCCGGCGGCGAGCGAGGTGGTGGAGTGCCACCGCCGTCCGTCGGCGGCGAGTTCGCCCGCCAGATGGCGGCCCTGCGTGTCGACGGCCGTCACATCGGTGATGCGTACGTCGTCATCCTTGACGGTGACTTCGAGGGGCTTGTCGGGGTCGGCCTTCTCGCCCTTGGAGGGGCCGTTGAAGGAGACCAGGTCGGCCGCGTCGTACGGCTTCAGCGACAACGGATGGCCATCGGGTTCGCCACAGGCGGTCGCACCTGCAACCAGGGTCACGACCAGCAGAGTGCAGCTCACTACGGTGCGGATGCGCGGCGTGTGGTTCATGAACCCACGCTAAGAAGATTCATCCGATCCAGCGCGTTCAGTGACTGCAAACGGGGGCCCGCCCCGCTCATTACTGAGCGGGGC